>CAZURU010000539.1:0-266 GCA_964623585.1 uncultured bacterium
TGCAGAGTACATCTGGTTTGATCTCTTTGAGCATGTGTTCATAGTCACCGAAGGTTGGGATATCGCCCCAAACGTCCCGCCAGCAGGTGACAAATTCCGCTCGCGTTTCCGCGCCGTAATCGAATACCCCCACGATCTCCGTTTCCGGAATGGCTCGAAAAGCCGCGGCAAAATTGTGATGGGTCAAATCGCGCAGTAGCATGCGATGGCAACCCGCAATGGCGACCCTCAGTGTGTTTTCTTTAGCCATCTCTATGGCCCTCCTG
>CAZURU010000539.1:276-3529 GCA_964623585.1 uncultured bacterium
AACCAAAGTAATATATCCGGCAATAAGAGTAAAGAACTGAAAAACTACACATGCCCTAATGAGATTCAGGACTTGCCCCACCCATGATTTTGCTTATTTTTGTAAGTTAAAGTGCCAGACATCCCAATAAAATATAAAGATCATACAGCAAATATAATCTCAATGTGCCAATGGCCAAGTTTGACAAATATAAAAAGGAATGATAGATGTACAAGATCGACATGGAATCGAACAGTATTCAACCTCTTGAACAGAAGTCATTTTCTTCGCTTGGTTTTCGCGAGCGTGGACACCTACAGGAATGGATTGCCAAACAGCCGAACGTATTGGGTGAAGATCTGTTGATTATTCAAAAAGAATTCAGAGGCTTTGATGAAACTCAAGAACGCCTTGATCTTTTGGCTTTGGACAAACAAGGCACATTGGTTGTGATTGAAAACAAGTTGGACGATTCCGGCAAAGATGTTACGTGGCAAGCTCTGAAGTACGCTTCCTATTGTTCAAGGCTGTCAAAATCCAATATCGCCAAAATTTACCAGGAGTATCTCAATAGTGCTGACCCTGGTGCAAATGCGGAAGAACGAATTTCTGAGTTTATGGACGATCAAGACTTTGAAGAACTGATTTTGAACGAAGGTGTTTCGCAACGAATTATCCTGATTGCGGCAAAATTTCGAAAAGAAGTAACCAGTACCGTACTTTGGCTGATGAATTTTGGAGTACATCTTCAATGCTTTCGTGCAGCACTTTTTGTCATGGATAAAGAACAATTTCTGCACGTTGAACAGATTATTCCTACTCAAGACACGGAAGATTACATGATTGGTATGGCAGAAAAAGCCAGAGACGATATTGAATCAAAGGCCGAACGTGGAAATCGGCATATAGTCCGTGAAGATTTTTGGAACGAATTAATTTCTGAAATGAACCAAAAAGAAACCAATCTTTTCCAGAATGTCAGTCCAGGCCCTCGTCCAATTATCAGTGCCGGGGCTGGCATCAGTGGCATAATTTTTTCTTTTGGTGTAAGTCAAAAAGGTTGTCGGATTTTTCTCGACATTGCTCAAAACAAAAAGTCAAAAAATAAAATTATTTTTGACCGGTTGAAAGAATCCAAACAACAGATTGAAGACGAGTTTGGTGGCCCACTTGAGTGGGAGCGCAGGGACGAATATAAAGCTTGCCATATTGAGAAGACGTCAGAAGGGAATGTTTTTGATCGTGATCAATGGGGAAAAATGATTGATTTTATGACTGACGCGATGTGCAAGCTTGAACGAGCGATCAAGGAACCGTTGAAACAAGCTGTTGAGCAAGTCAAAAATGATTCGTCAGAATGAATTTCACAAACAATCACCCGAAAAAGGAATATCCCATGCTGACGAGCCTTACTGTAACAAACTTCCGCAATCTCAAATCGGTCACGTTGGAAGATCTTGGCCGGATAACGCTGATTGGCGGAAAAAATGGGGCAGGCAAGACTGCTCTACTCGAAGCACTATGGCTACTCAGTGGTCCAGATCTCCCGGAATTAACTACGAGGTTAAATGCATTCAGGGGACTTCGAACACTTGTACCTGAAATGATCTTCCATGACATCTTTCACAACTTCGATACGCGTAGACACATTGAGATAAGTGCTCAAGGGGATTGGAACAATAGTCCGCGTAAATTAGAGATTTATCCACAGAATCGCCAGCAGGTTGGCACGATCCGTTCTGACGCGCTGGAAAAAGCCAGTATAGAACGATTAACGCGACCTCAAACCGAAGGTGAGTTTGAGATTGTATTTAACTATCTGCATGATAACAAAAAAAAATATACTTCTCGAGCTTGGTGGATTGCAGAGCAAGCGATACCAGTTGCCCCCGGTGCTTCATTGACAAGTGAGGGTGTCAGGCAAGAACGTCAAGCAGTGCCCAACAGACCTACATCGGTATTTATGGCAGCGGTTCATAGAGAAGACCTTCAAGCTATCGCATCGAGATTTGGCAGATTTCAGTTAGAAAGAAAAGATGAAGAGATTTTGAGATTCATTCGTCCATTGGAACCCCGATTACAGGTATTAACGTTGATTACGATCAATAATATACCCGTCATTCACGCCTACATAGATGGTATGGATAGGCCAATACCAGTCCAATTGCTTGGAGAAGGTTTGAATCGAATGCTCGGACTCGTGTTGTCTATGAGCGAGGCGAGTGGCGGATTGCTCCTGATCGATGAGATTGAAAACGGACTGCATCATAGCGTACAAGAAGAAGTGTTTTCTATGTTGCTGGAACTGGCTAAATCATTCGATGTACAGATATTTGCTACAACGCATAGTGATGAGTGCATCCGCGCGGCGTACCGAGCTCTTAGAAAACATGGACCTCAAGAGTTGGCATTCTACCGCTTTGATCGTGTCACTGAAGAGATCAAAGCAGTGAGTTTTGACGATGAAATGCTTGAAACAGCCATTGAATTTAACATGGAGATAAGATAAGTGCCGAACGACCCGACGATCAAACAACCGAAACAGATCATTGTCGAAGGTAACGACGAGATTCGAGTATTCAATTCATTGTCCAAACATTTGAATATCCAAGACTTGGAAGTACAACATTACGGGGGAAATCCCAAGCTGAGGCAATTTCTTAAGACTTTTAGAAGTTTATCCGATTTTAGACTTGTCCGGTCTCTTGCGGTCGTGGCAGATGCGAACTCGAATAGGGCTGGCCGAGAACAACAGATTCGCGATGCTTTATCAAATGCTAATTTGCCTGCGCCTTCCAGACCCCTTGAATCAGTTTCAAATGGTGATCTGAAGGTCGCCTACTTAGTCGTGCCACACAATGTAGAAGGCACGATGATAGAGAATGTGTGCCTTGACTCGGTAAAAACCGATCCCGCAATGGAATGTGTAGATCTGTATTTTGAATGTATCAGCCAAGCAAAAATACAGGGGCCAAAAATAACAAAGATGCCAAAAGCGCGAGTCCACGCTTTTCTCGCATCAAGGGAACGTCCAGATCTCCGCTTGGGAGAAGCTGCAGAAAAAGGTATATGGGAATTTGATACTGACGCATTCCTGCCTTTGAAAGACCTTCTGAGTATCCTATAATTTCAGAAACAGTCACCTCAATATTGGAGTGTTAATATGGCGGTTAAACAGCTTGAACCCACAGCAGCAAAAGCCGCGATGGATGAAGCGGGAAATTCGGTTTATCTCGATGTGCGCACGGAAATGGAGTTTGCCCAGGGGCATCCC
>CAZURU010000540.1:0-3529 GCA_964623585.1 uncultured bacterium
ATAGCCCGCGAGATTACTTCTGTCCGTCTTGAACGTGTCAGTGAAGGTTATACCTATGAACAGAAAGGCAAACTCCAGCATGTATTTGGCACCGGTGGCACTTTTTCCTATTATCACGTCGGCGAAACTTTCTTAGAAAAACAGAAAATTCCCTTTAGGGAGATGGCACAACTACTCTTTTTCAAAGAGACGGGGACCCCGATGTCGGTAGATACCGCTCTATCTCTTGTGGAGGGAGATAGGCCTTCGTATGGTTCGTGTACTGCTGATGAAAAACACCAACGCGCTTTTTTAGGTAGCGCGGACGGTGTTGGTGTTTATCTCCTCAATAGTGATGATATTCTCACTGAGGAACTCATAAACCGCTTGCCGCGACATGATGGTAGTAAGATTATCCATTGTGGGGGTACCCGGCTCACTGAAGGCACTTTAAAGCAACTTGGGATTACTTTTCGCCAAATGCCATATAATTTGGTGTAGGGGCAATTGTCTGAATGCACGTCGCATTTAGGCGAGTACGCCGCAAATCACGGATTACAGAGATTTCACGGATTTTTAGATGTTTGTTATCCGAACCGATTTGAGATTCTGGAGGTTTTTCAGGGAACTGAATGACTCCAGATTCTTTTTGACAAAATTTGATTAGACATCGTATACTATCCTATAATCTGCTCCTCTGATTACGGAGGTAGTGCTTTTGTAGCATAAACTGTTAGTTTGTGCCTCATAAATTGGGAGAAGTCTGATGCTTCATGCACTCGAATTAGAAAATTTCAAAGCGTTTGGTAAACGTGCACGCATTGAGTTTGCACCGATAACGCTGATTTTCGGCGAAAACAGCGCGGGAAAGAGTACAATCCTGCAAGCCCTCTATCTGCTTAAGCAGACGCTGGAGAGCCGAGAGTCAGATGCTCCCCTACTCCCTCGAACTGAAAATGGCATTGTAGATCTCGGCAGTTTTCAAGAAATGCTTTTCGATCATGACCTAGAACAGATGTTTTCGATTCGTGTTGAAGCCGCGGTAGATGATACATTTCAACTACCGTATGAAGGAGGCAGGATAGCTATCGAACCTCGTTTTAAGAGAACCTTCCATGATGAAGAAATTCTTTTAGATCAAGTTAGCATTTATGATGGTAAATCTTCCAAATGCCTCGTCAAATTCCGGCCAGTGGATATAACTGAAGCCCCTGAAGGATTTAGGCGCGGAATGGACATGCCCCATACTCAGTTTGGCCTCCGTCCTTCACAATTAACCACGATAAAGTGTGTAGGGTTAACAGAGGAGGCAGATTACTGGAAACCCGAGTTTGAGTGGTGTAAAGAGAATCAGGAGGAGATACGTAGAGAGCTTGAAGAAAGCAAATCGCGTTTAGAGGAATTCCTTAAACTCCAAACAGATGTGAAAAACAACAATAAACAGGAACATCCTGACGAGGAACTTCAGGGAACTAACGAAAGGGTACAGGGATACATTGATTCTTTAAGGGCCGATCTCGAATTTTTCTCATCAGATTTTGGTTTGAAGTCCTACATTTTTAAGAGGTGTGAGGAAGAGATGGAAACAGTCCTAGGGGTGAAAGTTTTTTATCGAGTTGTGGTTACTTCTCAGAAAGATAGTTATGGGATGAGGGAATTCCGCTCATTTGATAAGATATTTGATGTAGCTCGACTCGCTATGACAGCAGGCGGTGTATTGGAAAGAACTTTGGAAGCTCTTTTCCCAATAAGCCCTTTTCGAATTCCCCCAGAAAGATTGTATACTTTTAGGGGCACTACTCCTCAAAATGTTGGATACCGGGGTGATTTGCTTTCAGATTTGCTCTTCCGCCGTCCTGAGTTGGTTAAAGAAACGAACGAATGGTTAGAGAAACTTGACATCGGCTACGAACTTGAGGTAAAACCGATAATTCCCGATTCAGGCGGTCTATTTGCAGTCAGACTCATAGATACACGCCGAAAAAAAAGGGTAAATATAGCACTGCCAGATGTCGGTTTCGGTGTTAGCCAACTCCTCCCTTTCATTGTCCAAAGTTTGGTGCCAGATAAACAGATTATTTCTATTGAACAGCCCGAAGTTCACGTGCATCCGAAATTACAAGCGGATCTCGGCAACCTTTTGGCGGATGCCATTAAAGAACACCAGAAACAATTCATTGTTGAGACGCATAGTGAACACCTGATTTTGCGTCTGCAACGTTTAGTCCGTAAAAAGCTCCTTAAGCCGGAAGATGTATCTGTTATATATGTCAGTCGTGGACCTGAAGGGGCAAAAGCAGAACGTTTACACCTTGACGAAGACGGCGACTTTATTGATGAATGGCCCAACGGCTTTTTCACAGAACGCCTTCGCGAGCTTTGATAACAGAGGGGAGTTGCTTAAGTGTTAGTCTGTGCAGTGCTTGACCCTTCTGCGTTTGAAGCGGATTGTTTCGACGATCTTTATACAATTCATGCGGAAGATTTGTTAAAGGGTATCCAAGAAAATGGCCTACTGATTGTTGATTCCGGAAGAAGGTTACAAGATGCGCTTCGTGATCAGGTTAAGTCTCAAGCACTCCCGATAGCGTATCGGAAACGGTTACAAAGTTTAGTCGAAGAGCTGCTGAAGAATAGGAAACGGCGAATTGTTGAGTGCTCTGCTTCTCCAAGTTCTACATCATCGGAAAATCTTTTAGAGATAGCGTGTAACCTAAAAACAGAGACCGAAACCGATGGCTTGATTGTAGGAAGCGAAAACTTTGAAAAACTAAGATTTGACCCAGAACACAGGCACGGCATTGTTCCTTTATCTCAATACCGCGATAGCGATTTTGAGAGAGAGCGTCAAGGGTATTGCGACGGGTTGGGACCAATAGATACACTCTCCAGATCGGAAGTGGATAAGCTCATCATTCGTTCAATCCGTTTCTCAAAATGGTTGCGGTTTTATGACAAACAGATTGGGACTGGAAACAATACAAGTAATTTCCGGAGGGGTATTGCCTATATTCTGTCTCTCTGGAAGGAACACGGTTTTTTTGCATCTGAGCAAGGAATTGGGGGGAATGTGGAAATATTTACTTGTAGAGATGAACATATTCCAGATGATGATATAGATGATGTGAATCGAAAAATTAATCGAGAGCTCATGAAGGAATTAAAGGAACGATTCCCTTCTTGGTGGCAGATAAAGTTGTCTGTAAAGGACGATCCCAACGGCATCTTCCACGCAAGATATTTGGAAACACAACACACGATTATCCGAGTTGATCGAGGCTTTGCCCTTTTCAAGCAAAATGGTAGTTTCTGGCGAAATTTCTTTACCCTAAACATGGCGGAGGGTTCTCACCTAAGAGAATGTCGCGATTTACCGGACACGGACCTTAATGGTACATCCTAACAATATGTATAGAAATTATACATATTGCCTGTCACATGTATAAAAATTCGCAAAAACTATACATATACAATTATTGAAGGTGATGAAATGGCACCCCATATTACAGATATGACCCTTGAACAATTCAGCGATTGGCTCGCACCTATT
>CAZURU010000541.1:0-3526 GCA_964623585.1 uncultured bacterium
CCTAAGACTGAATGTCGCCCTGGAGCTGCTAATCTGAACGACTGTAGAGCGATCACTGAATTGCGATAAGTAGGATTAGTCGGTTTGATGTCCGTTAACGCATCCCCAAGAGTGCTTTTCCTTATCATTTAACAGAAGGGAGAGAATTGGAGTGGTACCACGGTAAGGTCTTATTATGCATCCTTCTCGTCTCCAAAGCGAAGCGAGAGGGTTATTTTTTTTCAATATGTTCCGGCACAGGAGAGTGTGCCGACAATACCATAAGAGGAAATTGGCATGGAACTTTCAGGAGCACGTATCATGGTGGATTGTCTCAAACGTGAAGGTGTCGAATATATCTTCGGTGTGAACGGTGGTGCAGCAATGCCGATTTTTGACGCCTTATATGACGAAACAGATGTAAAACTTATACCGATGCGACACGAACAAGGTGCTTCTCATGCTGCCGACGGTTATGCCCGCGTCACGGGTAAGGTAGGCGTCGCTCTCGCCACATCCGGACCAGGCGCAACTAATCTTGTCACAGGAATTGCGACTGCATATATGGACTCCATCCCGATGGTCGCTATCACGGGACAAGTCAAGACACAATTTATCGGCAGTGATGCATTTCAAGAATGTGATGTTATCGGTGTCACCAGGCCCATCTGTAAACACAGTTATCTCGTCAAGAGCAGCGATGAAGTCGCGGATGTCGTCGCAGAAGCATTTCATATAGCAAATACTGGAAAACCGGGACCCGTCATTATTGACATCGCAAAAGATGCACAGCAACAAAAGACGCTTTACGAATATCCTGAAAAAGTTGATATCCGCAGCTACAAACCACAGATCTATGGTGACCCCAAACAGATCGCAAAAGCAGCTGACCTAATTAAAGAAGCGGAACGTCCAATTCTATATGCTGGTGGCGGCGTAGTTCTTGCAAACGCAAGCGAAGAACTCAGAGCATTAACTCTTAAAACACAGATTCCAATCACTGTTACGTTGATGGGACTCGGTGCTTTTCCTGAAACACATCCCTTAGCGATGCAGATGCCGGGTATGCACGGATCATGCTGCGCAAATTACGCATTTACCGATTCAGACCTCGTTGTTGCAATTGGTGCTAGATTTGATGATAGGGTTACAGGTGATCTTGACAAATTCGCACCCAATGCCAAAAAAATACATATTGACATTGATGCATCTTGTATTGGTAAGAATGTACCTGTTGATGTCCCCATTGTGGGTGATGCTAAGAAAGTTCTCATAGAACTGAACAAGATGGTTGATACTACCGATATTGATCCGTGGCGTAGGCAGATACAAGAATGGAAACAGAAATATCCGTTTGAGTACGAGCAGAAAGGCAACAAAGTCATGCCACAATATGTTATGGAGCAGATCTATGAACACTATAGTGATGCAATTGTCGTAGCAGATGTTGGTCAACACCAGATGTGGGCAGCACAATACTTCCAGTTCACGGAACCACGTCAATGGCTAAACTCAGGGGGGCTTGGAACAATGGGTTTCAGTCTTCCTGCCGCAATCGGTGCACAACTCGGTTGTCCAGACAGAACTGTTGTCAATGTCAATGGTGATGGTTCGTATATTATGACAATCCAAGAACTCGTACCTGCGATAACAATGAAATTACCGATAAAAGTTTTCATCATCAACAATATGTATCTCGGTATGGTTCGTCAATGGCAGGAGTTATTTCATGACAAACGTTACGCTGCAGTAGATTATCATGACAATCCTGATTTCGCGCTTCTTGCACAAGCATTCGGGGCTACAGGTCTAAGAGTAGAACATCCTGAAGACGTTGAACCAGCATTGATCAAGGCGAAAGGAATTGAAGACGGTCCTGTCGTCATTGACTTCATAGTTGAGGAAGAGGAGAACGTATTCCCGATGGTGCCAGCAGGTAAAGGACTCGGGGATGTTATCAGAGGCCTTTCTTAAGTAGAATTAAATTCGTAGGTAGAAATAGAATGAATAACGAAGACCGACACATTTTTTCCGTTATGGTAGAGAACAGATTCGGCGTGCTTGCACGTGTCGTGAGTCTATTTAGTGGACGCGGCTTCAATATTGACAGCCTCAATGTCGCTGAAACGCACGATGAGAGTGTCTCACAGATTACGCTCGTCACACACGGAGATCCGCAGATAATAGAACAGATTTATCAACACTTGAATAGATTGATTGACGTGATTGAGGTTACTGACATATCCACGGGGACGCATGTTGAACGTGAACTCATCCTTATCAAAATTGCCACAACCCCTCAAACGCGCGCCGATATTCTGCAAGTTGCTGAAGTCTTTCGTGGACGGGTAATTGACATGAAACCTAACTCTATTATACTTGAAATTACTGGGGATGAGGGTAAATTGAAAGCAGCGATTGATATATACAGTACCTACGGCATTGTTGAGTTGGCACGCACAGGAAAAATCGCTATGATACGTGGTTCTACGGAAAAACCACAATAGTACATTCTCAGACAAGTGAAAATACTATACAATTGAAACAAAGAGGATATTATTCTATGGCAACAATCTATTACGACAGCGATGCTAATTTTGACCTTCTAAAGGACAGAACTGTCGCGATCATCGGCTACGGTGCACAAGGTAGAGCACAAGCATTAAACCTTCAAGACAGTGGTGCCAACGTGATCGTAGGTTTATACGAAGGTAGTCGTTCAAAATCCCGCGCAGAGGATGAAGGTTTAACCGTCCAAACAGTGGAACAAGCATCAGAATCAGCAGATATCGTCCAGGTGCTTATCCCCGATGAAAAACACGCTGATGTCTACCGTGACGAAATCGCTCCGAATATGCAGTCTGGTAACATGTTGATGGTCTCACACGGTTTCAGTGTTCATTTTGGTCAGATTGTTCCAGCGAACGACATTGATGTTACCATGATTGCACCAAAAGGCCCTGGTTCCCTTGTCCGAGAGGTGTTTGAAGGTGGTGGTGGTGTGCCGTGTCTCATAGCTGTTCACCAGGACACAACCGGTTCTGCCCGTGATATTGCACTCGCTTATGCAAGAGGGATTGGCGGTACACGTGCAGGTGTTATGGAAACCTCGTTCCGTGAAGAAACAGAGACGGACCTATTTGGTGAACAAGCAGTGCTCTGTGGTGGTACCGCAGCACTCATTAAAGCAGCATTTGACACCCTTGTTGAAGCTGGATACCAACCGGAAATGGCATACTTTGAATGTCTCCACGAGTTGAAACTGATTGTTGATCTTCTCTATACTGGCGGATTAAGCAAGATGCGTAACGATATAAGTAATACTGCAGAGTATGGAGACCTGACACGGGGTCCACGGTTGATTGATGATAGTGTTAGGGAAAAGATGCGTCAGATTTTAGCAGATGTCCAGGGCGGTATTTTTGCCAGAGAATGGGTCCTTGAGAATCAAGCTAATCAACCCGTCCTTCGTGCACTCCGCAGACAAGAAGCAGAACTGCAGATTGAAGATGTTGGAAAGAATCTACGCAGTATGATGAGTTGGTTG
>CAZURU010000542.1:0-3516 GCA_964623585.1 uncultured bacterium
TTGAACCCGATTCTCCAATCGTTACGGGTCGCATAGCAGCCTACATCGGAAATGCCGTCCCAGTTGACCTTGCAAAGGTTATCGGCGATAGTATACAAAAACATGTAAGGGAAAATGTCAATGCGTGAACATAGTAAGTATCAGATGAATATCAGCAATACTGTCCTATATCATCTCGGTATTAATCTTTATAGTAATGTTCCTGCGGTTTTATCTGAAGTGGTAGCAAACTCTTGGGATGCTGATGCCACAAATGTTTACGTTGAAATAGAAACAGACAAAATTACTATTACCGATGATGGACACGGTATGACGTTAGACGACATCAATGACAAGTACCTTTTAGTCGGATATCCAAGGAGAAGACATAACGAAGCTGTGACAGACCACTACAAGCGAGAAGTTATGGGCAGGAAGGGTATCGGCAAACTTTCACTTTTTTCAATTGCCGAAACTGTTAGGGTTGAAACTTTAAAAAAAGGCGAAAAAAATAAAGAAGGCGAAAGAAATGGTTTTGTGATGTCAAAGCAAGCAATTGATAACCATATTGCAGAGAAAAATGAGCAACCTTATGAACCCGAGCCTCTATCCGAATCTGACATAGAAATTACTGAAGAAGGCACTCGGATTGTCCTTACTGATCTAAAGAAACGGATTACCAAGGCACACCCCAATTATTTACGGAAGCGAATCGCGCGCAGGTTTAGTATCATTGCTGAAGATAATTTCAACGTTTTTGTTGATAGAGAACCTGTTGAAATTACAGATCGTGATTACTTTCATAAAATTCAGTTTCTCTGGCATTATGGAGATGAGAGTGAGAAGTATATAAATTTATGTAAAAATTTGGAAAATCCTGAACATGCGGAAAAAAGAGATGGAACGATTGAGGTAACGGATGAAGATAATATTGAAAATTTGACGGGTTCTATCAAGGGTTGGATCGGAACTGTTCGGAAGCCAAACGAACTGACAGACACGAATGTAGACGGAAAAAAAGACGTAAATGAAAACCTCAATAAGATTGTAATTATGGTTCGCGGCAAACTTGCACAGGAAAACATCCTTGACGATTTCAGACAATCGGGGTTCTATACCAAATACCTTATTGGCGAAATTCATGCAGATTTTTTGGATATGGATAATTTAGATGATATTGCAACGACCAGTCGCCAAGAGATTATTAAAGATAATCCGAGGTATGAGGCACTTAAGACATGGATGAAAAATGAATTGTTTCATATCCGGGGCCAGTGGGATAAATGGCGTAATCAGATAGTAAAGGAGGAAGTCTGTCAGATTCCCGCAATTAAAGCGTGGCTTGACGAATTAAAACCCACAGAAAGGAAACAAGCAGAATCACTTTTTAGTAAAATAGGTAAAGTTCATTTTGATAATGACGAAAATAGGAATCAACTATATATACACACTGCCTTAGCATTTGAGAATCTTCTGTATAAAGATGCTCTCAATCAATTGGAACGAATCTCATTAGAAAATATACCAGTCTTTATGGAGATTTTAAGTAATTTTGACGATATTGAAGCATCATTATATTATAAAATTATCCAAAAGAGATTAGAGGTTATTTCTACGCTACAAAATAAAATAGAAGATAACGCTGTGGAGAAAGTTATTCAGGAGTTTCTTTATGACCATCTCTGGTTACTGGATCCTACGTGGGATCGGGCGACAGAAGCAACATATATGGAGAAACCAGTCAAAAATGAGTTTGACGAAATTAGTGCAAAACTCACCCCTGAAGAAAAGAAAGGACGCGTTGACATCAAATATAAAACGACATCAGGGAAACATGTTATCATAGAACTTAAGAGACCCAATATAACATTGGACGAGGCTACGCTAGTAAACCAGGTTCTTAAATACAGAAATGCCCTGGAAAAACTGTTAGAAGAAGCAGAAATTAAAGAACCTGTTGAAGTCGTTTGCATCGTCGGAAAACCTCTCAAAGAGTGGGACACAGCAAAAAACGAAGAAGAATCCAAGAAGGCTATGGCATTAAGGTCAATACGCGTTGTTAATTACAAAAAACTCATTCATAATGCGGATCTCACTTATCGTGAATTTTCAAAAAAACGTGAAGAAGCAGGAAGGGCTTATCGGCTTGTCAAAAACATTGATGCTGAAGTACCAGAAATCGATTAAAATGAGTTGTAACGAACAACACAGAGTAAAAAATGACACGGAAATTAGAAAAACCAGCGATTAGTGATTTTTGTACATTCTTATTGAGAAACCACAATGAACGAGAGAAGTTTACCAAAGCAATGGAAAAAAATCCAACTTAAAGAAATTGCCAGCTTAAGACGTGAAAATATCCAGCCAGAAGACGATCTATGCTTAAGTTATGTTGGACTTGAACATATTGATTCGGGAGAAAGCCAACTAAAACGTTGGGGGAATGCTTCGGAGGTAAAAAGCACGAAAAGTCGTTTTTATCCTGATGATATCTTATACGGTAAATTGCGAGCCTATTTGGATAAAGTCGTCATTGCTGAAATGGAGGGAATTTGTTCAACCGATATCCTCGTTGTTACCGCAAACTCGAAAACGATTCCAAGGTTTTTAGTTTATCTTCTCCATACGCATCCACTTATTCGTCATGCCGTGGCAACATCAACTGGCGTAAATCATCCAAGAACTTCGTGGAATTCTTTGGGGGAATTCACTTTCGCACTCCCTCCACTCCCCGAACAACGCGCCATTGCTCACGTCCTACAGACAATCCAAGATGCAAAATTTACCCGACAACGCGAAATTGAATTAGAACGCGAACGCAAAGCAGCGTTGATGGATCACCTCTTCTCACACGGCACGAAAGGTGAACCCCGCAAGCAGACAGAAATTGGAGAGATTCCTGGGAGTTGGGATACAGTAGGTTTAGAAAATGTTGCTGTATTCACGAAGAAACCGAGGAGCTTACGATATTCAGAATATGATGAAATTCCGTTTGTGCCGATGGAATTGATTCCAATTGCAAAACTATTTTCTCAAGAATTTATCCTCAAAACAAACGATGAACTAAAGAGTGGAACCTATTTTGAGCCTGGGGACATTCTCCTACCTAAAATCACACCCTCTTTTGAAAACGGGAAACAGTGTATCATTAAGGAATTGCCTACACCATTTGGCATTGCAACGACTGAAGTAATTCCAATTCGGGAAACAGAAGGCGTTAGCGATATATCCTATCTTTTCTACTACTTATTGCTTCCTGATGTTCGGATTTCGCTTGCAGGAAAAATGCAAGGCACGACCGGACGGCAGCGATTAAGTAAAGACACACTGGTTAACTTGCAAATACCTCTCCCTCCACTTCGGGAGCAACGCGCGATTGCCTCGATTTTCCAAGCAATTGATAAAAAAACAGCAGCCCTTGAACAAGAAGTACAACATTTGGACGAACTGTTCCACGCCATGCTTGATGAACTTATGACCGGGCAGCGGTCTGCTGTGCCGCTGATTGATACTGAGATGGATCTGTGAGACATCGTC
>CAZURU010000543.1:0-3514 GCA_964623585.1 uncultured bacterium
GTTTCTGGATTAAAGGGGTTCGGATAGTTTTCAAGCAAACGTGTTTGGGTTGGGTTCAACACATTGGCAAACTGTTGCAGGACCGCAATTCCTTTTCTTACAGTAACATCAACATCCCTATTCGGTAATTGTTCTGCTTTCTTAATCCAACGGTTTACTGTTTCTGCCTTAAGTTGGGATATCTGATGTGGGTGTAAGGGGGCAGCACCGGAATTAGAATCTAACGCATTGACAACTAACAGCAGGTCAATAACGTTTACTTCCCCATCTCTGTTGACATCTGGGTTAGGAAATACATCGCCGATGACAGCCTTTCCAAAGTTCGCAGCAACAAGCACAAGATCACTTATATCCACCACACCATCACCGTTTATATCAGTTCGATTTTCAACTGATGTGGATGCACCCGCTTTTAACAAGAAATCATGCACTGTGATATTACCATAGACATCAATAATCATTAACGTTATAGGGTTGTATGGAAAACGTGTCAAAGAAGTAATATCAAAATGTACGGTGCTGCTGATTGCCTCTATTTTCTGACAACTCTGTAATTTAGTACCTGTAGCAGGATCATTGCCGGTAGTTTGAACATGAAGCTGAACTTGATGTATCCCATCCAGATCAGTGACCTGAAATAGAATCGTATGGTTTTCTGCATTTGATGGGTACACCTCAGAAGTTAACATTTGAACAGTTGTAGGTTCGTTAAATGCGGTTTGTTCTATATTGAAAAACCGATTCACGTTAAACCATTCTGTTGCACACATTGAGAACCTGTCAGCGTCAGCACCGTAGGACATGATGTATTTGTCGTCCCTGAAATCATGTGTTAAACCGAAGGCATGTCCAAGCTCATGTGCGACGACATATCTACCAACATCACCATCAAAGCACTTACCTGAAGCAGGAATAAGAGCATATCCACCGCGTGAGAATACCTGGTGTTGATTTCCGATCCATAGTGTTCCACCTATACCACAAGCACTGTTCCTTTCAATTGCTTCAGCACCAGTTTCTACGAAGATAAGATTAATGTGTTTATTCTCTTCAAATTGGGTTGATATCTCGTATGTAATCTTATTGCTTGTATCGGCATAATAGTATGCGTCATTAAACCCTCCGCGAACTTGATGCACAAGAACGTAGCCATTTTCATCTGCTTCAAAAGTAAATGTTTTGCGCGCAAAACCGTTTGCTTCCATCTGATCAGCATAGAAAGTTTGCACGTTTTTTAATAGACGATCCAACTTTATCCTTATATCTGGCTGAGGGGAACGGTCATAAGGAACGAAGTAGATAACTCGCACCAATTCCTCTATAGACGTCTGATATAAAGTGACATCCCAGAGACGAAGTGTTCCATCATTACCACCACTGATTAACGATCTGTTGTCAGGTGAAAATGATGCGGAATTTACCCATCCACTGTGTCCCAAGAATGTCGCGATATTAGCACCATCTGTGATGTTCCATAGGTTGATTGCTTCGTAATCTGTCGTTGCAAGTGTCATACCGTCCGTTGAGAAATTGAGGTCTGTCACTGTTGCTTTGGTAGGAAATGTGCCGATATGTTCCCAATTGGATAGTTTCCACAATTTCACACCACTGTTATATCCAGCGCTTGCCAATATTTGATTATCTGGAGAAAACTGCAAGGCGGAAATCAGATCAGTATCTGCCTGAAATTCTCCTACTGTGAGTTGGTTATGGATATTTCTAATTCTTATTTTTCCACTGACATCTCCCATCGCAAGAAACCTTCCATCATGAGAGAAGGCTAACGCGATTACCCATTCATCATGTCTGAAGGTCATCATCTCTCTATAAGTATGTATATCCCACAGTTTTACATGATAACCTGCGGTAGCAAACATTTGTCCATTCGGTGAGAATGAAACCTCCTTTATCTGTGATTGCGACAAATCTGTAACATGTCTGAGGGTTACAATTCGTCTCTGTTTCTCAATATCCCACAATTTGATGGAATAGTCATCGCTACCGCTGACAAGTTTTTTGCCATCAGGAGAAAATGCGATTGCGTTGATAGTCTTAGTGTGATTTCCAAGGATGGTAACTGTATCATCCTCAAGGTCCCATAGTTTTATTGTATGTCCTCCACCTGCGCTTGCTATTAATTTAGAATCTACGGGTGAATATGCCACTGCTTGCACAACGCCGCCGTGCGTAATTGATGTGTGGTCTTGCGCAACAGTGATATAGGGAGCAGGTGTCAAAATCAAGAGAATGAGAAAAACCTGTATTCTTTGCATGCCTATTTTCTTTACATGATTCATGTGATTTCGTAATGCTCCTCATCTTCAACCTTTATAATATCTTCACCGATTGTTACGTTTAGTTTTTCTGCACATGCCAGCAACTGTTTGTAGATTGTATCCGGAATCTCTATGCCATTCTTGAGTCGTTCATCACGGTTGCGTGCTTCAAAATCTCCAGGTGAGAGTACTGCATCAAAACCTTGTGCTGGCGGTGTAGATTTGATGACATCTAAAAAGGCGCGAACCCCTTTCTGGTATTCGTTGATGGGTGTGAATGCGTTGACATCTATCGTCTGCATGTATATACCCCCCATGTCACCGGTCTCAAGGTTAGTTGTCCCTGCTAAACCTCCCAGTAAACATGTGAACATTGCGAGAGCGTATCCTTTATGTCTTCCGAATGTTAAGAGAGTCCCACCATCATAAAAGTCCGCCGGTTTAACGCTCGGTACACCGTTCTTGTCTAATATACATCCTTCTGGTAAATCAGCATCTTTACTTCTTGCGACCTGTATTTTTCCTTCCGCGATGACACTTGTAGCATAGTCAACGATGAAGGGTGCCGCATCACCTGTGGGAACACCGATCGCGATAGGATTTGTGCTGAATGTGCCTTGTGATCCGCCATAGGGCACCATTGGACCGGCACCTTTACCACCTTTACCGACTGTGATAATTCCGATACATCCTGATGCTGCTGCTTGTTCTGCATATTCTCCTAAACGTCCGATATGACCCGTGTCGAAAATACTCACACAACACATGCCTGACTGTTTTGATTTTTCTATGGATTTTCGAATTGTCCAACGGGAAACATAATGTCCGAAGCACTGATTGCCGTTGACTTTTAATATGTTATCCGTTTCAGCGGTTACCTCTGGTTCCGCTGCTGGTTTAATGCCTCCAGACTCAATTGCACTTAAGTATGCGGGTATTCTTAGAACACCGTGGGAGTCATGTCCTGTTAGATGTGCTTTGACTAATATTTCTGCGACATCATCGGCAATGTGGTTTGATGTTCCTGCTGCGACAAAGAGAGTGCGAGCAATTGCATGAAGATGCGGGGCATGAAATAGATGTGTTTTTGTCATACCTTCTATCCTTTGATGTAAGATAAATGAATGATAGCATATCCCCTATTTTAACTTAAACTACGCATTTTCTCAAGAGAAAGTAGAACTGTTTCTTGCAATTTGACGGGTGTGTAAAGTTTTTGTCACTAAACTTTCAATACC
>CAZURU010000544.1:0-3506 GCA_964623585.1 uncultured bacterium
AAAGATGCACAATCTAACAGAATGTGCTACAAAGATGCACAATCTAACAGAATGTGCTACAAAGAAATGCACAATCAAGAACGAATAGGCGCGCTTATTAAGCGCGCCTACTGAGAATTGCGATAGGATATACCTTACTCCACTTTCGGCAATGTCGGTAACGTTAAGCGTGGACGATTTCCGAAATCTGGGAGTTGGGGTGGGTTCTCTTCCATCTCTTGTAAGAGTATCTCTATGGCTTTGTCAAGTTGTGGATCGCTGTCTGTGAGGTAGTCTTGCGGACGGTAGTCTACTTCTATGTCGGGGTCGGTGCCGTAGTTTTCTACGTTCCAACCGACATCAACGAACCAGAATGAGTATTCGGGTTGTGTTGTTGAACCACCATCTACAAATCCTTGGTGGGGTGAGATGCCTATAACACCGCCCCACGTGCGTTTACCGATGAGTTTCCCTAACGCCATTAACTTGAAGCAGTGTGAAAAGATGTCACCATCAGACCCGGCATTTTCATTCGTGACAGCAATCATTGGACCTAAGACTGAGGTTGCTGGATACGGGTGCGGTGTTCCCCAGCGTGGTATATCGTAACCGATACGACGACGTGACAGTTTTTCTAATATCAACTGTGAGACATTGCCGCCCCCGTTATAGCGAACGTCAATGAGTAGACCGGGATAACTGACCTCTGTGAGGAAGCCACGATGGAATTCAGAATATCCACGTCTTCCCATATCAGGAATGTGGACGTATCCGACTTTTCCATCAGTTTTTTCGTGAACATATTTCCGATTCTGTGCTACCCATTCGCGATAACGTAATTCCCCTTCGCCGCCAAGGACTTTAATCGTTACAACCCGTTTTTCACCATCACTGGCATTCTTGAATGTGGTCTGTACCTCTTGTCCACCGAGATTGACTAATAATTCACCTGGTGAGACGTTTTCACTGAGCTGCTGTCCACCAATAGAAAGTAGGATGTCGCCTTCCTGAACATTGATTCCAGGTGCATTGAGTGGTGAATCTCTGCGTTCATTCCAAGTATCCCCTCGGACGATGTGTGTGATACGGTACCCGTTGTTTTCAGTATCGTAGACAAAATCAGCCCCAAGGAATCCTTGACCGTAGTTAGGTGAGCTACGGTAATCACCACCGGATTCATAGGCGTGTGAAGTACCGAGTTCTCCTTGCATTTCCCACATGAGATCAGAAAATTCAGCACGTGTTGCTATGCGTTCAAGTTGCGGCAAATAACGGTGGTAGACGGTTTCCCAGTCAACGTTTGACATATCTTCCGTCCAGAAATAGTCGCGTTGTAGCCGCCACGCTTCACGATACATCTGTTTCCATTCGGCAGTTGGGATGACAGAAGGACGTAGGCGGTTTAGGTCTATCCATCCAGTGTGTCGGTTAGAACCCCCTTTATTATCACCCTTTTGACCGTCATCTGCTTTCTTGCCTGCTTTTACGACTCGAATGCGATTTCCGGTGCGGTATAGAAGGGATTTGTAATCTCCGGAAAGTGTGAAAGATGCGACATCTGAAATAAGGACATCCTTCTTCTGTTCCTTGAAATCGTATGCGTGGAGTTTGCCTTTCGCACTGGAATCGTCTTCACCTGGGGTGTTGGCGGCATGTTGAACAGGATATGATGTGAAGATTGCTTTCCCCTCAACGCCAGCAATTTGTCCGTAGCGTCCATGAGAATATGGAAAAGCGACAACGCGTTCTTGGATACCGTCCAGTTCAATATTGATGGGTTCTTTCTTTTTCTTGTCCTTCTTCTCTATAGATTCACCATCTTTCTCATCACTGTTTTCTTCTGTATCCTCGTCTCCATTTTCCTTCTTTTCTTTATCCTTATCTTCTTCAGGTGTTGGAGTTGCTGGTTTAAATGGGTTCGGCAATTCCTTCTGCAATGTCACCAGCAGTGGACGCGTCGCGATAGGGAAACTCAGCTCAAATTGTAACGCATCACCGACAGGATCAAATTCACGATGAGATAAGAAATAGAGGTATTTTCCATCAGGGTCCCAGGCGGGAGCGAAGTCTTGAAATTCTGGTTTGGTTACATAGTTCGTTTCGCCTGTTTCAACATTACAGATTTTGATTGACAAGGCTGTCTCTGTTACAGGAAAACTATAGGCGATCCACTTTCCATCGGGTGACCAAGTTGCCCCTCCTATACGTTTGTATTCGCTCTTATCAAGCACACGTATTTCTGGTGTATCGAGTTCTATATGCAGCAGTTCAAAACGTTGGTTAACGATGAGGAGTTGGTCTTTTAGGTCATCACCTTTAGGACAAACAGTGATTTGTCTGACATGTCCAATATCGAGTTCGTTAAGTCTGCGGACGTCCGCGCTGCCGTCGCATGTGTGGATTTCTATTGCTTCTTCTCCTCCAGCGTCCGAAAGCACTAAGATGCGTTTGCCATCATTCAACCATCGTGGGAATCTGTATCGTGTTCCGTTGCGGTCTCCGTGCTGGAGAACTGCACCATCCCAATTTGCCATTGAAAAAAGTTTACCACGTGAAGTTAGGGTAACAGATTTGCCGTCTTCAGATGGCATACTATCTTGAAGATATTGAGAAGCATTGACGAATTTGCGTTGTCTTTGTACACGTGGACTACGAAAATCTATATCGACTTGGCGGTCCGTGTCGTTTTCAACATCATAGACCCACAAGTCTGCTCCTGTGTGATAGACGATACGTTTGCCATCAGTTTGTGCTGATCTACTGTAGTATGTTTCTTGATGTGTATGGCGTTTTATGTCTTCAGCTGATGTGTTACAAGAGTAGATATTTCCGACCCCTTCGTGGTCAGAGATAAAGTATATTCTGTCTTCAATCCACATCGGTGTGGTAAAATTGCTTTCCTCAACAGGTATAAAAGGTTTGAAGTTGCCATCTCCCTCAGTATCAATCCAGAGTTGACCTGCGGTACCCCCACGGTATCGTTTCCATCGTGCGGGTTCTCGTGTTAGTCTGCCGAGTATGACGCCTCCGTTTTTGCCGAAAGATATATGGTTTGCGGGTCCGTAGGGTAGTCGTTTGGGTTCACCCCCATTAGGAGATATACGCCATAACCATGCGCCGAAAGCTGAGTTGGCACCGCTGGAATATAGAATGTTTTCTCCATCGGCATCCCATCCGATAATACTTGCATTACTTCCCTGATATGTAAGTCGTTTTGCTTCTCCTCCGAGTGCTGGCATGACATATACTTCTGCAGGACCTTCCTCGCGTCCAGCAAAGGCGAGGTGTTCACCGTTTGGGGATAACTGTGGTGTGCCTGTTGCACCGAGGTTGGATGTGAGTCTTCGTGCTACACCACCACTTATTGGGACTGTCCACAGATCATCTTCACACACAAATACAATGGTTTCCTGAGAAATAGTAGGGAATCGATAGTATCCTGACATTCACACCTCCGAGTTGTATAGAACTTTTTGACATACTCACCGAGCTAAAGCTCTGGTGATTCTTAGGTTTTATATTGGAAG
>CAZURU010000545.1:0-3505 GCA_964623585.1 uncultured bacterium
TGCTGCGATAAGTTGTTAGAATTCGTGTGTTAATCTATTGTTCCTGATATTCCAGATTCGGACTTTGCCATCGCGTCCCCCTGCGGCGACGTAGTTGCCATCAGGACTGATTCTTACTGCATAGACAGCATCTGTTGCGTCTTCAAATGTGCGACGTCTGTTGCCGTTACGTATATTCCAGACAATGACTCTATTGTCGGCTCCGCCCGATACGATGACTTCATCTCCGTTCCAAATGCCGGTATCAACGGTATAGACAGGTCCCTGATGTCCGTTGTATTGTCTGACAGGTGTGCCGCGTGTAACCCCGTTTTCGTTTTGTGTCACTCTCCAAGTTCGGACGACATTGTCAGCTGCCCCAGACACGATGACGTTTTCTCCAGGAGCGTAAGCGAGTGAATATACTGCATCATCATTTCCGTCGAAACTGACAAGCACTGTATAAGTTTCAGGATCCCACACCTTTAGAGTCTTATCTTCACTGCCGGTGACGAAGTAGTTGCCATCTGGGTGATACAGTGTAGAAAGGACTCTCCCGACGTGTTGTGTCAACCATTTTGCTTGTTCATCTATTGGTTGTGCATCGTCAAGGTCTTCTAAGTCAATAACAGCACTAAATTCATCCATGCTTGCGGTAAGTAATTTTGCGTTATCTGGGCTGAGTGCGATAGATTCAATAGTGTCAGCGTGTATCTCGTAAGTCTTTATGAGTTGTTCTGCTTCAACATCCCACAAGAGTATTTCGCCACTTTGTGCTGCGCGTCCTCCTCCTGCATACAACATCTTGCCATCAGGGGTGAACTTTATGCATCTAACTCGCCCCGCATGGGGTTCATAGGCTCGTATCATTCTCTGGGTTTCTAATTCCCAGAGTTCTACCCACTGATATTTTCCGACTGCAATTGTTTTTCCATCTGGACTAAATTCAAGTGCCCAGATAGGGGACAAGAGTTCCCGTTCTTCTTGTGAATGTTCATCTGGTTGTACAAAATTTGTGAATAGCGCGAAGATAAGGATACTGCATAATGGGAGTAGAGTGTATGTGCGTTTTTTCATGATTTACTCCTCAAGTCATGGTTAAGTTAATGAAGATGTTTCCTTGCTGATTGAAGATTGTGGGGTTTTGTAGTAGTTTGTAGTAGGATGATACGTATCGGTATGATATCACTGAGCTCTTTGAGTTCAGATTTTCCACGTCCTCAGCCGACATACAGAGAGAACATTCAGTCAAGAATAATACGCCAACCTCAGTTAGCATCATGTAATGCAAGATCAATGTTAGTTGACCTTGCACTACATATATTGCGGTTTAAATTCTATTTATGGCTACTTATACCAAGACACCTCGGATGGGTCTTCCGCCGCGTGATAGTACGATGCGAACACCGTCAGGTGATTCAATACTCTGATTGTAATCGATACCGAGGCTCTGATAAATTGTTGCAGACAAGTCTTCAGGTTTGACAGGCGTTTCAGCGGGTTCTATTCCGAATGGGTCGGATGCTCCGACAACCTGTCCTCCTTGGACTCCACCACCAGCTAACATAATTGAGAAGACTCTTGGATGATGATCTCGTCCACCGTTTCTGTTGATGACAGGTGTCCTTCCGAATTCTCCCATAGCGAGTACTAATGTGCTATCAAGTAGTCCGCGTTGGTCAAGGTCGCCAATCAACGTAGACATTGTATGGTCAAAAGTGTTGAGTTTACGTGGTAGAGAAGAGAAGATGTTGTTGTGGTTATCCCATCCGCCGTTACTGACGGTGACGAAGTTAACGCCAGCTTCAACGAGTCTTCTTGCAAGTAGACAACTTTGTCCGAATGTGTCTCGTCTGTATGCGTCCCTCATCTGTTTAGGTTCTTTTGACAAGTCAAATGCACCGCGTGCGTCTTCTGAACTCATAAGGTTGTAAGCGGATTTGTAGAATTTATCCATTGCTTCAACTTTAGGGTTCCCCGCTTCATATTTTTTGAAAGCGTTGTCAACAGCATTTCGCAGGTCTTTTCGTTCCCCAACCCGTTCATAAGAGACCCCTTTGGGAGGTTCTAAGTCCCGCACTTTGAAGTTATTGCTTGCGGGGTTTCCGTCTGGCGAGAAGGGAGCGAGTGATGCACCTAAGAATCCACCTCCTGCATAAGCGACAGGTGAGGGAATGGCAATATAAGGTGGCAATGCGGTGCGCTGTTCTTTGAGCTTTGCGACGACAGCCCCGTGTCCAGGAACCGCGAAACCGGGTAAGGGTTGATAGCCTGTAATCATGTAGTGTGTACCG
The DNA here is from genome assembly GCA_964623585.1 of uncultured bacterium. Lineage (GTDB taxonomy): Bacteria > Poribacteria > WGA-4E > WGA-4E > WGA-3G > MSPOR6. The sequence goes on from CAZURU010000545.1 coordinate 2,274, forward strand.
CGTTCATGAGCAGCTTCAGGGGACGTCATGGACCGGATGATACACAGTTTATCAGCCTGTTTTGCTAATCTCGGCATGTGTTCACTAATCTGAATACCGGTAACATTTGTTGAAATGGGTTTGAATAATCCGCGTATTTCTTCAGGCGCGTTTGGTTTAAGGTCCCACATATCAAGATGACTTGGACCGCCGCCTAACCACACAAGAATAACGGATTTTGCTGTGCCTTCTTTGACTGTCGGCTCAGCTAATGCTTTTAATCGGAAAAAGTCAGTAAGCCCGAAACCGAAAAATCCTAAAACGCCAGCTTTAATTAAATCCCTGCGATAAAATCCTTCGCAGTCTGTGTTTGTGTAGTCTTTTTGAGGCATAGTTTCCTCCTAAGCTTGGTTAGCAGTTATCTTCTGGAATAGTACGTTCAATTAGTTAAACTCTCTTTTACACTAACAAGTGGCATATTTTCAAGGGAGGGTTTTACCTTTGAAAATGATGTGAGATTCGGAGCGGTAACCCTTCCTAACCGCACTTCACGTTGATAATGCTTCAATTATATCTTATTAAATCGGTGATGTCAAGAGAAAAATGACTATAAATCCAGATTCCTTTGGTTTTAGCGTATTTTGGGATATGTATGTCAAATATATTTTACGTGTTTTGCTTCTAAAGTCCAATTCGAATTATTTGATATTTTTTTGAATTATCAAGGATGGAAGATGTTGGAAGAGTGTGGGGTGGAAGGTTGACCAGGATTTTCAGGATTATACCAGGATAAGAGGGAAGAGGGGAAGGATGGAAGAATGGAAGATGTTGGAAGAGGGAGGGGTGGAAGAGGGGAAGGGTGTGTAAAGTTATTGGTATTTATGTTGTCTGAACCAGGATTTTCAGGATAAGAGGTATCTTGTGCTATCGGATGGATAGGATGGAAATGTATTCTTAGTCTGAACGAGGATTTGCAGGATTGGACCAGGATTTTCAGGAATATAACGTTCTTGGTAACAGCACGTTCTGCTGAGATGGATTCCCTCACCTATTTTTTAGATTTAGGACAGATCAAGAGTGCTATAAATCGTGTGGTTATTGGTTTTAGGACACCAAATAATTATGTACACCCCTTAAGTATTTTACCAGTTTTTGCATTTTTGAAAAATAGGTAATTGGGTTGTTTTGAGGCTGTTTTTTTAATCAGAATCGTTTTCATCATGGACATCTATTTTTGCCCCTTGTGTGAGATA
>CAZURU010000546.1:0-3501 GCA_964623585.1 uncultured bacterium
CGTTAAAGTATACACGATTCAAAAAAACTTTGCATCAACTATTTACATGAGCGAATATAGTATACGATAAATGCAGTATTTTTTCAAGCAAAAAACCATTTAGGGGCAGAGGCATTCAATTGTCGGTAAATTGCATGTACTGAGAAATGTTTCTTCTGTAGGAGCGATCTCCGAATCGCGACTAAACGCTTTGATAGTCGGGAATCGGAGTTCCCTCCTACAAAAGAGGAGTTATTATGTTTAATTGGATAATATCTGTAAGAAACTGCGAAAACTCGACAATTGAATGCCTCTGGTATTTCCCTTGACTTCAGACCCAAAATTATGCTAAAATTAATAAAGTTTAAAAATATTGGTAAGAGTCCCGCTTTATGTCACAAGATCAAAACAACATGTCAGAATCACTACAAAGACTGCAAGACTTACTGCAAAAGTTATTCCGCGCAGATGCCGCTGACCTTGACTTCGGTATTTATCGTATTATCAACCATCGGCGCGATCTCATCCAAAGTTTCATTCAAGAAGAAATTCCAAGCATCATTGAAAACGCGCTTAATGCAAATGCAGAAATTGAATCAGATCGCCAAGAAATAGCAGATCTTGAACAGCAGATCCGACAAACCCTCGGTGACAATGTGTTAGATGCTGATGGAAATCTCATCAACGAAACTTACAAAGAGGCACCCGTTGTAAAGAATTATCTTAAAGCGAAGGAAAATCTCGGTTCACCACAAACCCCCGACCAACGTTCAGATGCCGTTTTCAATCACCTCTATACTTTCTTTTCGCGCTACTACGATAATGGTGATTTTATTCCACGTAGACGTTACTCACAAACCGAACGTTACGCAGTGCCATATAACGGCGAAGAGGTATACCTTCACTGGGCAAACCGAGATCAATATTATGTCAAGAGTGGTGAGCATTTTTCTGATTATCGTTTTAAATGCCAAGAGATTACCGTCATCTTTGACCTACAAGATGTAGATGTTGAAAAAGACAACGTCAAGGGGGATAAACGTTTCTTTATTCCCTTATCAGCAGAAACAGAATATGATTCAGTAACAGATGAGGTTAACATCCCGTTTGAATACCGGCCCCTTACCGATGACGAAAAATCTATCTATGGTAACCGAGACCAACAGAACAAAATTATTGTTGCTGCTGAAGAAGAAATCATATCACATTTGGGCAATTACAGAATTCAGAGCGAACTCGGGCACGAAAAAGACGGTGGAACTCCTCTGCAAAAACACCTCCGAACCTATACACGCCGCAACACCGCAGACTTTTTCATTCACAAAGACCTGAAAAAGTTTCTCAATCGAGAACTTGATGTTTATATTAAGAGCGAAGTTATACCATTGGATAATTTAATATTAACAAAAGCCTTTTTAACAAAAGAGAGAGAGAGAGAGAGAGAGTACTCAAAATCAGTTCTACTATCTAGTAATAGTTCTAGTAATAGTTGGCTTGAAACAGCACAACTCGTTCATCAAATTGCTTCCCAAATCATAGACTTTTTGGCACACATTGAAGAATTCCAAAAACGTCTCTGGCTCAAAAAGAAGTTTGTCCTTTCTACTGATTACTGTTTTACACTTGATCGTGTGCCAGAAGAATTATACACAGAAATTACACAGAACACCGCACAACTCCATGAATGGAAAGACCTCTTTGCTATTCACGAAATAGACAAAAACCTCGTCAACACCGAATACACCGAACCGCTATCCGTTGACTTTCTCAAAGAAAATCCAAATCTTGTATTGGATACTTGCCACTTTAATTCTGAATTCAAGGATCGCCTCTTGGCATATTTTGATGATTTGGATAACGAGACAGACGGTTTACTAATTCACGGTGAGAACTTCCAGGCGTTAAATCTAATAACAGAGAAATATAGAAGATTTATAAAAGTCATCTATATTGATCCTCCATATAATACTAATGCATCGGCAATTCTGTATAAAAACAACTACAAAGATTCATCTTGGATGTCGTTGATGGCAGACCGAATTTCAATCTCCCAGGAACTGTTAGCAGAAAATGGCATCTTTTGTGCAGCGATTGACGACGTGGAAGCCGCCAATTTACGGCAGCTACTCCAAAATCTCTTTTACAAAGAAAATGAATTGGGAATTGCTTCAGTGTGTTCTAATCCGGCAGGTCGTCAAAGACCAACTGGCTTTGCCCCTGCCCATGAATATGCAATGTTCTTTGGATTGACTGGATCAGCAAAAGTTGGTCGCCTTGAAAGAACAAAAGAACAACTTGAGAATGCTGAAATTGATAAACAAGGTCGTCATTTCACATGGAAAGGACTTAGAAGTGGTGGAGGTCCCAATGCTTTTCGAACAGCACGTCCCCGTTTGTTCTATCCGCTCTTTGTCAAGGATGAAAAGATTAGAATTCCTCACATGGAATGGAAGAGCGAGAGTCGACAATGGAATCTTTTGGAATCACCAGAGTCAGATGAAACAAAAGTATTACCAGTCAAGCCGGATGGCGAAGAAATGACGTGGGGATATGGAGTTGAAACACTGTCTGAAAAATTATCGGAAACTATCGCACGAACTGATCGACATGGTAATATTCGGATTGCAATTAAACGGTATCTAAATGAAGAAGGTATGCTACCCAAGACTTGGTGGGGTAAAACAGAGTACTCATCAACACAATACGGCACTATATTTTTAACAAATATACTAGGTGATAGTCTCGCGTTCATGTTTCCGAAGTCCATCCATCTTGTTGAAGACTGCCTCCGTGTTTCTTCTCTTGGTAAAAACGATATTGTGCTCGACTACTTCGGCGGTTCTGGCACCACTGCTCATGCCACTATCAACCTCAATCGTCAAGACGAAGGCAACCGCAAATATATCCTTATTGAGATAGGATATCATTTTGACACTGCTATGATGCCTCGCGTCAAAAAAGCCGTTTACGCCGAAAAATGGAAAAATGCAAAACCTGTCTCCCGTGAAAGCCGTCTTTCCCACATCATCAAGTGCCAGCGCATTGAATCCTATGAAGATGCTCTCAACAATATAGAATTCAACGAAACTGACCAGAATATCCTACTACTCAACGAACACCGTTTGAGTTATACGATGGAAACCGACACAAAAGACAGTCCCACACTCCTGAACATCTCGGAACTTGAGAATCCATTCAATTATCAACTTAAGATCGTTAAGGATATGCAAACAGAGATGCAAGATGTGGATTTACCTGAAACGTTTAACTATCTAATCGGTTTATCTGTGCAAACTCGTCAGTGCATGTATGACAATGATAGACGTTATCTGGTATACAAAGGCACAGTTGGACAAAAGTCGGTTGTGGTTATCTGGCGTGAAACTGCGGGGTGGCAACAACCGGATTGGGAACGTGACTACAAGTTCATTCAAGAAAAGGAACTGGCAGAAGGAGTGGATGAGGTATATGTCAACACAGACTCCATTGCTCCCAATGCAAAACCCTTAGATCCACTTTTTA
>CAZURU010000547.1:0-3493 GCA_964623585.1 uncultured bacterium
AGGTGCAATACATGAAATACTACCGCCGCAACTTTGACAATATAGAGATGGCAGTGCTTTGATTTCACTTCGTCTGAACCGGCTCTGAACCGATATTTACCAAAGCCTGGTTCAGACATTTCGCGATTCGGAGATCGCTCCTTCAGATTTATTATTGACGGTTGATTATCAAATCATCAAAAGGCTGTCCATCTCCATCTGTGATACGTAGATAAAATCCCCATCCACCCATCTCATTACACACCTTCACAAGGATACTGTTTTTACCCGGTTTGAGTTTCACAGGTATAGTGTAAGTATCGACTATTGCCATAAACGCTTTAGTATGGGAAAACACTGCTTTACCATTAAGCCATACTTTCCCTTGGTCATCGCTATCAAATCGGAATCGGGCGTCCCGTTCATCAGGTGAATTTATAGTCGCAAATGCGTATGAAACTTGCCAGTCAACCTGCTTCTCTCCAAGATGGATATAACCATCAAATTCTGGATCAGTGAACTTTTTCCAACTGCCCACTCCATCTATGCCATCATATTTAGCACTCAAATCAATCTCAGTAATGTCTTCAGAAATGTATGGAGTATCAAAACCGATACCATCATCATTATCAAAGGGGCCAAGTACCATCCATGCATCTTCGGTAACAAAACCGGTCTTCCGAATGTGTTCGTCCGCCATCTCAACCATATCCTTACTACGATAATATTCAGCTAATTTGAAATACGTATCAAACTGATGTGTCAAACTAAACGGATCATTAAGGTCAAGTTCAGCAGGCATATCAAGTATTTTTTGAATATACGCATCTGCTTTATCAAGGTTACCAATATCGTGATAATAGTCAGCCATACTAAGGTAAAAATTTAAACTTTTTGTGGTGAGGTCTGCAGTGAGCGAGTCAATTGTCTGAATATGCTCTTCTGATTTTTCAACTACCCCCTTGTGGTGATAGAATTTAGCTAAAACTAAGTGTGCTTGCAATTGGATACTCAAAGTATCGGTGAAAGTCTCAAGTAATTGATTCAGCATATTGACAAACCCTTCTATGTCCTGAACATCTTTACCGAGTTTGCCAATTCTTGTGAACAAATTGCGATGAAAACTTGGCGGTGTTGTAACATCCCGATCACCTGGAAAGTCTGCTGCCGTTAGGTATTTGGTAAATTCTTCAAGTGCTGCATCAAACCATTCGTTTGCAAGATATACTTCACCTTTCCACAATACATGTTCTGAGGTCTTTGCCAAAGAAATATTAGAAAGGTGTGGGGAATGTTCAAGGAATTGCAGAACATTTTCTTTAGCCTCTGCTTCAGTACAAACGGTCTGTTCAGACGCATTTTCTTTCTCCTTACCGCGTGCGATCGTGAGAACTGTGTCCCAGTCCCAAAGTAGAATGTTACCGCCGCCAACACTCATAAGTGTTTTATTATCTGGAGAAAACTTCAGATCCTCAACAGATACTGTATGTCCATCAAGTGAAGTCAGTTTATCACCTGTAGCGACATCCCATAATTCAATTTTACCACCACCGATTCCAATAATGAGTATTGAGTCATCAGGCGAGAAGATAAATGTATCGTAATATTCTCTGGGGTAGGATACGATTTCTTTCAGGGCTATCTGTTTGGTACTGCCGATTAAACGGAGGCGTTTGGTGCTGCCGACAGCAAGTAATGCCCCATCTGAGGAATATGCCAGGCTTCTAATAGCCTCTTGATACATATTACCTTTTGGAGGTGTCTCTTCAAAGAAAGTGCTTAACCTTTCTCCAGTTTCCACACTCCAAATCTGTAAATGTCCCCCCATGGTTCCACTAACGATCTTCTTTCCATCAGGTGAAAATACCAATGATGCGATAAGAGGTTTGTGTTCATCAGAATCTTCATCGTGGTCTGAGGTAATGATATTACGCGTTTCACCCGTTTCCATATTCAACAAACGGATTTCGTTCCCCCCGCTGCATGCTGCGGTTTTCCCATCAGGCGAAAACACCTCTGCGCCAATATTTGGAAAAGTCGCCACCTCATGTCCGGTGTTAACATCAGTCAACCGTAGGCCTCTCTCACGATAGTTTGGTTTAGACGGGTCGCTCTGTATGCCGTAAATGGCGAGGTTTGATCCATCAGGTGATAGCACAAAATCTCTGTAAGTTTCCCAATATAAAGGTTCTTCAAGCGTAGCTTTCGTTATTAAAGTCGTTTTTTCTGAACTTCTTAGATCCCAGTTGGTAATGATACCGTTGGAAAAAACACTCGTTACCTTAGACCCGTCACCCAAAAATGATGCTGTCCTCATCCACATGTGTCCTGTAATACGGGTAGGTAATGCCTCCATCGTTTTGACATCCCAGCATCGGACAGTGCCATCAGAGCTCCCACTTGTGAGTATGTTCCCATCAGGTGAAAATGTTACACGATAAACATCACTGAGATGTCCAGTAAAAGTAGCAATCAATTCACCCGTAATTGTATGCCACAATTTTATAGTGCTATCTTCACTTCCACAAGCAAGTAGTGAACCGTCTGGCGAGAATGCCAAAGTGGATGGTCTTGCATTTCCCTGTTCTTTCATAGGATTATTGACGATATCTTTACCATTTCCCCTTGATAGGAACCACATATTACTATCTTTTATAGATGTTTGTAAAACGGTCAATTCCTCACCTGATGTAGTGTCCCATATTTGTATGGTTGTATCAAGGTTTCCAGCTGCGAGTCGTGTGCCATCAGGAGAGAATGTCATAGTAATTGCGCGGTTTTTCTGCGTGAAATGATTTGGCATATCAACTTGCTTTCCCATTTTCCTGAGTGTGGATATTTTCTCACCTGTAATTGTATCCCACGTCTCAAGTCTGCCATCTCTATTTCCAATGGCAATTTTACCTTCTGTCAAAGCACAGTCAATAAGGTGTGGATCAGCAGGGTCTTTTTGTAATTTTATCACGTTGTTCTTTCCTGCCTCAACATCGTATCTGTAAATCTGGTCTCCTTCTCCGCCAAGGCACACGAATGTTTTGTTATCATTTGAGAACCGCAATACATGTGTGTCGGGGAAGTTATCTGGTAGTGGAATTTCGCGTTGTGTAGCGATTTCCCACAGTTGGAATTGGTCTCCACCTTTTGCAAGAAAACGTCCATCTGGTGAAAATGTAAGAGTCCCACGTCTCCCAGTAAATAAGGACATCTCCTTACCTGTTTTCACATCGTAAAACCATACACCTGTAGGACAACTCAACGCAAGCTGTGTGCCATCTGGTGAAAACTGCATTGACATAGTACCGCCTTTTCCTAAACGTGCTTTTGTGTGTTTTGGTAGATTCCATTGTGGATATTTTTCCATGCTATTCTCCTTACCTCCTGATGGTAAAATCGTATTCGTATTAGTGATCTAATGCATGGTGTATCTGATAAGTTATTTAATGGCAAGTCCATTCCGTTTTCGGGTGTGTAAGTATTTTGTCACTCTATTTGTCAGATCAAACGGGAAGGTATT
>CAZURU010000548.1:0-3475 GCA_964623585.1 uncultured bacterium
ACGGGTTTGAGTGATGTTGGACGCGCGAAATCCATCATACCTTTCACGATGGTGTCAATCCGTTCAATCTCCTCAAGAATATACTGCAACGATTGCCGCTGTTCTTCAGTCAATTCCGGTTTTTGCCTAAGGAGTTGTGATAACATCCGCATAGACGATAGGGGATTGCGAATTTCGTGTGCAAATGAGGTAGCCATCTTCCCTGCCGTTGCCAACCTTTCAGCTTGTATAAGTTTATCCCTTGATTGTTTAAGCTCCTGTGTCATCTGATTGAATGCAGTTGCCAGATCACCGATTTCATCATGCGTCTTAATTTCACACTGTTCATCAAGATTTCCCTCCGCAACCTTATTGGTAAAATCTACCAAATCCTGAATGGGATCAGTTATCGTATTTCCGATACGATGGCTAATTAAAGAAACGAGTCCGGTAACAAGAATTGCGATGCCAAACATATAGAGTGTGAGAGTGCGTTTTGCTGCTCTGATTTCCTCCATCGGACGTAACAAACAGTAAATACGACCCATGGCAAGTATATGATAAAACACTTCATAATGTTTCCCACCGAGTGAGACATTGTGAGTGACAGGTGTTCCCTCCTCTTCTTGGAACGACTGCTGAACCTCTCTCAGTCTCATTTTTTCGGCTAAGTACATTACATCCTGCTCAGCATCGGAAATATCCGTGAGTGTGCTTGCATTAATCGTGAAATCCGAACCAAAGATCATGACTTCAACGCTGTATGCTTGTTTAACTTTTTCTATATCTTCATCAATAAACCCCGTTTCAATAATAACCTTGAACCATCCTTCAGTTTCGCGAGTAAACTGTTCACTATATTTCCAAGCGAAGAACTCAACCGTTAGCAAAGACACAAGGATAGTGATAAGCACGAAGAGAATCAAGAATGGAAGAACGATTTTAGTCTGAATGCTGTAACGCCTCATGTATTTCACCTCATATTGAAAACGATAATAACACTTTAACGTAGACGATTATTCTTGTCAAGAAAAAGCGAAAAGGGGAGGGATACGCTACATAATGATCATTTTTTTGCTTATTATGTAAAAGTTTTATTTACGGAGCAATCTTTTTTGAAATTTTTCACGTTACGTAACACGAATACAGGATATTCTAATGTGATTTTATGTATATCTGACCGTAATGCATAGCACATAGAATTAGAAATTGCGTAATCACAAGGAGCTGTGCTAAAATAGAGTACATCTCCTTCTAAAACTCATTTATTTATGAAAAGGAGATTTCAAAATGTTATTTAGTTTGAAGCAAAACCTGATCGCTCTCAAGATCATTTTTCTTATGTTAGTCGGTTTTATAAATATCAGTGATGCTATCACGTTTGAGGTATTTCCATCTGATACCGAGGATGATGTTTCAGGAGGTTTCATATACCATACAGCTTATGTGAAAACTGATACACCTATTTATCATATCTCTTGGTATATTGATGATGAATGGGTATTCGGACAAACATTACACTCTACTACCTCAGAAGCTTGGTTCTCTCCCAGCGATAGAATATCCGGCTCAATCAGAGGGAATGAATATAAAATTGGCGCGTTAGTATGGGAATGGGACGATAGACATGGTTTTTTCCGCAGCCACAGCGATTCCTACACTCTCAAGGTTTTTCAAGGCAAAGTTGATGCTGGTGTTAAAGAAAAACAGAATGGGTCCGTAACAGGTGTATGGGGTTTTGCAAAATGCTATCGCCATTATTATGATGGGATAAGTATAAATGTTGATTGTGGTATCTATGCCTACAACGGAACAGAAAAGGATTGGCATGCCCACGGACGATTTCAGCATTATATCAATAATGTGCTGCAAGGTGAGGAAGATCAACCTTATTTAGCAGTGCCTGCTGATGGCGGCACTTATGAACTTCGAAGGCGTTCCTTCTCATATCGCATTCCAACAGAAACAGGACGTATTGGTGAAAATAAGGATTACGATTCTTACGCATATATCAAACTATATGTTGAGGGACAGGACGGTCTAAAATTTATCAAAGACTCTTGGGATGCTTCGAATACGGAGAAGTTTACCCATGAAGACAATCCTGAAAACTAAATAGGACTTACGCAAATTTGGGTTTTTCTGTTTAGAATTTCGCTTTTTCAAGGATTTTATCCTCGATTATTTGGATTTCCTGCTATTTTTAAGGATTTACCCCCCTTTATCCCCCCGCAAGCGAGGGGAATGCGTAAGTCCTGCTAAACTTACTTACGGAAGGGGATAATATCCCCTTCCGTCCACATTGGAGACTTGATATGAAAAGATATATGGTTGCATGTTGTCTACTCGTTATTTTTTCAACGGTAGCAAACGCAAAAATCCTTTTTGATTCAAAACGCAATGGTATGCACGGCGTTTACGTCATGGACGATGATGGCAGCAATGTTACACTACTTGACGCAGGGAAAAACTATGTTGAGGCGGCATGGGCTCCGAACGGTAAACTTATTGCATTTGATAGACACAAGACTGGCATCTTTCTAATGAATGCTGATGGCACTAACAAAAGGGAAATCTTGGAGTATGATGCAAATGTTACAATCGGCTCACCTACTTTCACACCAGATAGCAAGTATCTTGTATATAAAAGAATTGATCATATACCACCGACACCGAAAACGAGCATCAATATCATGAATATTGCCACGAGTGAGATAAGAAAAATATCCGAGGTCAATGCTGCTTCCTTAGATGTGTCTCCGGATGGTCGGCATATTGTGTATTCAACATCAATTAATATTGCTGGTGGCGGAAACAACCTCTATATAATGGATATGAGAGGTAACATCGTGCGTGAATTGCTATCGCCTGGAGAAAAAGGCGAGTGGAATTTTTCGCGAGGGGGTCCAAGATGGTCACCCAACGGTAAACATATCTTGTATGATGAAGACGAATTTTCGTGGAAAATAACACCTGAGAATACCAGAGCTCTTATTCGGAAAGGAACTAGCTATATCATCTGTGATCTAAACGGAAAGACAGTAAAAGAACTCAATATACCAAAGAATTGGGTACCATGGGGCTTGGAATGGATGGATGATGGTAAATCGGTGATTCTGGGTGTGGAATCGTATCCGCTAAACGCACCTCCTCCAAAACCGCCATATCCACCTATTAATATCTATAAGTATGATATTGATACAAGTAATATCACGCAAATAACAGATAACGAATGGGATGATACTTCGCCGCTCTGGATAAGTGATGATGTTTTATCAGTATCACCTAAAGCCAAAAAGACTGTGCAATGGGGACAGTTAAAAACGTTCCTAAATACCCGCTATAAAACACTCAAAACATTTTCAAGCGGATTATCGGATTTCCTCCTACAACATTAACGTTAATTCTAACGAAAGTAAACGGAAAGTGTATCTTTACATCAGTAGGACTTACGCAAATTCCATTTTCAAAGTTGGTGATCTTAGTTGTTGACATA
>CAZURU010000549.1:0-3474 GCA_964623585.1 uncultured bacterium
TTAATAAAGCAACATTTTCAATGAGAAATGGTATTACTTAGAGATTTAGGATGTTTAATGATGCAAGTTGATATGCGATATGGCCATGGCACAGTTGCTATAGATATTCCAGATAAGAACTTGGTAGGTATTCTTGATTCATCAGAAACTGTGCCATTAGCCAATCCAGAGAAAACAATTTACGATGCCATATCAAAACCAATTGAATCAGATGCATTAGCAGATATTGCAGCAGGGCGTGAAACAGCATGCATAGTTATCTCTGATATAACACGTCCTGTTCCTAATAAAGTGATTCTTCCTCCGATCTTAGAGACGTTGGTACAGTCTGGCATTTCACGAGAGAAAATAACGATTCTCATAGCAACAGGCATTCATCGTCCAAATGAAGATAAAGAACTTGAGGAAATGGTTGGTCATTCAATAATGAACACTTACCGTATTGTCAATCATTTCTCTCAAAAACCGGAAACACATACATTTCTCGGTGAGACACATAAGGGAACACCCGTATACATTGATAAGACCTACCTCAACGCAGACCTAAAAATAGTTACAGGTCTGATTGAACCACATTTAATGGCTGGTTATTCTGGCGGTAGAAAAGCAATCTGCCCAGGACTTGCATCAATAGAAACCATGAAGGTGATGCACGGACCAGAATTGATGGAACACCCAAAATCCGCTGTAGGTATAATAGATGGAAATCCATTCCACAACGAAGCAACCGAAATAGCAAAAATGGCAGGTGTAGATTTCAATCTAAACGTTTCCATAGACAAGAACCGTCAAATAACAGGTGTCTTTGCTGGAGATCTTGTTGAATCGCACATAGTCGGTACAAAATTTGTTGAACAGAACGCTAAAGCTACAATTTCTGAACCCGTAGACGCAGTCGTGGTCTCAAGTGCTGGGTATCCATTGGATACTACATTTTATCAAGCCATAAAAGGCTTACTGACGGCTTTTGAAATAGTAAAACAGGGAGGGACTATTCTGCTTCTCGCAGCATGCAGTGAAGGAATTGGCAGCAAACCTTTTACAGATCTACTGCTAAAAACCGATGACCTAACCGCTTTTGTTCAGGGTCTATACAATCCAGCGAATTTCATTATTGACCAATGGCAGTTGGAGGAATTAGCAAAAGTCGCTCGTAAAGCTGATATTATGTTCTATACGGACGGTATACCATATCAACAACTTGCTAAACTTTTCGTTCACCCATTGCAGAAACCACAAGATGGAATTGAGGAAATACGGAAACAGTATGGGGACGAAGCAACTATCGCAGCAATACCAGAAGGACCTTATGTTCTTGCAAAGATTGAAAATAACATAATGTAAACATAAAGAGGTCTAATTCGTCTTACATTTACACATTTGCAAATTATCGAAATAAGGGTTAGATAAATAATCAGGTAATTCTATTCTACCAGGCCGCTAGGTGTGATATCCTTATCGCAACGGATTTGGGATATTTAGAACTACCAACTAAAAAACTTTATCTTCCTAACGATAGTTAAAACTAAGAGTCGTAATTAATGGACAATGCAATCGTAAAACTTAGAGGATATAAGGATGGTTTGCATCTAATCATCAATCCGAAAATCTCACTCAATGAAGTGGAAACAGCTATTCATGAACTATTAAGTGAGATGAATCAGTCTTTATCTGGCACATCTATACAGATTGATATGATGACAACACCCTTAACATCTGATGATCTAATTGAATTAGAAACACATCTAACAAGATCGTACGATCTTGTAGTAAAAGGTGTTAATGTTTTGGATGAAAAGGATGAATCTCCAATTTTTGCTGCCCCAACAACACACAGTATATCTCAAGAATTAGTATTAGATACACCAATGCATATTGAAGATGCTCAGGTTGTCCGTCAAACAATCCGATCAGGACAGACAACATCGTGTCTGACGGGGAGTGTTATCCTATATGGAGATGTCAATCCTGGTGGCGAAGTAATTGCTTCCGGCGATATAGTCGTCCTTGGGGCATTGCGGGGAAGCGCACATGCAGGCGCAAATGGGAGACTTTCTGCTGTCATTATCGCAATGGATTTGGTGCCTTTACAACTTCAAATTGGCACCTATGTGAATAGACCTCCACTCGGGCAGAAACCGAGAGGATACCCAGAAATCGCACGGGTCGGGGCAGAAGACATTATCATCGTAGAGGAATTCATCAAATTTTAAGACAAGGAAGGCTCAAAAATGGGTAAGGTAATCGTAATAACTTCCGGAAAAGGCGGAGTCGGTAAAACCACCTCAACTGCAAACCTCGGTACAGCATTAGCTATGATCGGAAGAAAAGTTGTTATCGTTGATGCAGATGTTGGGTTACGCAACCTTGATGTCGTGATGGGTTTAGAGAGCCGCGTCGTTTATACATCTATGGATGTCATTGAAAAACAGTGTGAACTTACCAAAGCACTCGTAAAAGACAGACGTGTAGAAGACCTAATGTTACTTGCCGCATCGCAAAGAAACAGAAAAGACGATATCAGACCAGAACAGATGCAGGATATATGTGAGAAACTAAAAGAACATTATGATTTCGTTCTTATAGACTCACCTGCCGGGATAGAACAAGGGTTTCACAACGCTGCCGCTGGAGCAGATGAAGCGATAATTGTTACTACGCCAGACCTGTCTGCAATCCGAGATGCTGACAGAATCATCGGACTGCTGCAAAATGTGGGAATTGAACCAATAAATCTCGTGATAAACCGGTTGTCCCCCACACTTGTACGAGATGGAAATATGATGAGCAAAAATGCAGTCTTAGATATACTCAACATTGACCTACTAGGTGTCATTCCCGAAGATACTGGGGTCATCGCATCAACAAATCGAGGCGTACCACTCGTACATAATAATAAATCGCCCGGTGCTGAAGCATACATGCGAATCGCACGCAGAATGACAGGGCAAAGAATTCCGATTCCTGACATGAGAGAAGACAACTTTTTGGACCAAATCTCAAAATGGTTTTCAAGAAATAAATAAGAGGAAAATATGAATTTTAGAAACTTATTCACACGCAAATCAAAATCAAGCTCAATTGCTACGCAGCGTCTACAACTGATTCTAACCCAAGACCGCTTCGAAGTGAATGAAGATTCAATGAAAAAACTTCAACTCGAATTAACTGAAGTTCTTGCAAAATACTTTGAATTTACTATGAACTCTGTCAGCATGTCAATAAAAAGGGAAGGCAACTCTTATGTATTGATGGCAGATTTTCCTTACAGTAAAACCAATAGAATTCGTTAATAGTCCTCTGATCCTTTATGAATACTTATCACTCCCCCGTGTCAAGACACCGAAGCTTTAGCTCGGTGATGTAGACACGGAGACCAAACAGTTTGACATAAGGAATGCAGTGTGGTATATTAATATGACTGACTTAGTGGTGGTTGTTAGTGCAACTGCCACACTAATGGAAGTCAGCAAC
>CAZURU010000550.1:0-3470 GCA_964623585.1 uncultured bacterium
GGTATGAATGCCATTTAGGCATTCCCCGCCTCGCCAGCAGAGCGGTGTACCTGCATTATGGAAACAAGAAATTACCCGTTTAATTATTTAAACTTCATAAGTTGCTTAGAATAAGAGAATTATTCTGGTTTATAAGCTGCAATCACACCCCAGTCGTCTACTGTCCAGCAGTGGTCTTTGTCTGTGGCGTGAACACCTTTGAGGGCACCACTTCCACCAGCCTTTGTAGCAGTCCAAGTTTTTCCACCATTAGTGGTCTGTAAAACAGCACTATAGTCCCCTACTGCCCATCCTACCATATTGTCAACAAAATGGATATCCAAAAGATTGTCAATTGCGTCTGTCTTTTGCTGTTTCCATGTTTTTCCGGCATCGTCTGTGTACAGGATTAATCCTTCCTGTCCACATATCCATCCTGTTTTTTCATCATAAAAGTGTATACCGAATAGGTTGTTGTCGAATCCTGTGTTGTGTTTTTCCCATGTTTCTCCACCATCTTTTGTATGAAGGAGCGTGCCGAAAGACCCAATTATCCAACCTGTTTTTGGTGAGACGAAGAGGATGTTTTCCAAATTATTGCGGGTTTCCCCGATTCGGACTCGTTCTGATCTGCCTATCCATGTCTCGCCACCGTCGGTTGTTTTTAGAATAGCGTTTTCAGTACCGACGATGAAACCGTTTTTTTCGTCAATCATCTGAATCCCCATTAGGCTGGATCGGATTCCGCCACCCCGTCGACGGGGGTTATTTTGATTAGCAGCAGCCTCGCTTCTTGCCATTTTCCGAGTCCAAGTTTTCCCGCCATCATCAGTTTTTAAAATGGTTCCTCTTGCCCCCGTAAGGAATCCAATCTTCTCATCTACGAAGTAGATATTATAGAGTGTTGCTGTACCGCTACCGAAACCTGCTGCTCCTTGTGGTCTTCTCTGTGCTTGTGCAGTGCCGGGAGGACGCGTATTGATTTCTTTTTTTGTCCAGGTTTTCCCGCCATCCGCTGTTTCAAGGACTAATCCATTTTCTCCAACTACCAAACCGTGTTGTTTATCCATAAAGTGAACATCGTGTAGCATCCCCTGTATACCGTCATCACGGATAATATCATCTTCACGGATGACACGCCATTTAGCAGTCGCGATTGTGAGTGTTATAAGAGTTGTTATAAAAACGAAGAATACGATAAAGTTGATATTTGTTCTTCTCATGGTATCTCCTTTTATGAGGTGAATGTGCAATTAGGTATGAAGTTCCTGTCTGTGTAATTTCAATTTATGCTGATTGAAAAGCATCATAAATTTCTCGTGCTTTTGTCTCAACACTCTCTAAGTAATTTTGACCAATCTGAGAGAGGTAAAGTTCGGTCAGGTCACCACTGGTTTCACCGAAGGCTTTTGCGAATTTTCTGCAGTCATCTTTTTCAGGTCCAGAAGCGTAGGCTTTCGTCTTTGCATCTGTGCCAGATTTCCGTACTTCTACGAATTTGTCTGTGAACTTTAGATAACTCCCATCTCCAACGAATTGGATATTCTCCAGATTAGCAAATTCAAGTTCTGGTAGCGCATCAGATAGGATAGCGCGTGCTTGTTGCATATCTATTTTTCCTTCGTGCAGTGCAATAGCAATACCGAGAAAGAATAGGTCATTCTTGTCGCGTTTTGCTTCACCTTGGCGTTTTGCTTCTCGCAGCTTATCCGGATTCGGTTCAGACTCGTTGTAATAGGTAATGTCTTCACGGACATCACATGTAGCAGTGATTTTACTTTCATGAAATACAGCAGCGAGGTAGTCTGACAAAGGTATGTTTTGCTGTTTACAATGTGCTGCGAGTGCTGTGACCAAAACCATAGATTCACCAGCGGATTTTTCCCGCATTGCAATTGCCACTCTTTCACCCTGACTTTTGATCAGTTCTTCTGGACCTGTAATCATACCGCCGCTCTCTTCACCAGCAAAGATAAGACGTGGTTGCACCCCCAACCTAATAGTTTCACCATAGACATCTTGTATAGAAACTGCTTGGTCAGGTGATTCGGTAATCTGTTTCTCAATTTTCTTCATTATGGATGCGATTTCTTTGAAACCTACAGGTACGTTTATCACATGCACATCATTTGCCTCACCCCATTGATCCCAAGCGAGTGCAGAAGGCGTCGTCTTTATCATGAAACGCGGGTGATTGTCCCAAAGTCCAGAGTTTTTCAGCTGCTTTGCATAAAAGTCCATCAACATTAGGAACGCTTGATTAGGTGTATATATTGTCAGCAGTCTATCATCATCAAGCGTTAGATAATCAACACCGAGTTTTTGTAACGTGTCTTCTCGGTCTATATTTTCTATCTGACAGACGATGAGTCTGTCGCCATCAGGGTCGGTAGTCTCAATGATTGTTCCGACGGGTTGATTTTTGAGTTTTGTCGCGTAGTCAGCAGATTTAACAACGTCAAGGATACTCAAATCGCATCCGAGGTCGTAGAATTCAGCCGCTCCAGTTTTCGGATTACGATCCAGTTTTCCGATGTTGTGATAGAGCGGGTCTGCCTCAACGTGAAGCCAACGGACAGAGTCTGCGATTCCTAATCGTTCAAAGATAGCATGCATTGGACGATACATACATCCACCGACACAATCAACAACGATGGGAGGTTTAATCTCCCGTATAAGTTTGAGATTGGTATCTGTGGCAACGCCGCTTTTGAGGTAACCGACATAAAGATGTACACCATCGTGTAGTTCGTCTAAACGTTCAAAATCAATGTGTTCATCGTCAATTGCGCTGAACTGGATTGGATAGCCGTCTGTTTCAGCAGTCGTTAATATGTCCTTGATTTTCTTGACGAATTGCATGGATTCTTCGGGTAGATATTGACTACCCTGATTGTTAAGGTCTTTTGTAGCAGTTTTTGTGCTTACGGAATGACTTGAGGTAACATGTTCACCCCCCTCTAAGTCCAACATGAAAATTAGGAACGATGCCATCCATATTGGTAACGTACCGAAGTCTTTCGGGACATAAGTGCGTATACCTTGTGCTGCCTGTATACGCGCGATGAATTCGACATATTTTTGTGAGTTGTAGCGTACTTCACATCCTGCCAGTTTTTCTATCGGATGGTCTTTTGATGCTTCCTTTGCTACAAGGCTTTTTCCGAGTGTTGCTAAGATGATGCCGATCTGATTAATGGGGAAGCGCGTATCCCATGGATAGAGAATATTCTGAGGTCCACGTATCCCCGCCGTTGATACTTGTGCTTCTTTCGCATAGTTTTGGAACCATTCCTTTAGGTTCAGTTGTTCAATCAATTCCTTGTTTAGCAGGAATGTGAAGGGTTCAGGTTCGTCTTGTGGAAAGAGCGGAGTCTTTATAGAGTCGGGTGTATTCTGCTCCACCACTGCGAAAAGTTGTTGTTCTGTTCGGTTACGTTTGTCAAGGGACGCTGCATCTACAGCAATTACCATCTGCACACTCCAATTCT
>CAZURU010000551.1:0-3458 GCA_964623585.1 uncultured bacterium
AGCCAAAATCTGTTGGAGGGAAAAAGACCTTGGAGCGTGTGTCATCAGATCTCACAATCCGAATGCTATGCTTGTCAAAACTGCTTGACTCTATTGAGATTGAACCAGAGTTGCGCCTTCCAGAATATGAAGCTGAAGATTATTTTAACGATGGTGCGGAAATTGCACGAATGGTGAGGCGTACCTGGATGATTCCTCCCGGACCAATTAATAATCTAACCAGACTTGTAGAGAAAGCAGGAATTATAGTTTTTCCATCGTATTTTTTTGCGACGAGAGTTGACGGGGTTTCAGTAAATATTGCCGGGCTTCCACCAGTAATATTTCTCAACATAATGAGCCCTGCAGATAGAGCAAGATTTTCTCTTGCTCATGAGTTGGGTCATTTGGTGATGCATAAACAAATAAGCCCGACAATGGAAGATGAAGCAAATGAGTTTGCTGCTGAATTGCTTATGCCTGAAAAGGAAATGCTTGTTGAATTCAGCGACAGGATTGATTTGAAAGAGTTAGCACGCCTAAAAAGGATTAGGAAAACTTCAATGGCCGCATTGCTTTATAGGGCAAAGTCTATAGATAAAATATCTGAGAATCAGTCAGCATACCTGTGGCGTCAACTATCAAAGTACCGAAAAAATGAACCGGAATCGACAAATTTCGAACGGGAAGAACCATCAACACTAAAAACAATGCTGAAAATGATAATTGAATCTCTGGATTATTCATTGGAAGATATTGCCAAATCCTTTGACTTAAATGTGGATATGACTAAATCTCTTTTAAGTAAAAGTCTTCCAGAAGAAAAGAAGTTACGATTGGTTGTTGGGTGATCATCAATAATCTAAGTCATCTCCTAAAACAACACTTGATTTAATTTATTAATAAGTGATTTGACGGGCGAGTCAGCTAGCCTTTCGAAAAAGCTTGTATTGGTTTTAGGATTGATAATTTAAGTTAGAGGGAAGTGGTTGGTAACAAATTTATCTTTATTCATTGAATAAATTAGTATGTCTAGTAAATGCATCAATATTAACTTTGAAAACTGCTACGGGATAAAGTCATTAAATCAAAGTTTCGACTTTTCAGTTCAGAACTCATACGTCATTTACGCTCCAAATGGTGCGATGAAAACATCCTTCGCGGATACATTTAGGGATTTTTCAAAAAGTTCAGATACAGTTGATCGCCTTTATCCTGACCGAGTTACCAAGCGAGCTATCGTTGATGAAAATAACTCTCCTCTGGATCCCGATAGTATCTTGGTACTTTCACCCTATGATGCGACATTTGGCTTAACCGAAAAAACATCGACCCTTCTCGTTGATTCACAGTTAAAAATTGAATATGAACAACTTCACATAGAAATAGATACAGCAAGAACTACATTTATTAACGCGCTTAGGGAAAGATCTGGCACAAAAAAAGATATCGAAAAAGAAATTTCAGCCACATTCACACGCCAGGATAATCAGTTTTACAGAGCACTGATTCGTATCAAGGATGAAGTGAATTCGCAAGATGAAACCCTATTAGCTGATGTTCATTACGATACGATATATGAAGATAAGGTATTGAGTTTTCTCGAAACAGAAGATTTCAAAATCCATATAAATGAATACGTAGATAGATACAACGAGTTACTAGATAGTTCGAAATACTTTAGTAGACGAACCTTCAATCATTTCAACGCTCGGCAAATTGCAAAAAGCTTAGTGGCGAATGGTTTTTTCGATGCCAAGCATTCAGTTAACTTTAAATCTGAAGAGACCTTAGAAATTACAAATCAAGATCAGTTAGAAGAATTAATCTCAAGAGAAGAGTCACAGATCACTAACGACGAGGATCTGAAGAAAAAGTTTGAGCGCATCAAGAAAGGTTTTGAAAAAAATATTACGCTGAGAGAATTTCTATCTTACCTGCAGGAGCATCCAGCGCTCTTACCCAGATTAGTAAATCTTGATAGTTTGAAGGAGGATATTTGGAAATCCTATATCAAGACATGTGAGCATCTATATGAAGACTTAGTAACAAAGTATCAAAATAATGAGAAGCGAAAACAAGTGATTGAAGAAAGAGCGAGGGGTCAAAGAACACAATGGGAAAATGTGATCGATATATTCAATGATCGCTTCTTTGTCCCCTTCCGGCTCGAAGCAAAAAATCGCGAAGCCGTAATTTTAGGCGATGAATCTATGCTTAATCTTGGATTTGTATTTAAAGAAGATGGAGGGGAAGAAGTCATTGTTGAAAGAGATACATTAATTCGTGCGCTTAGTACGGGAGAAAAGAAAGCGTTATATGTATTAAACATCATCTTTGAAATTGAGGCACGTCGCAATTCTCGCCAAGAAACCATATTTATTATCGATGATATTGCAGACTCGTTTGACTACCGAAACAAATATGCAATTATTCAATATTTAATGGATATTGCAGAGGATTCACAATTTAAACAGATCCTCCTAACGCATAACTTCGATTTTTTCCGAACGGTAAACAGTCGATTTATCAGATATTCCCAATGTTTGATGGCAATAAAGACAAGTTATGGCCTCTCAATCCAACAAGCAAAGGGAATAAAAAACCCATTTGTTAATGACTGGAAAAAGGAATTCTATAACAACCCAATTAAACGAGCGGCTTCTATTCCATTTATTCGTAATATTATCGAATGGACTAAGAGTGGAGATGACCCTGATTTCTTGACACTTACCGCACTTCTTCACTGGAAGAAGAATTCTTCTCGCATCACTCAGTCAGAATTAGATCGTATATATAACAATCTATTTGGAGATAGCGGAGATTTCATTGGCGATGACAACCTGGTCGTAGAAATGATTGAAAATACAGCCGATACTTGTATTTCATGTAATGGAAGTGATGATGGGATTAATTTTGAGAGCAAAATCGTTCTATCTATTGCAATTCGGAATCTATCTGAGAAATTTATGGTAGAAAAAATTGGAGATCCTAGTTTTGTCGAGGGAATCAAGTCTAACCAATCACAAAAACTCCTTAATCGATTTATACAAGACTTCCCCGGAGAAACTAATAAAATTGATGTTATTAAACGAGTGATCTTAATGACACCCGAGAATATTCATTTGAATTCGTTTATGTACGAGCCAATACTCGACATGTCAGATGAGCACTTGAAGAAGCTCTACCTCCATGTTAAAGCGCTAAATAATAAGTAATAAAATAGCTGGAAATAACTTTACGATACGCCTGATACACTGGGCAAATCTTCCGGGATCAATCTACGATAGATATATTTTGACGCCGCAAAGAAGACTTCTTTGATGATACCGGGATTTAAATCTCCGTGATCGACCAGCGCGTCCTGACATCGAAACCGGGGGTCATGCTGCCCGCGCCCATAGCCAGGCGCACGCTGCCCGCATAGGCGATCATGGCGCCGTTGTCGGTGCAGAATTCGGGCCTGGGGTAGTAGACAT
>CAZURU010000552.1:0-3449 GCA_964623585.1 uncultured bacterium
TGATTGGCAATCCGCCGTACAATATGGGACAGGTCAACGAGAACGATAACAACAAGAATCGGAAGTATGAGACAATGGATAAACGGATTGCAGAGACGTACGCGAAGGACTCTAAAGCAACACTTAAAAATAAACTCTCCGATCCTTATGTTAAAGCAATTCAGTGGGCATCAGATAGGATTGGAGATGAAGGAGTTGTCGCCTTTGTAACAAACAACGGTTTTCTTGACGGTGTAGCGTTTGATGGGATGCGAAAACATCTATCAGAAAACTTCGACGCTATTTACATTTTGGATCTGGGTGGTAATGTTCGCAAGAATCCCAAACTTTCAGGGACGACACACAATGTGTTTGGAATTCAGGTTGGAGTGAGTATTAATTTTTTCATTAAAAGGGCTGGCAATACAAATTCGCAGACGCAAATCTTCTACGCTTGTGTTGATGAATCCTGGCGGAGAGAAGACAAGTACGGTCATCTCAATTCGGTGCAACATTACCAAAATGTTGCGTGGAAGCGGATAACACCTGACAAACGATCCACGTGGCTCACTGAAGGTCTCCACGCTGAATTTGAAACCTTTATTCCGATGGGGAATAAGGAAATGAAAGCAGCTAAAGGGGCAGCGACGGGTGTGATTTTCAAGACTTACGGTCTTGGGGTCAGCACGAACCGTGATGTGTGGGTTTATAACTTCAATCAGGACACCCTCACTGAGAATGTACATAAACTGATAGAAAATTACAATGCTGAAGTTGATCGATGGAAACGTCGAGATAATCAGGAAGCAAATCTTGATGATTTTGTAGTGTCTAATGACGAGAAAATCAAATGGAGTTCAGGACTGAAACAAAAACTGAGGAGTGGGCAAATCGCGGAGTTTTCAGATACAAAAATTCGGCAGTCGCTTTACCGGCCCTTCACAAAATCAAATTTATTTTTCGATCGCGTCATGAATCAGGCAGTTAGCCTTTTTCCATCTATTTTCCCGGTGTTGGAAACCACAATTGAAAATCGGGCGATAGTCGTTAGTGATCACGGTTTTCGTTCAGACTTTAGTGTTCTGATGGCGAATGTAATTCCTGATCTTCACACACTCTCAACAAGTGATGGCTTTCAATGCTTCCCGTTCTACACCTACGACGAAGATGGAACCAACCGCCGCGAAAACATCACGGATTGGGCATTGGCACAGTTCCGAGAGCACCACAAAGACGAAACCATCACCAAATGGGACATCTTCCACTATACCTATGGTCTCTTGCATCACCCGGACTATCGCGAGAAGTATGCAGCGAACCTCAAACGCGATCTGCCGCATATTCCCTTCACTGAAGACTTCTGGGGATTTACGAAAGCAGGTGCGCGACTCGCGGAAATCCACGTCACCTATGAATCCCAACCCGAATACGATAAACTGAAGCTCGTTCCGACCCCCGATGTGCCTCTCAATTGGCGTGTCGAGAAGATGAAACTCTCCAAAGACAAAACCTCGCTTGTTTACAACAATTTCCTGACGCTTGGGAACATCCCCCTGAAAGCGTTTGATTACCGTCTCGGCACCCGTTCCGCATTGGAGTGGATCGTTGACCAATATCGCGTCAAAACAGACAAACGGAGTGGTATCGTCAACGACCCCAACCGTACAGATGCCCCGGAGTACATTGTCAAGTTGATTGGTAAAGTGATTACCGTGAGTTTGGAAACAGTAGAGATCGTTAGCACATTACCCGCGCTAACAAAGGAGTAGGAGAACCCGCGCAGTGTGCCGTTTCTTGTCTTTCACTTTGCTTATAAATTGTCTGAATCAGGATTTACAGGATTAGGGGATTTACAGGATTTTTTTTCTGAATCGTGGATAACGCTGATTTATAGGTTTTCTGATTGAAAAAAGGTGTCTTTAGCCCCAGTGGGGCGGTATGTGCAAAATGTGTATAGTTTTTGAAATTCAGTTGACACTCTCCACAAAACATGATATCCTTAACATAATGAAAGGGGAAGTTAAATGGCTAAAAAAGAATCGCGCCGGGTCAAAACGCTAAGTGGATTTATGAAATGGGCAGAACAATTTGATTCAGGGCAATATCTGTTTCGTGGTGTTTCAAATGAAAACTATGAAATAGAAGCGTCTGCTTCTCGTCGTCTTGGAAAGAATGACAGCGATCCAAATAAACTTCTTGAAATTAACAAGGAGATGATTAGCGATGCGCGTCTTGAAGGGTACGACCTAAAAAATGGACAGCGACTCTCAGATCTGGAACTACTTACCGAACTCCAGCATTACGGCGCGGCGACCTGTTTGATAGACTTTACTTATAGTGCACAAGTTGCCCTATGGATGGCTTGTAGGCGACGTTCAAAATGGAACGTACACGGTAAAATCTTTGCTGTGCGCAGCAATAACCCAATTCAGTTCAAAAAGGTTACATCCGAATTACTACAAGAAAACCTTGATTATTTCTTCAAAGCAGATGGACGTAACAGATACCCATTGTATCAATGGCAGCCTAAGCAGCAAAACAACCGCATTATCGCACAACAATCTGTTTTTCTATTTGGTGGTGGTAAAATTGAACCAGAAGTAGAATGTGTCATCGTAAAAAGCGGTAAGGAAACTATTCTGACCTCTCTGGAAAAATCATCAGGCATTACAGAGGCGAGGATGTTTCCAGACTTTGAAGGCTTCTCTCGTCTACGAGCACATGACCAACCTTATCCAGAACTTGATGCTCTAGACTATTTGCTACGCGGTATTGAGGCGAGTAAAGAACAAAGATTTGATGATGCTATCGCTTACTACGATACAGCCATTTCGTTACAACCAGATGACCTCACGATAGCAAGTGCTTATTATAATCGTGCTACTATTTACCTTTATTATGAAGATGGGCTGGATTTATACATTAAAGACCTTAGCATGGCAATACAATTCAAACCGGATTACACCGAAGCCTATTACGACCGCGGCTTTGTTTATCTTTTTGACAAACACGAGGCGAACTTAGCCAAAGATGACTTCACCAAACTAATACAACTCGAGCCAAATAATGATGAAGCCTATTGCTTGCGTGGTATTTCTTGGTTGTTTCTGCAAAATTGGGAAAAAGCTAAGGCAGACTCAGCAACTGCTCAAAACATGGGATCCGACATCGCCTTTTTCTTTTGGGAATACTGTGGAACTATTGAAAATTTCAAAGAAGACACTGGTATTGAATTGCCAGAAGAAATCGCCGCAATGCTGTTGTGGGAATAAAAACAGTTCTCAACCTATCAACATTAAGAAATTGATTGTGATTATGGTGAACTATCAAAATATGTAGACCTTTGAGTGAACTTGATGCATAAAAACCCGCCGTCACACGGTGAGCGAGGGTTCCAACCTCACTCTACAGGTGCCTACGTAGTGTTTACATTCTAAAAGTATTGACATTTCATAGCCGATTTTGTATAC
>CAZURU010000553.1:0-3448 GCA_964623585.1 uncultured bacterium
GGCTACCGGATGGCTCGTTAGAAAGCACGCAGACAAACGATACAACGCCCTTCAACAAGAGTTTAGCGACTCTCATAGTGTTCCTGATTGGCGGTATGATGCACCTCAGGCGGAACACGAAATCCTAAAAAAGGAAAACGCGACCCTTCGAGCCGGGCTCGATGCTCTCATCACAGAACAAAAAGCACTCCAAAGTGCACACGATCGTTTGGCCGGACGACACGACGAACTCGTCGAAAGAGTGATGCCAGTCTTTGAAATATTAGCACGTGAAAAACTTATGAAAATAAACGTCCGCAATGAAAATTGAACGCATCCGTATTATTCAGTTTTTTGACCTTCCACAAAAATCACTATTTTCAGACAACGAGAGCAGAAAAGTATGCAAGAATCCCTACAAAAATTACAAGATCTCCTCCAACAACTTTTCCGTGCAGATGCCGCCGACCTTGATTTCGGTATCTACCGCATTATCAACTACCGACGCGATCAACTCCAAAACTTCATTGATGAGGAACTTCCGGCCATCGTTCAAAATGCTCTTGAGGCGAACACTGAAATTGAATCCGCACGCGAAAAACTTCAAGATTTAAAAGACCGAGTCAAAGAAGCCTTTGGCGATGATGTTTTGGATGCTGACGGAAACCTCATCGATGAGACCATAAAAGATCGTCCATTGGTTAAACGATACCTTGAAGCGAAAGAACAACACGGTTCACCACAAACCCCAAACCAGCGTGCAGATGCCGTTTTCAATCACCTCTATACCTTCTTCTCCCGCTATTACGATAACGGCGACTTCATCCCCCGTAGACGCTACTCACAAACTGAACGATACGCTGTTCCATACAACGGAGAAGAAGTCTATCTCCACTGGGCAAACAAAGACCAGTACTACGTCAAAAGCGGCGAGCATTTCTCCACCTACAGATTCAAATCCCATGGCATCACTGTCATTTTTGATCTACGCGACGTAGATATTGAAAAAGATAACGTTAAAGGGGCAAAACGTTTCTTTATTCCCATATCTCACGAAATAACTTACACATCAGAGGCGAATGAGGTACGCATACCGTTTGAATACCGCCCTCTCACGGATACCGAAAAGAAAAAATATACTGGACAAAAACAACAGGATAAAATTATTGATGCTGCCGAATCCGAAATTACGGCATCCTTAGGGAACCACTACAATGTCCAGAGCGAACTTGCACACGAAACCGATGGTGTCTCCGTTCTTAAAAAACACCTCCGTGCGTACACACGCCGCAACACCGCAGATTTCTTCATTCACAAAAACCTCAAACAATTCCTCAACCAAGAACTCGATACCTACATCAAAAACGAAGTCATACCGTTATCTGACCTAATTTTAACGAACGTTAATTTTGAATTAAACGGGGGAGGGGGCGTAACGTCCACATTAACAAATAGTAATATTTGGCTTGAAACCGCAAAACTCGTTTACCACATCGCCTCCAAAATTACCGATTTTCTCTCCCATATTGAAGAATTTCAGAAACGTCTCTGGCTGAAAAAGAAGTTTGTCCTTTCCACCGATTACTGCCTCACACTCAATCGCGTCCCCGAAGAATTCTACCTCGAAATTGCGCGAAATACTGCACAACTTGAGGAATGGAAAAACCTCTTTTCCGTTCACGAAATAGAACCTAACCTCTTCGACCCCGGTATTCCATCCAATAAATCTATCTTTTACCCCCCTGATAAGGGGGGCAGGGGGGTTAACTTCCTCAAGCAGCACCCAAACCTCATCTTAGACACCTGCCACTTTGATTCAAACTTCAAAGATCGCCTCTTGTCGCATTTTAACAATCTGGATAGCGAAACAGACGGATTGTTAATTCACGGCGAGAACTTTCAAGCATTAAATCTATTAAGAAAAAAATACCAAGAATCTATAAAATGTATTCATATTGACCCTCCCTATAACACTAAAACAAGTGGATTTCTTTACAAAAACACTTACCAACATTCAAGTTGGCTATCAATGATGCTAGATAGGCTACTTCTCGCTGAACAGTTAATGGCAATAAATAGTTGTATCCTTTGTCATATTGACGAAAACGAATATGAAAAACTGTTTCATGTGTTTAATCTTCTTGACACTCAAAATCAGGGAACAATTATATGGGATAAACGAAACCCAGGGGGGGAACAAGCAAGATTGCCGTGCAACACGAATATATTATTTGCCACTCTAAGGGAAACATAAAGCTGCAGTTAAAACCTGTCAATCGTCAATGGATTCTCAATTTAGCTGCTTCACTGATAAAAAAGCATGGTATCACAGAACAATGTCGTAAAAAATTTAAGGATTGGATGAAAGATAAACCTGATTTACGGGGTGGGGAACGATTATATTCAAATATTGACGAAGATGGTAGAGTATATAGGCTTGTTCACATGGGAGCTCCAGAACAGCGAACTGATGACAAATATTTTGTTCCTCTAACGCATCCAATTACAAAAAAATTATGTCCTGTCCCGCCATCTGGATGGTCTAATAGTCCAGAGTTTATGCAAGATCTTTTAAGTAGAAATCTAATTTTTTTCGGCCCCGATGAATCAACTCAGCCTCAACAGAAATGGTTCCTTGAAGAACGTTTAATTACTGAAATGTCCTCCATAATTCCATCAGGAGAAAAAGGTAAGCAGACGATGGATGCTTTGGGTTTAAGTTTCTTATATTGCCATCCGATAAACCTATACGAATGGCTAACTTGGTCTGTAATACAAGATTCCGAAGACATCACACTTGATTTTTTTGCAGGAAGTGGTACAACAGCCCACGCCACCATTAACCTCAACCGTCAAGACCGCGGGAAGCGTAAATACATTCTCGTTGAGATGGGACACCACTTTGACACTGTCCTCAAACCACGCATCAAAAAAGCCATCTACGCCGAAAAATGGAAAGATGCTAAACCAGTTTCACGGGATTCCTGCCTCTCACACATCATCAAATATCAACGTATTGAATCCTACGAAGACACACTGAACAACATAGAATTCACCAAGCACGAAAACACGCTTTTTGACGAACACCAACTGAATTATCTGTTCGGAAGCGAAACCCGCGAAAGTCCAACGTATTTGAACGTTGACAAACTTCAAAATCCGTTCAACTACCAACTCAACATCGTCAAAGATATACAGACACACATTCAAATCGTAGATTTACCCGAAACCTTCAACTACCTGCTCGGTCTCACTGTCCAAACCCGAAAGTGTTTGTATGATAACGATAGACGCTACCTCATCTACAAAGGCACTGTCAAACAAAAAACCGTCGTCATCATCTGGCGCGATACCAAAGGCTGGAAACAACGAGAGTGGGAACGAGATTATCAATTCATTCAAGAACATAAACTCATATAGGACTTACGCAATATTGATAGAAATAGAAGGGTTCTGAAGTTGTTTGCGT
>CAZURU010000554.1:0-3442 GCA_964623585.1 uncultured bacterium
TGATCCAGAAACCCTTTCCGCGTCCTCCGTGTCCTCCGCGATTCTGACAAATTGAGTGCAAAAACTTTACAAACCCGATAGCATTTGACATTATTATCAAAAAGTGGTACATTACCAAAACAGGGAGGATGCAACATGTCAACACTATCACAAACCGAAAATCAGATTAGACCACTGTACATAGATGGATACACAGATCAACTCAGTTATGCACCGAAAGAAGAAATAGCATTTTATGTGTCAACGAGTGCTGGACAATATGCCCTGGAGATTGCACGTATCGGGGTAACGCGTGAGGTCGTATTCAACGAATCAGGCATTCCCGGGCAGGCACAACCAATTCCTATCAATGCTTCATCTCATGGATGCGGATGGAACCCTACTTTTAAGCTTGAGGTGCCAGAAACTTGGAAAAGCGGTTATTATGAAACAATACTCCGCGCATCAGATGGCGGTGGTGATACTATCTATAGAAATCATCGCACTGCGGAAAGTTCACTATTCTTTATAGTTCGCGCAGCAGAAGCTGGCGTAAATACACCTATTTTACTCCAACTTTCTACAAACACCTACAATGCCTATAACAATTGGGGTGGTTTCAGCCTTTACGGATATCACGGACAAAACACACTACAGGGAAACCGCGTGTCATTTAACCGACCCACCGGAGGTATTTTCAGAAACTGGGAATTACCCTTTATTGTCTGGGCAGAACAGAACGGATACATATTGGATTATGCTGCAAATGGTGATCTGGAGTTTCATCCTGAAATATTGGAACACTATCAGTTGGTATTGAGTGTTGGTCATGACGAATACTGGTCAGCTCCGATGCGTGATAATCTTGAGGCTTATATTGCAAATGGTGGTAATGTAGCGTTCTTCAGCGGGAATTCAGTCTGTTGGCAGGTGCGTTCAGAAGATGAAGGACGCGCATTAGTCTGTTGGAAACAGAGTTTCAACTTAGACCCAATCTACAAAACCGATGACTATAGCACTTTAAGCACGTTGTGGAGCCATCATCTGGTAAATCGACCCGAAAATCAACTCACAGGTGTCGGATTCCTTCAAGGCGGATATCACCTGAGTCACGGACAATTTATGGACGGAGACGGTGCTTATACTGCACACCATACAGAACATTGGGTGTTTGAAGGGACAGACTTGAAACAATACCAAAAATTTGGTGGACAGAATACCATCGTGGGGTACGAGTGTGATGGATGTGAATTTACAATTAAAGATGGAGCACCGATACCGACCTATAAAGACGGTACACCTGAAGGGTTTACAATTCTTGCAACTGCACCTGTCCGATGGCATCCAGATGATTGTGAATGGTATGAACGATGGGAACAAGGACATACAGGTGCAGCAACGATGGGTATCTACTCAAAAGGTGGCACTGTCTTTACTGCCGCTACAACTGATTGGTCACACGGATTAGCAGGGGGTGACGCGGTTGTTGAAAAGATTACACACAATGTCTTGAAGAAACTTGCAGGGTTGTAGTAGAACAATATACGCCGGATTATCTTACGGAACGAAGGGATGATCTACGAATACTGTCTAATTCTTCTGCACTGAATACACCCGATTGATAAAGATTGCGATACTCATCTGATACAGTCTGATCGAAAATCATCAGATCATCAGTGTTGATTGTCACAGTGATACCGTTGTCAAATAGGACTCGAATGGGATGGGAATCAATATCTTGCACAGCACACAACATCACATTACTGGTAGGGCAAACATTCAACTGAATATTGTTCTCAGAAAGCCACCTCATGACTTCTTCTGATTCTATAGCGGCGATACCGTGCTGCACCTCGTCTAAGCGAAGGACTTCAACGGTTCTTCTGATCTCTTCAGCTCCTCCAAATTCTCCGACATGTGCTTTCAACTTCATACCACGTTTACCCGCTTCTCTAAACATAGGCACCACTGCTTCAGGAGGACATGCATCCTGATGACTATATAGGTCAATAGAATGAAATACCCCAGATTCAATCGCCTTATGCGTTAATCTCAATAAGTTTTTATCATCAGCACATTGTCGAGAAAAGCCTAATTCAGGACGCAATTCAACCTGATGACGATACTTTTCAACTAAATTCTGAACGTAGTCATAGAACTGCTGTAGTCCATCGGAATAAAATTCTACGATACGAATATCAAAACTTATTTCAAGCAAAACGACCCCATCTTGTATCGCATCCTTTACAGCTGAATCTGCAATAAATTCAAATCCGTTCCTATTTCTGATATGAGGAATTAATGTAGTTGCTACATAAGTAAGCATACCCTCAAGACCATCCATTTTAGACGGAGGCTTAGCCAGAGATTGTCCAAGCCAACGTTCCACATTCTGTCGGCGCGTACTAAACATCACATGACTGTGAACATCTGTTTTTGGAAATGACTTGATACCCTTAATGTCATCATTTTCAAGTGCTTGAACGAAGTCCTTATGCATAGTGTGACCTTTCTTATCCATGATGATTTTTCTTGCATGAAATTAACTTCTATAGTATGATACACACGTTATGAGTGATGAAGTGTTTCTTTAAGTATAACATCGTTTGATATTTTACGATACAGAAATCACATCTCCACTCTCCATCTACTGTGATGGAGTCAAAATCAGAAAAGGAGGAAAAGGTGACATATAGAAATACATTTATGACGGTGATAATCTTAACCATTATACTCTTGCCAAGTGTCGTATTGGCTGCCGGTCTATCGGATAATCTCGTGGGATATTGGCCCTTGGATGGTAATGGTAAAGACGAATCAGGTAATGGAAATGATGCAACATTGGAAACTGGTGCGCAATGGGTAACTGACGGATGGATCAACGGTGCGATGGAAGTAGATGGCAATGGTGGGCACGCGGTTGTTGATGCTGGATTTGAATTGGTTACCACAGAAATCACTGTTGCCGCAAGAGTTAACGGTTGGAGAACAATCCCGTGGTCAGGTGTAGTTGTTGGTCGTAGTGATACAATATTTTGGTTGGGGATTGCAGACAACGACACATTGACTTATGTGTGGAATAATAACTCCGGTGATACCTGGGGTTGGAAAGATGCTCCCGCATTTCCCCAAGACAGATGGGCGTTAATTGCCATCGCAATCGCAGAAGATAAAGCTACCAGTTATGTCTACGACAGAGACAGTGGCACTCTGGATTCCGCTGACAATGAAATTCCACACGTTGAGCAGACAGTCATAAATCTGAAATTCGGATGGGACGATTGCTGTGGCGCGAGATATTTCAAAGGTACCATAGACGACGTCATGGTTTTTGATCGGACGTTAAGTGCGGATGAGATTACAGATTTAGCAGTTGGTGGACTTCCTGTTCAAAGCAGAGGTAAACTGGCAACGACTTGGAGTGCTATCAAACTCAGGTAGAGAACTACTCTTAAACTGATTA
>CAZURU010000555.1:0-3431 GCA_964623585.1 uncultured bacterium
CCGACATCGGCCTGGAACGCTTCCTCAACGACTGGCGCGCCTGGCAAGCCGCAAAGAATAGCGACCCTGTAGTGGTTTAAAAAAGTATCAATGCCCACCCACAATTATCTATAGTTTTGAGAAAATTTGGATAACAAGGTCGCGCAATTCCGTTAAAACGACGTACCTATAAAGGTATAGCTATGAGCGATAAACCTATCCGCAGATTGAAAATCGCCAACTTCAAGAGTATTGACTCTTTGGAGATAACGAATCTTTCTGCCTTCTCGGTATTCGCGGGAGCGAATGGCTCGGGCAAAAGTAATTTTTTTGATGCGCTGGACTTTGTCCGTCTCTTTGTGCTCGGCGGGATAGGAATCGCGCTACGCACGCATGGGGGATTTGCAAATATCCATTCGGCGAAGAGTCGCGGGCCAGATTCCAAAAAATTCTGTTTTGAAATCGAATGCGATCTCTGCGAAGATAAGTCAGAAACGCCATCGGCATTTCACTACTCATTGTGCATTCACGACCTCGATAGCGAAACCAATATCGAAGAATACTTATACGCCAATGGGAAAAAACTTGTTGAGCGGAACAGGGCCACGGTGGAGATCTACGAAAAAGGAGAACGGACCAGTGCAAGTGTATTCCCAGGTAGCTATTCGGTTTTAGGAATATCCACAAGACGACAGCTTACCGAATTCCTGATTAATTTGAATGTGTATCGAATTGAACCTAAGGATGCAAAAGAGCCGGATATATCTGACTTTGATCCAACTCGATTAGATCGCAATGGGCAAAATCTGGCAAGTGTTTTGCAGCGTTTAAAGGACGATTCATCAGTGTTTGAAAACATTATGGACTGGATGGAGATGATTGTCCCGGGAATTGAGAAGATCCAGACTGAAAAGCAGAGCCTTGATGGTAGCACCGCCTTACTATTTAAAGAAGAAGGGACTGAAAGGCGATTTCCAGCCCATCTCATTTCAGACGGGACAATGTACGCTCTCTCTTTACTGGTAGCTGTGTTAGACGCACCTCCACAGGGCGGAATGACTTTGATTGAGGAGCCAGAGAGAGGGCTACACGCCAAGGCCATCCGAGAACTCGTAGATATGATGCGGCAGCAGGCTTCGCCTGAAAATCCGATATGGTTGACCACCCATAGCGAGTCCGTTGTTCGCGCACTTAAACTGAGTGAACTCATTCTCGTGGATAAGATTGACGGCCGTACGACTATGAAGCGGGCTGATGCTGTAAATCTCTCTGAGGGGGATATGGCTCCGTTAGGCCTTGATGAAATATGGCTCTCGAATCTCCTGGGTGGAGGGCTACCATGGTGACTGTGGGATTCGTGGTGGAGGGTGCTTCAGAAAAGCGGCTGGTTGAAGACGAATTGTTTCAGAAATGGCTACGTGAGGACTGCAACCTAAAAGTGGTTGATCCGGTAGTTGATGCTGCTGGCAACGGCAACATGTGTAGTCATAACATCGAAACCTTCGTCAAAAATCTCAGGACGATTGCAAATCCGAATAAGGTAGTTGTACTCGCCGACCTTGATCCTGATACCTGTGCGCCGTGTGTGCAAAAGCGCAAGGAGATCATCGGCTGCCAAGGAATTGATCTCGTCGTCATTGCGAAAAAGGCGATGGAGTCTTGGTTTCTCGCCGATACAAAGGCGATGCGCCAGTGGTTGGGGGATGACACCTTTTACGAAACTCATCCAGAAACATTGGCTGAAATGCCCTGGGATCGGCTGAAAAAACTCCGCACCCAAAAGGACAGAGGGCCAGGGGCAACAAAGCTCTCTTTTGCCAAAAAAATTATTCGCGACCACGGATTTGATGTCAGACGGGCCGCTCGGCATTCTCAATGTCCCAGTGCTCATTATTTTGTCGAACATCTGTGTGCATTGGGCAATCCGCCTCGGCGTAACTGAGAAAGACGCCGATAGCGGGGAACAGAACTATGCCATCTCTGATTGATGTGAAATTTGTCTGAGTATAGGTTCTTATACACAATACAAATGGGCACTCATAGCATATATAAGTGCCCATTTGTATTTCTGAACTCGTTGCAATATCTCGATTCGTATTAGAGCATTTCAAGCTTGAACAGAGCCTTCACAAGGTATAGAGAATGTGGACAGTCTACACAGAACTGATCTTCGTAAGGCCCTAACTGACCATACGCGAAAATATATCCTGCGGATAGGTGTTTCTTTTAACCATCTAAATAGTTTTTTAATTCATGAGCCAAATTTTCAGCCTCACTCTTTGAAAGATATGGAGTTTTGATTGTACTAGCCCAATAAAATCTTTTTCCAGTTATCTCGGACACTTGTCGAAATGGCATTGCGCGTATATTTTCATTCTCTCTAGGAACTGGTGTTATAAAACGCACATCTCGATACCAAGTTTCTGTTCCGTCTTCTTTTTTTTCGCTTTCAACTTTTGCCGCAGCGACTATTCCTGTATCCACATGGGAAAAAAACACAATATCATCAATATTAATGCGTTTTATAAAGTACTTTCGATTTCCGAACGCTGCGACGCGGTCATTCTGCATCATGTACCAAATCGAATCCTGATTCCAACTCCTATTCGTGTCAAATATCACGCCCTTCATGTCTCCCGGGTTTTTGTGTCTATCATATGGCAAAGCGAAGAACTCAAAATATTTGTCTTTTCCAAATTCGTAAATTCGATAAGGCAAGAATTCTATTGATACACCCTGTCTTTTCCAATAATCAACCGCATTAATGAGACTATCGTCTGCGGCACTACCAATTACTACAAGGTGCTGTTTAGTGTTAATTTCTCTTGATTCTAACGGATGCTCAAGGTTAAAAGCCTCTTTGTGTGCTTCAGTTAAGGTTGACGGATCATCTGTGTACTGTTGATATTTTTTTTCTAATGTAGAGTAGCTCCATTGTCCAGCGACTTCCGAATACCGTAGAACTTGGTGTACTGCACTCTTCTCAACACCACTTCGCTTCAGTTCAAATATGAATAATTCTCCTTGATCGTTCAACGCATAAATATCTGCTTCAGGTTGAAATGAACGCTCTTGGAATATAGGCATCAATCCAGCGTCTCGAAAAAGCACGTTCAATATGCTATTTGCTATCAAATTCTCCAGATCTTTTTCACTACTTCCAAAGCTTGAGAAATCTTTAAAAGCAACAGGCTCTAGCCTGTCAAATGTTCCGTTTGTTGATCCTAATTTGTATAACATCAAAAGTGTCCTTTCAATTGGAGGTTTTTCTTTGTTATTTATTGCGCAGCACATCAGCAACATGGGATAGCTTATCGTTATAAAGTCAAGTCACAATTCTCCCATTCAACCCATTCTTCTTCTCCCCTGCACAAACATAGCACTCGGTGCTGGCGCGTTGTCGCACACTTCGTTAAACGTGGCGGGCAGGGGTTGGTGAATCACGGCCTGGA
>CAZURU010000556.1:0-3426 GCA_964623585.1 uncultured bacterium
CGTGCATCTACACGACCTACGCAAATGGTATATTATAAAGTAGAAATGGTATAAGGTTTTGTTTTGTTCCATAGAAGTGCTCCTTAAATCATATCTATTATACACCAAATCATTCAAGATTCATACCAAAAAGATTTGACAGCATCTCATAGTATGTAGTATTATATTTATAGACTGACAAATTGAATCAACGTCTCAAGCGAGATTATCAGATGTTTAACCAATTGCTTACTACACTGCCACTGCAATATAATGGACAATATAATGATTTGATGCACAACACTATGCCAAGTCAAGACTCCCATCACACCATAGATATTATTATTGCTATTCGTTGTGCTGTGGTGGGTTAATCGCAAGCAGATAAAAAGTCATACAGATACACCCATCACTGAAACAGACTATATCAGTGGTGGGTTTTGTTTTTTAAATACGACATGAGGAATGAAGTATGTTTAAAGAGGTATCATCACAATTCACATTTGCCGAAAAGGAAAAGAAAACACTTGAATTCTGGCGTGAAAACGACATCTTCCAGAAAAGCATGGATATACATAAAGATGCACCCCCTTTTGTTTTTCTTGAGGGCCCCCCTTTTGCCAATGCACCCCCCGGTGTACATCACGTCCTGGCACGTATTATGAAGGATGCTGTCTGCAGATATAAGACGATGACCGGACACTATGTCCAGAGAAAAGCGGGTTGGGATACACACGGACTCCCCGTCGAATACCAGGTCGAAAAACAACTCAATATCAGAAACAAAGCGGAACTTGAGGCTTATGGCGTTCAGAATTTCATTGAAAAGTGCAAAGAAAACGTCTTTAACTATGAACAGGATTGGCGCGAGATGACTGAACGCATCGGATTCTGGGTGAACCTTGATGAAGCATATATCACGCTTTCTAACGACTATATTGAGAGCGTGTGGTGGGTCTTACGGCAGGCGTGGGATAAGGACTTACTCTATCAAGGACATAAAGTTCAACCCTACTGCTATCGCTGTGGAACGACTTTAGCAAGCCACGAAGTCGCACTCGGATACCAAGAAGTGGATGACCCATCAATCTACGTCCGATTCCCCTTGAAAAACAGAGAGAATACCTATCTGCTTGTTTGGACAACAACGCCGTGGACACTTCCATCTAATGTCGCTGTCGCTGTCGGTGAAGATTACGATTATGTCACTATTGAGGATAATAACGGAAAACATCTCATCCTTGGAAAAGAGTGCATTCCAAGTATTTTTGAAGAGGAATCTCCAAAAATCGTAGATGAATATAAAGGTACCGACCTACTCAACTGGGAATACGAACCGCTCTTTGATGCTGGAACACATACCGAAAAATCACACTATATTGTCTCTGGAGACTTTGTAACTACGACTGAAGGGAGCGGGTTGGTCCATATTGCACCCGCCTTCGGGCAAGATGATTACGACATTGGAAAGAAACACAATCTACCCTTAGTTCAACTCGTAGGAGCAGATGGAATATTTGTGCCAGAGGTTAAAGATGTGTGGTCTGGTGAATACGTCAAAGATGCTGACCCAATGATCATTGAGAATTTAGAAAGTCGCGGATTGTTGTTTAAAGCATCTGAATATACACACCAATATCCATTCTGTTGGCGATGTGATAATCCGCTACTCTACTATGCACGAGAATCGTGGTTTATCAGAACCACCGCAATCAGAGAACAGATGATGCAACACAATCAGCAAATAAACTGGTACCCTGAACATATCAAAGATGGACGTTTCGGAAATTGGTTGGAAAACAACATTGACTGGGGATTGAGCCGAGAACGGTATTGGGGGACACCCCTACCTGTATGGATCTGCGATAATTGCAATCATCAGCACTGTATTGGCAGCATCGCTGAATTGAAAGAACTTGGAGTGGATGTTCCGGATGATATTGAACTCCACCGTCCCTATGTTGATAATGTGGTGTTGACCTGTGAGAAATGCAGCAGTCCAATGCATCGCATCCAGGACGTGATTGACTGCTGGTTCGATTCAGGGTGTGCACACACGGCGCAATGGCACTATCCATTTGAGAACAAGGAGTCGTTTGAGAAATCATACCCGCCGGATTTCATCTCCGAAGCCATTGACCAAACGCGTGGGTGGTTCTATAGTCTATTGGCGATAGGCACACTCCTTTATGACAAACCTGCTTACAAAAACTGCTTGTGTCTGGAGTTGGTTCTCGCATCAGATGGAACGAAAATGAGCAAAAGCCGTGGTAACACAGTAGACCCTTGGACAATCCTGAACGAACAAGGGGCAGACGCCATGCGCTGGTATATGTTCACAGCAACAGTACCT
This sequence comes from uncultured bacterium, assembly GCA_964623585.1. Classification (GTDB taxonomy): domain Bacteria; phylum Poribacteria; class WGA-4E; order WGA-4E; family WGA-3G; genus MSPOR6. Next base: position 2,333 of record CAZURU010000556.1, read on the forward strand.
TGGGCACAACGCACTTTCAAAATTGATGGTATTGATGAAGCGTTGAAAAAGTTTATGGGAACACTCCAAAATGTCTATAGTTTTTTCGTGATGTATGCCAACTTGGAGCAGGTTGATGTTCTGCAAGATGCACCCGCAGTTGCTGAACTTGCTACTATTGATAGATGGATACTGTCACGTTTGCACACTCTAATAGACAAAGTTCGCGATGATATGGAGAATTACCATCTTACCAATGCACCACGCGCAATTGAGACGTTTGTTGATGACTTAAGCAACTGGTATGTCCGACGTTCACGCGACAGGTTTTGGGGTGCCGAAGCTGGCGTAGACAAACAAGCAGCTTACGCGACACTTTACGAAGTGTTGGTTACGGTAGCAAAACTTGCCGCCCCCTTTGTTCCGTTCTTGTCAGATGAACTCTATCGGAATTTAGTCTGTTCGCTGAATCCTGAAGCACCCATCAGCGTTCATCTCACAACGTTTCCAGAAGTCGTTGAATCTTTCAGAGACACACTATTAGAAACCGATATGGAATTCACGCGTGATGTCATCAGTATGGGACACGCCGCACGTAATCGGTCCGGTATAAAGACACGGCAACCGCTTGGTGAAATCACAGTCGGTGGACTATCCGATACAGAAAAAGAAACAATCAATCGGTTGTCATCTTATGTTCATGATGAACTCAACGTCAAAGAGATAGTTTTCACGGATGAATTAGACGCTTATGCACAAGTCACCCTTAAACCGAACTTTAAGGTATTGGGACCGAAATATGGAAAAGGTGTTCAAGCAATCGCAAAAGCACTTGCAACTGCTGATTCTATGCAACTGAAAGCAGAACTGGAAGCAAACGGTAACATACAGATTGAAACAGCAGAGGAAACATACACGCTTGAGCAATCGGAAATTGACGTTCAGACGCAAAACCGTGAAGGGTTCTTCGTAGAAGTAGATGCAAGAAAATTTGTTGCATTGTCAACGGAACTGACACATGAATTGGTGCTTGAAGGGATGGCACGCGAACTTGTCAATAAAATCCAGAATATGCGGAAGGATGCTGATTTTAACGTGTCAGATCGGATTAGGTT
>CAZURU010000557.1:0-3424 GCA_964623585.1 uncultured bacterium
TTGGTATTCACTATGGGGGGGAGATGCGTTGGGAAAACAGAACGGATAAGGCAATAGCATTAGAAAACCGTATTAAACAACTTCAGACTTGGGGTTATCCGTGTAGACTCATTTCAACTGAGGAGATGTTAGCGTTAGAACCTGATGTGATGGTAGACTCTGCTAAAGCCATCTCACACTCTGAAGCGGATATCCATGTGGAGACTGACAAGTTCAATTCTGTATGTTTGCAACACACAATAGACAATGGTGCAACATTGCATTCTAAGACTACAGTTACAGGTTTTGTGATGCATAATCATAGGATCGTTGCGGTTAAATCGAAAGATACAGAATTCCGCTGTGATGCGGTTGTCTTAGCAAGCGGTATTCAGACAACCGAGCTCGCTTCACTCGTTGATATCAACATTCCGCAACAGCGAAGTCCGGGTATCGTCATAAAAACAACACCATGTGTACAGGTCTTACACAGTGTCGCCGTGATACATGCACCTCCAAAAACTGAAAACCAACAACATTTACATCTCAGACAACTGCGTGATGGTTCGCTCAGAATTGGTCAAGGGACACAAGAGGGTATCAATCGGAACGACTCACAAGAACATGCGGATATGCTTCTTGATCATGCGAAAGAAGTTCTTCCCGCGATCGGTGATGCAGAAGCAATACCTTCTCCGGTAGGTTATCGTCCGATGCCTCTTGATGGATTTCCTGTTATCGGTTTTACGGAGAAAGTTCCGAATCTTTATATTGCCTTAATGCATAGTGGTGTAACATTAGCACCCCTTGTGGGTGAGATGTGTGCTTTGGAAATTGCGGACGGTGCTTGTGTAGATTGGTTCTCGTCATATCGGTTAGAAAGGTTTGCGTAGACGCTTCTTAATATAACGGCTGATATGATAAGACAGTTCATAGCGTTTACTCATACATATCCGTATATTCCTTGACAAGGTCAGCTTTCCGAAATCCGGGGACAGCAGTAGCACATTTCTGAGCCAAGTTTTCATAATCAATATTCATCAATCGCTCTAAAACCGTAAGATTCTCTGCTTTTATCAGTATCCACTGTTTGTTTTTTTCACATTTTTTTTCATCAGTTTCCCTTCGAGAATAATCTTGCCATCCCTGGCAAGGAACAGCAAAATCAAACTCGTTATAGAAGATTTTTAAGGCATCGGTTGTGTTGTTATACTGCCAAAGTTGGAAATCCTGATGAATTATCGGTAATGGTTTCCATTCTCGCATATCACAATGTGTACTTTCTAAACGGGTCCAAATCTGAAATTCAGTATTAACAGAAAACAATTTTCCGCTATCAAGGTGGAATGCATCTCTTGGTAGAACCATTTTCTCAATGAATCGCATGGAAGAATCAAGACGTTTATGAACAGCGTACTTTCTAAAATTAAGAGGCACAATAAACGCTACTATATCAGCAAAATAGGATGCATGGTTGAAAAAATCTATTGCTAATTTTCCTCGTTTTCCAAATGGTGGATTGCCGATAACAGCGGTATCTTGTGGTGCGAAAGGAATCTGGGTAACATCAAAAAAGTTCTCAGTTTTTACGCCATCACACTTTGGGACAAGGTCAATACCTAATCTCCTATCTATAGGTAAGAGATCAAAAAACGCACCAGTACCAGCAGAAGGCTCGAAAAAATATAGGTCGTTAATGCTTCTATTTAGCGTAGAAAGTGTTTCTGTGAACACCTCCCAACATAACTTAGCTATCTCTTTTTTTGTATAAAATTGATCTAATGATTGTTGCATGTTTCGTTTCCGATGTGCTACCTGAGTCTTCAACAATAAACGTCAAATTAGTACAGGCAAGTTGTCCTTCGTTTATTTCATTTAGAGCGAGGTCAAGACCATTCTGAATAGGTACACCAAGAGTAGACATAAGTCTACCAGGTAATGGCAACACAACGCCTATAGTCATAAGTTCACTTGCGTCATCTTCCTGTGATTTTGAAAGTTCTATTATATTGGATACATTATCACAGCTGGAAAAAGACAACATAACAACAAAAACGGCTAATACAACAAAGATTGTAGTCGTTCTATTTTTCATATATTCCTCTTTTGTGGTATGAAATGAATTTGCTTATTTCGTATTGTATCAGAATTCATCAGAAAAAACAAATCCGATTCAGTAAGAAATATGACTGTGTATTTTTTTATCAACTTTCAGTGTCTAATCCCCATTGCTTTAGCGCGAGGATTAGACACTGCTAACCCTTTTATTGTATGAAATAGATTTGACTTTCGCTGTGTTTGATGGTATGCTATTATTAGCATTGTAGTGGTGGATGTGACCTCCCGCAAGGGAGTGCCACCACACCATTTCACAGTGGCATTACAATAATAAAAGAAACACAATGCAAACCTATAAATACAAGAAAAAGAATATAGCAACATCAGAATTAGAGAAGTTTAATCAATCATCTGCAGGTGAACCGAGTTTTATTCACGGATTGGATCCTACTAAAACAGAAAGCAAAACGTTCTAAATCACCGAAGAGGGATTAGAACTTCAAAACTACCTACAACAAAAAGAGATTCCCACAGCATGTGCTGAGTGGATAGAAAAGAAGGTATAGATCAAGTCTGTACGAAAATCTAATTTTTTACATGGCAATCGGAGTATAACCGAAAGGTGAACGATCACCTTGATTCAAGTCCTAATGCACTGCAGCCAACTGCAGATGAACAGATTACAGAAAAAACCGAATTTGAACTGATTACATGGCTCGTGATAACGCGTTAATGTGGAAAAGTTTTACCTATTATGAATTCAGAATTATCAATTAAGCAGAACATTGAGAACGCACTAAAAAACTTCCTTGATAACCAACAATCGTTGAGAGATGCCTCAACAAAACTCCTGAATACACTCGGTTATTACAGTAAGCGAATCGGAACCGAGAGCGTTGACAACGTTAGGTTTGAACGTCTCGTTGAATCCGCGCTTGAGACTGCTAATCCTTATGAGAAACTTCGCATTGAAGACTGGCAATCCTTTTACCGGATCATGCAGGTATCAGATGACGAAATTAATCAACAGATAAATCCACAACAAGGAACGTTGTTTGAAAGCACAGGCATAGACGATATGTTAAGGGAATCTTACATGTTCGTTACTGTGCAACTCACTGGGGACACCTACACACGCACACAACTTGCCAATATCACACGTTTTATCAATAAAGAGTTAGACAAATCAATTATGGTGATATTCCGGTATAGTGATCTGCTTACGCTTGCTATTATCAATATGAGAGAGCATAAGATAGACCCATCAAAAAAAGTGCTGGAAAAGGTGACGCTTATTAAAGATATAAATTTAGAATCTCCCAAGCGTGCGCATATTGAAATAATCTACGACCTATATCTCAGCAATCTCATCCAGACTGAAGATGTT
>CAZURU010000558.1:0-3423 GCA_964623585.1 uncultured bacterium
CGTCATCCGCGATTCGGACAAAAAAAGGCTGAATCGCAGATTTATCGGATTTCACAGATTAACGCGGATTTTAAGAGGTTTCTTGTGTCTAAGCTATTCTTTTGAGAGTGGACTTAGGTTTTGCAATAACATAATCCGCGTCTATCCGCGTCATCCGCGTCAATCCGTGATTCAGACAAAAGAATGCTGAATCGCAGATTTATCGGATTACACGGATTTCACGGATTGTAAGAGGTTTCATGTTTCTAATACCAATTCTAATTGACAATACATCATTCTTCTGTAGGTCGGGTAGAGGAACGAAACCCGACACGTCTTGATTATGCATATCATGTCGCCAGTTAATATTTTATTGGCGTCCCTCTACCCGACCTGCTGAGGAATGGAATAACAATAATTCAAATTGGTATTAGAAACGAAACATTTCCATGGAAAACGACTTTATTTATATAGCAACGCTGCTCTTCAATCAGATGAACAAACAAACGTAGCAGTCCAAAAAGCGAAGTCAATAATTCAAGAAATGATTAGTAGAACACAAGCTAAGAAAATTCACCTTTTCTTTGCTGGACCTGCACAGTTTGCTCTTTTTTTGGGACATCGTTTGAATACACTTGGTGAAATTCAATGCTACGAATGGGTTTCAGTTGATAGATATGTTCCAACAGTCCTCATATCAACCTAAGGCCTTGTCAAGTGATAATTGACTGATACAGTTGATGAGTTTTATACGCGCACTGTCTGTAGTAATCCGCTAACTTATACTATTGTTTTTCAAAATCCACCTTTTTACTGTAGGCTTTTGCACGATTGTTATAAGCTTCAGCATAGTCGGGTTTAAGTTTTATCGCTTCACTATAATCTGCGATGGCTTTGTCATATTCTCCATTGTAACTATGAGCATTACCCCGCTTCATATAATTTTCAACTATTCTTGGGTTAAGCGTTAAACCTCCCGTGTAAAGCGCAATTTCTTTTTCGGTATCCTCTTTGCTTTGAATGTAGTTAATAGAATAACCTCTGTTAACCTCTTGACACTTTTGTAAAAACCGCCAGTATCCAGCGACACCGAGTTTATCAAGAAGAACTTTAAGTCCGATTTCAAAAATTTCAATATCCGTCATTTTTCGGATTTCGCTTTGAGGTGCAGCGAATCTTTCAGCATCTTCCCTTTCTTCTACTTTTCTCGCTTCTTGCCTTTCTTGAATCCGTTTGACGATGGTGTCTATATCAGGCTGATTTTCCAACAACTTATGTCTGTCAATAGAATAATCCCCTTCACCCGGTTTGCATTGCCGAATAAACCGTTCAACTTGATCGGTTCCAAGCTTATCGGCAAGTACCTTTTGACCGAGCGCATATAGTTCTTTATCTGTCATTTCAAGTATGTTTATTTTATGTCTTCTTTTCAATAGCACGGGACATCAGGACATCTTCATTAATTATTGTAGGTTGTTCGTCACTAAAATACCTGTCTTCTCATATTGGTGAGGTAAATCTTGATGTGTTCCACATGCTCGGTCTTCATTTAGCCTTGTGGAAATTTGTCCTCTTTTATCATCTGCATGATACTACTACCACCACTGTCCGACTGAAACTGCTGCGGTTGGTCAATAGGCTGCTCAGCATTAAGGTTTTTGAAATGCTGTTGGATGAAACCAACATATCCATACACATGCAGTTTATCCACGAGGATTTTAACAGCGAGTTCAAAAATTTCAATATCAGTAAGTTCCAATACCCCTTTACGCCATGCAGCAACTCTTTCAGCTTTGATCCGTTCTTCCTCTTTTCGTTCTGCTTCTCTTTGTTGGATTCGCTTTGCAATCGTGGGAATATCTGGCTGATCGGCTAACCATTTATGTCTTTCGGCAGTGTAATCATACTTGCTCGGTTTGCACTGCTGGAGAAAGCGCGCTGTATATGCGGGTCCCAGTTGTACTCTTAGTTCCTTCATGCCCATTTCATAGAGTTCAGGATCCGTCATCTTTAAAATATCCATTTCAATTCACCTCTTGAAACCATTTCTTTGGATTTTCAACTCGGATGTGTAGTTGTGTCCGATACCGTTGTGCTCTTCTGAGTAATTTATCATCGGTTGTTAGAAAGAGAACCGCTTCACCGCTTTCAGCACAAGCGAGATGTAAGGCATCCTGCTCCTGAAAACCCAACAATTCAAGTTGTAAACCTCTTGCGATCTCCGTTTCCCCAACAGAAACGGTTTGATATGCAAGATCCAACAAGGTTTTGACTTGAGAACGTTTTTCAACATCCGGGGGCTGATCAACTTCATCTACCACAACCCTGCTGGAGATCCAATACCAATCTCCACTGAGAAAGTAAGTAAAAATCTGCCTAACAGCTCCCGCTTCCTCAATAACTCGTCCTTGCGTTAACGGATCAAAAAGCCGACTCAAACAACAAGTATCAAGATAGATTTTCATAGATTCCAAAAAAGATTGCCCGTATAAGAGATCACACCGTCATTTGAGTTATATTTTATATCAACGTTGTATAGTGGTGGTGTGACAATTAGATCAATACTTATTTTTCAATAGCACGGGTCGTCAAAACATCTTCGTTGATTATTGTGGTTTGTTCGTTGTCAAAATGCACATTTTTTCTTATAGGCAAGATGCTATCAGTTGGTTTTTAATGTTTGTTTTAACATCACCGCTAAGTCTTTTGGCAACTGAACATTGTTTTGTTTTTCAAAGTCTTCTACGTCATCGTAGAAAAGATTATATATAGCAATAATATCTACTCCTGAGTTATTGGCAACAGTCAGGTCTATTATAGCCTCTGACCATTCTTGCTGTAATAGTCTAATTATTCCGAGAGTTGCATAAGCTGCAGTAAGATCCGGCTTCAGTTGTATTGCTGTCCTATGGTCTTTAATAGCATTCTCAATATCGTTTTTTTCATCGTAATCAAAACCACATTGTTTACGTTTAGAAATCAATTCCCGGACAGTAGACACTAATTCCATAGGTATTCCTACCTTTGTGACAAATTCATTGCGAAATGCTTCCTCAGCTTCAGCAACAGCTTCATCTTCTGTCTGATTTTCGTAATAATCAATGACCTTTTGCACACGTTCTTCATCCCAGCCAGGAGGATATTTATTCTGTTTCATCGTCTGCCTCTCCGTCGTTGTCGTCGTCGGTAAGCCGTTAAGGGTTTTCCTTTTAAGTCGTAAGCTGTAATTACAAAAACACTATTGGGTTGCGGGTCTCGAACGTATATTACTTGTAAGTAGCGACCACTTTGCGTTTGACCAATGGCAATTCTTGAGTTATTACGTCCTGCCCATTCTTCACCAGGATTCAGTAAAACATCTTCGACCTCATCCTCGTTAACACCATGCGCTTATAATACCAATTTTAATTATTATTCTTCCATTCTTCCGTAGGTTGGGTTGAG
>CAZURU010000559.1:0-3411 GCA_964623585.1 uncultured bacterium
CCGCGTCCACGTTAAGGATGTCCTCTTCATCATAGACGGGAAAAGCGAGGCGTTGTTTCTGTTTTTGGTTAGTTGTGTTTTTTGGGTGTGTAGTTTTCATAGACTGTTTAGCACTCCTTTTGTATACAATTTAGCAGAAATTAATGGTGAGTGCAACCGTATCACAAGGGAAAAAACGCATTTTCAGTGAGCGATTTAATTCCATACCACTTCAGACTCCAGGCACCGATCGTTGTAGTAGGTCTACAGACTTTAAAATGTTCTCCTTCCTTAGGCAGGTACTTTCGGTCTTTCAGCCATTCCATCGTTGCTTGCAGACTATCCGTTGCTTTTAACTTTGCTAGGAGATGATTAGCTCGAATGACAGGAACTTCAGGGGATTGAACGTTACCATACCCGATCCAATTCTCTGATACAACAACTCCTTCAAATCTGTAACTGGAATCAATGCTGAGCTTATCTAATAATGGCCTATGATTATCTGCAAAAGCTTGTTTTAGTTTTAGCACCTGAGAAATACCTTTTTTAATCTCTTTAGATTTATTAATACGTTCACGTGCTGTTGTTGGAGCAATGAACCACTTAAGTTCTAAAAGTAAACACGCTTTTTCAGAATGGCTTACAATGGCGAGGTCAATGTCCGTTAACTTCGCAACATTGCCCGAATAAGGTTTAAAACCTCTATCAGGTAATCGACTCTTAAAACGTTCTTTCATGAGATATTCTTTTTCATCAACATATTTTGCGTAAATCTCTCTTTCGGATGGCAATTTATTTATAAGCGAAATAAAATTCCGTTCTGCTGCGGTACATATCCATATATTAGGCACAATTGCATAATGATCCGAATTCAGTTTAATTAGCGGTTGCAGAGCAGGATTAGGTCGTTCGATGCCCGAATTTCCATAGGTTAGATCATCAAATATGCTTTTTACCTTTACATCTGACAAACCAGAGTATCTAACCACCCGCCTTAACAGTTCTTGATATTTTAGCACGTAAATACCATCAAGATAGCCTTTGTGTTCGCACCCTATAGCTCCAGCCACCTGTCGCGCAGTCCAGTGAATACGTGCAATAGCGCAAACTGCTTCAAAAATCTTACGGAAATCTCCCAATGTATAGCGACTAAATTCCCACTCACTCGGTAATAAAAACATTCTATCAAATAGAGGTTTTAGATACCTTTTCATCTCGGCAACCATTCTCGGGTTTAATTTATAACGAAATCTATCGCCTTCTACCTTTACAGAATTCAGGATTGCCTCCATAGGCGAATCATGAGGATTCAGATCAAATTGTGCTTCTTCGGGTTCATGTGCGTCAACCAAGATATTATATGCTTCGTATTCTATACTTGCGAAAAAATCTCCTGTTGGTTGAATGGTTGTCCCCTGAAGTGCTAAGTCAAGTACCCTACCCTTGCCGCTGGCACATGTATATGCAAAAATGAACCAGTCATATTTCTGACCTAACTCAAACAAGTCCTTAGATGCGTTGTAAATGTCGCGATTATAAGTAAAGGAGATTTTCCCATCTTGTTCACAATCACGGTGAAGCCAAGAGACAGGATGCTCAAGTTCAGTAATAAAGTCACTGCCTAATGCATGACGATCTTGTATTCCGGTCACTCCATTGATTTGCTCATTTAGCATATATTCTTCAGCATACGCCAACAAGCCCCACGCAGCAGGCGCAAATGGAAGTTTGAGCAAAGGATTAGATTTGTAATAGTTGTCTATTTCCTTTTCAATTTTCCGCAATTCAGGCGAGATATTATCAGTAGTTTTCATAACGAAATCCTATTCATTGGCAGCGTTAATTCCCTAAGCCCATCCGATATTTGATGTCGTAGTTGATGATGAAGTTCAATTCCACCTCTCAAAATGAAACCAAGGGGAGCAATGCGATTTCTAAACGGGTTTAGCTCGTTTCTGTATCATTCTGAAAATGCCTACGAATAAATTCTGTTACCGCTGGGCCCAGTAATTTCTTTTTACCGCCTTCAGTTTTGACGTGCAGCTCTCCCTTGCTCGTGTAAAAAATCTCCCTTCTCTGCGGAGACGGGACTAGAAGTTCAATGATCCATAAATCTTCTATAGTTTCTCCTTGTAAGTCATAGACGGGGTGCAATTCAAGTTGCCAATGTCCAACAATTGAGGGTTGTATAGCCCCAAGTTTCTCAGATACTTTGACTCGTAGTTCGTCTCTCTGTTGTTCATTAAGAGGCACACCTATTGTGGTTCTATCCTTATTTGTTATTCCCCAGAAAATACGTCCACCTTTTTTATAATTGAGAAAAGCAACAGCATATATGTCAGAAGTATCGCTAATTGAACGAATTGCATTGCCGCCCGCAATTTCTTTAAATTCATAGAAAAGCGTTTCTTCAAAAGGAACAGGCAGCCTCTGAACAAAACGAACTTGGGTTGATTCGGTTAAGTTGTCAGCGTCAGTCGCACGTGCCAAGTATTCCTCAGCTACCTGTTTATTTTCACGTAGTTCGGAAATTTCGCCTTCCGAATCAAATTCAATACCTTCTTCAAAACATTCAAGTGCTTTTCGATATTGGCTGGTCCTAAGAAAAGCGAAACCTTTGTTGTTTAGAACAATTGCTTTTTGATTTGGATCTTGCACTTCGTCAAGTGCCCCATCGAAATATTTGAGAGCAGCTTGGAATTCTCCAAGATGAAGGAATGCTAGACCAAGATTGCAGGAGTCCATTGGATCAACATACTTAATCGATTGCCCAAAGCGCAAACCCTCCGGTAAGTCGCCTTCCAATTTAGCAAAACCAAAAGTCCCCTCTTCAATTAGCTCAACATATCTTTCATCTGGGGTTGCCAATTCCACTTGGCTGTTTATTTTCACCACCTTAATCTGGAGCTTCATATGGAGAGAAATGTAAGCGGAATTTCTCACATCAGCAATAAGCATTTGTAATAATAGTGTTCGAAGTTTTTGAAGAAGCTGCTGAGTAATCCAGTTACGATTTGAATCCGAGGGCTCTAATTGGTTCCAGCTTGAGTACATTTGACTAAAAATTGTCCTATCACCATGCAAAATGAAGAACAGACTTGAGGGGGACGCGAGTAATATTCTCCGAATCTGCTCTTGTTCTTCCTCAGTTTGATATACTAAATAGGAATGAACGCGTTTAAGCGCATAATTGACTAACTGATTGTCGATTCTGGTAAAGTAATACTTTGAGGTAATGAACTGACCTATTTTCTCGTCCAAGTTCGCAAATAATTCTACTCTATGTTCTTTTTTATCTACGAGAAACTCCTTAACCAACTGCGCAAAAGTCTCAATATCTTTTTTCACAACATACTTGCTGACTTTGGCTTGATTTGCTTTCTCACAAATATTTTCTGAGACAAGTTCTGTAAGTTGCTCCTCTATAGTTGC
>CAZURU010000560.1:0-3411 GCA_964623585.1 uncultured bacterium
GAAATGTCTGTAGTCTCGCTGCTTCTCTTGGTGTGAGAGAGCGATTCTGATTAATGTCTGGGTGAATATAATAGTGCCCATCCATTGCGATATGAGCAACAACGGTATGAGAATATGGTAAATCCCCTGCGACAACATTGAATCGATTAAGAAATGTGCTCTTATTCTTATGGTTTTGTAGTCTTTCGGGAAGTTTATTATACTGAAGCCGAACCTTTTTCTTATTCCAGAGTTCAACAGCAATTCGCGCTTGATGGAATGTCACCGGAAGATCGTCATTCCGTATACCTACATTACGTAACCAAGTGTGGAAATTTGGGTCCATATCGCAGGGTCCTAAAGTCCCTTCATTGGCTTTGATAGCAGGCAAATCTGAGAGAATTTCTTTCACAAGAACATCAGATTTGCATTTATCTGGTTCGGGGTAAAAGTCCGTTGATTTTCCTTTTCTTCCAACGATAACAATTCTTTTTCTATTTTGCGGGACCCCGTAATCTTTCGCATTAAGTGTTCTAAGTTCTGTTGTATATTCTGTATCATCACACTCTTGGAACAGTTCCAACATAAGTTCTAGATAGGAATTACCTTCTTCATCCTTCGCAGACAGAAGGCCGGGAACATTCTCAAATACAAAGTACTGAGGTTTGTATCTTTTCAGAAATTCAGCATAGAAGGTATACAAATTATTTCGTTTGTCCTTTCTCATCTTTTCGGGGGCACGTACACGTCCTACATGTGAATACGTTTGACAAGGCGGACCGCCAACAATCAAATTTAGTTTTTGATTGCCAAGAAGTTCGTCAATCTTAGAGAAAATATCTTGTAACCTTTTCGCCCTCGGTTTTCTACCGATTTCTTCATTTATAACAGATTCTATTACTCTACTTGGGACAAGGCTATAAAATTCTGTCCTGTTAATAGTGCGTTTCAGATAGTCAGCATATCGTTCTAAATTACCGTTTTCTTTCAACCAATGGTAGGCCATTCGGGTCTTGAGTGTGTAACAAGCAGCCATATCCATCTCAACATGCGCAATAGGGTTAAATCCTGCACGAATGAATCCCTCAGAGAGACCTCCAGCTCCGGCAAAAAGATCAAGATAATTAAGTTTACGATTTTCTTTCAAGATGTTTAGCCCTACTCTGAGTACTGGGTATCGTCATCATCTGGTATCCAATTTTCCTCATTAAGTACCGTAATACGTGGTCGGAAGACTTGGTTAAACCGCTCTAATTGGGTTGTAAACCATTCATACTGATGGGGCCAATCATTTTCGTCTAACGGGTCAGTATCTACCTTCGTTAGACTAATCCGACTCCTTTTATTTCCGGGTAGCTCATTCCATTCAAGCGTTTCGCCAAATGCCTTTTCAATCGCCTCTTGTTGTTCCTGAAGCAACCAGAAGTATGCCGTGGTGTTATCTCCATCGATACAGAGCCGAATACTTATTTTATTCTGGGTAGGGGCCAGATGTGTTTCCATACTGAAGCCTGCCCGTCCTATACTGAATACGGTGTATCTCGATGGTCTAGGGGCAGGGCAATTAAGGCTGCTTCCTTTATCTTCCATGTATTCATGCAAACCTGTCCAGAATCTGAGATGCAATTTGTCTGTTTCAGAAAGTTCTTGATTCGCGGCGCGTTGGGTGTCCCGACTCACACCCCGGCTCCAGTCATTTGGACTTGAAACGACTTCAAATTGTACAGCGCGGGCAGAATCCTCAATTTGCCAAACTTTCACTTCAATACCGAAGAAACGATAGCGTTCATCGGTGATCTGATTCTGCCAGTCCAGCATCGCACGATGCTCCCGCCGGAAGGTCTTGGCTATCCAGATAACCGTATAAGCATTTAAGCCCGCGGCGTATGTGAGAAGTTGTCCCACGTGCGTATGGTCGGTTGAAGCCAACTGGTTTTCAATCAGCACCCATGAGTCATCGACGGTATTCTTGCAGAGTAGGTCCGCTCGGAAACCACCAATGTTTATCTCCTGTCCCTCCAGTTCAAGGTCTATCCTCAATGTTTCACCGAGACGCGTTAGATTTTCCTCCTTGGCAAGCCATGGGGTAAAGTGCTGGGGTTCGGTTTCCCAAACCTTGCTTAAGTCTATAGGCGTGAGTTGTTTCAGTTCCTGACACATCCTATAGCGATTCCTTTCATAAAATCGGGTTGTTTCATATTTCTGCACAAAACGTAGAGGTTTGAATGTAACAAACCGCCATTTCCACTACTTTCACACTTCATCTGAGATCATTAAAACGGTCATTAGAGATTCCGAGCCAGCATGCTAACTTCCGTGCTAATTACTCGATAACATACATAATGCTAAATGTCAGTACAATAAGAAAATAGTTCATACCAATACTTCCTATGAAAAAATATCGAAGTATTATAACATAGATACATAGATATGTCAACACGGTTAATTTTCGTGCGAAACAACGCTATTGACAATCGGATTTTTGCATGATATAATTTCCAATGACCTATTGTCTTTAACGCGTTTGCCGCAATTTAGCACAAACATAGGAAGCAGAATATAGAACGCATTCTCGTAAAGGTTTTGGACTCGGTTTAGGGCAAATGCAGAAACGCATCTACATTGAAACGACAATTCCAAGTTTCTACTATACTCTGCGGACTGACGAAGGTTCTCTCGCGAAACAAAAAGCGACTCGGTATTGGTGGAACAAATATGCAGATCAGTTTATCTTGACTACCAGTATCGCTGTTGTTGCAGAACTCAGGCGAGGGAAAAGCAGAGTAGTGCCAGCCCGACTTAACTTGATACAAGATTTGGAGATCTTTGAGGGTAGTAGTGAGATTGACCGAATTACGCAATGTTATATTGAGAGTTTGATTATGCCCCAGGATCCGGTTGGAGACGCGTTCCACTTGGCAATTGCTTCATTCCATAAGGTTAACGCACTACTTACGTGGAATTTAGCACATCTTGCTAACCCTAATAAACTGGATCTCATTACGCAAATTAATCAAAAACTCGGCTTACCTACACCAGAATTAGTTACACCTCTGGATTACTTAGGAGGCACTGAGGCAAATGGAACGGACATCTCAGGAAGTAAGTGAAATTATTGAGGAAGTGCGCAGGATTCGACATGAGATTTCAGCGGAATTTGGACACGATCCCCATAAGTTTGGCGAATATTGCCGTGAGCTGGAAAAAGAACTACGCAAATCAGGGAAGTATAAGTTTGCTAAGTCTCCCGATAAGAAACCTGAGACTTCAGAATCATCTGGCAATGCCGCAGCAGATTAACGGATAAACTAAACATTCCGTTATTGGTGGGATGTGCATCAGGGTTGTAACGCCTTTCACACTGGCGAAATTGGTACAAGGAGATTCTCAAAGAAACGCATCGGAAATTAGTATCATGGCACAACAAAGCAT
>CAZURU010000561.1:0-3410 GCA_964623585.1 uncultured bacterium
GACATGTATTGATTGTGGTTATCCTGTCACCAGTTAATATTTTATTGGCGTGCCTCTACCCGACCTACGAAAATGGTATATTATAAAGTAGAAATGGTATTACATATTCCCCAAGGGGTTAGAGGGGTGTTAAAAAGTCGTAAGTTCAATGACATTTTAGTGATTTACCCCCCTTATCAGTGGAACTTTAAGAGAAACTGCGTAATTCCTGTTTTAGATGGCATTTAGACAGACAAACACTTCAAAAGAAACACAATGTCAAATAACTCCAACATCCGAGACAATAACATATACGGCACCGTCGCAGATTTTCTGCAAAATAAAATCCAAGAAGGATCCTCTCTCTCCTTTGTCTCTGCCTATTTCACCATCTACGCTTTCAACGCACTCAAAGACGAACTCACAAACATTAAAGACCTCCGTTTTCTGTTCGGCGAACCGAGTTTTATACAAGGTATGGACCCCAGCAAAACAGAAAGCAAAGCCTTTCGCCTTACAGAAGAAGGTTTAGAACTAAAGAACTACTTACACCAAAATGCGATTGCGAAAGCATGTTACGATTGGATTGACGATAATAAAGTAGAAATCAAGTCGGTCGCAAAATCCAATTTCTTACACGGCAAGATGTATTATATTGAGAAGGATGGAAGGGAAGACGCAATCCTCGGCAGCTCAAACTTTACAGTGCAAGGTTTAGGACTGAATGAAAAAGCAAGCAACATTGAACTCAATCTTGAAGTAGATAGCAAAGGTGACTGCACAGACCTAAAAGTATGGTTTGATAACCTATGGGAATCGGATCAGGTGTATGATGTAAAAGAAGCAGTCAAACGATACCTTGAAAATATATACAAAGACAAAGACCCGGAATTCATCTATTTTAAAACCTTGTACCATGTCTTTGCAGACTTCTTGGAAGGTGCAACTGATGCGGATTTTGCACAAGAAAGTCCGAAATTCCAGCTCTCTGAAATCTGGAAAAAACTATACGATTTTCAGAAACACGGTGTTCAGGCATGCATCAAAAAACTAAGGGAGTATAATGGTTGTATCATTGCAGATAGTGTCGGATTAGGTAAAACCTTCGAGGCACTCGCCATCATAAAATACTTTGAAATACGAGGAGCGAATGTGTTGGTGTTGTGCCCCAAAAAGTTGGAAGAGAACTGGACTTTATACTCTCTAAACTATCAAAGAAAAAATAATCCATTCAGAAAAGATAACTTTCACTACACCGTCCGAGCACACTCAGACTTGACAGACAGAGGAAAACCATCAGATTTTGATTGGGAGAATTTCGACCTAGTCGTTATTGATGAATCACACAATTTCCGAAATAGACCCGCTGATAAATATGAGGAAGGACTGTTAATACGCAGAAGTCGGTATAACAAACTATTAGAGGAGATCATCAAGGATGGATGTCAAACACAGGTCCTTATGCTATCTGCAACACCAGTAAACAACAAACTGACCGACCTTGAAAACCAGATACGACTCATCACTGAGGACAATGACAATGCTTTTCAAAACACAGGTATAAATAGTGTTAGAGAGACATTGAGAAACGCTCAAAATCGATTTGAAAAATGGACAGAACAGAACGACAACCAATCTAATCAAGCACAAAGACAGGATAGTCTTGATGAAAGTCTGAATACCGATTTTTTCAATCTGTTGGATAGACTCACCATTGCCCGATCCAGAGAACATATCCTTAAATTCTATAAGGATACTGATGGTGCAAAGATCCAGTTCCCTGATAGGAAAAGACCAGTCCCTGTTTATCCCAATATTGATACAGACGGTATATTCCCAAGTTTTCAAAACATCAGTTCACAGATTGATGGATATAAACTCTCCCTTTTCAACCCATCAATTTATATCAAACCGGATTGCCTGCACCATTATGACGATAGAGTTCTGCAGCATCGTGAGAGTAACCTTATCGGTATGATGAAGGTGAACTTTCTCAAACGACTTGAGAGCAGTGTCCATTCCTTCGATTCAACATTAAAACGGACAATTGAAAAAATAAATGAACTTTCAATTGACATACAAGATTACTTACATCATGAGGCAGATTGTGACAACGATTACACTGCATTCGCAGAAGCAGAAGCAGAATATGGAGAAGATGAAGATCTACTGAATACCATAGAAGAGGCAGAAGATGATCTATACCAGTATGAACACCTTAACCTTGAAGCATGGCTGAAAGACCTACAAAATGATAGAAATCAACTCACAGGATTACAACGCGCTGCAGCCCACGTGACTCCTGAGAGAGATGATAAATTAAGGAAACTCAAGCAGCTTATAACCGAAAAAGTGGAAAGTCCAACAACAAATCATGAAGGTAAACCCAACCCAAAAGTGCTTGTTTTTACTGCATTTGCAGATACTGCCAATTATCTCTATAACAACGTCCACGAATGGGCAAAAGAAACACTTGAAATTGAGTGTGCTGTGGTAACGGGTTCCAAAAATAAAACGACTTATGGCACTACTGATTTCAATGATATTTTGACGAACTTCGCTCCTATCGCTAAAGAACGAACAGAAGATGACACAGATGAAGAAATCACAGAAATTGACCTACTCATCGGGACGGATTGTATATCTGAAGGACAGAACTTGCAAGATTGTGATTATCTCATCAATTACGATATACACTGGAATCCTGTACGTATTATCCAACGATTCGGACGAATTGACCGTATCGGCAGTAAAAATGATACAATCAGTATGGTCAACTTTTGGCCTACACCTGAGCTTGACGAGTATATCAATCTAAAAGTTCGAGTGGAGGCACGCATGGCTCTTGTCAATCTCACAGCTACCGGCTATGACAACCCGCTCACACCTGACAATAGAGATGAAAACTTAGAACGTGTCTGGTCGCATCGCGACGAACAACTCCGACGTATGCAAACCGATATCCTTGATTTTGATGATTTAGACGAACAACTAAATATGAATCAATTCACACTGGACGATTTTCGAGCACAACTCTTAAACTATATTCAGACCAGAGAGGACGAATTACGGCAAGCGGACATGGGTTTATATGCTGTCACCGAACCAATGGATAAGGATGGAAAACCTATGGATATAAAACCAGGTGTTATCTTCTGTTTAAAACAGGTGCTTGCTGAAGAAGACAGTGAGGAAGGTAAGAAACTAAACCCGCTACATCCCTATTATCTGGTTTATGTAACTGAGGATGAAGTCGTTTCTATTGGATTCACCAATCCAAAACGGATATTAGAACGGTTTAGCATGCTCTGTATTGGAAAATCTTCACCTGATATTGAACTGTGTGATAAGTTCAACGAAGATACCAATAACGGCAATGATATGGACATATATCAGATACTTTCTGAGACAGCGTTGGAATCTATTCGTGC
>CAZURU010000562.1:0-3395 GCA_964623585.1 uncultured bacterium
ACCTAAACTCGCAGTTAACTTGATAACCGATGTTTTCTAAAACTAAAAAACCCTGAATACATGGATTAAGAACTGAAAAAAGTGCTATAATGTCTAACATGGGTTTTTGTCCTTTTTTAAAATATTTATATTTTATAGTGTAAACTATAAAACAAAAACCCATTTTATTCAACTATTTTTGGCGAAGGTATTGACAATACTTTTTATGAATAATTATATATTTTTCGGGATTAACTTTAAAAATGGGAATTCAACAATTAGATTTGTTAATCAGAGATGAGGGCACCAGAGACCTATCTTATGATCACGGTTTTTGTGTGTGTAATACTTCTGATGGGGATTTTAAAGATAAAACGGTCAAGATTAGACAAGGATAACTTTAATTGAGGAGAAATCTAATGAGAAATAAACTTTATTGGGGACTTGGAGTCCTCGTTGTTCTTATTATCGTTGGCGGTGTGTTCTGGTTCATAGATTATCGTGCCGATATGAAGCATTTTAAAACCGAGTTAGATGAAGCGAATAGGAAGTTGGAAGTACGGAACAAAGCGAAAAATACGCCAAAGGTTATTTCTAATGATGTAAAATCAATTCGTGAATCGACAGAGAATATAACCGAGGGCGCGGATGAACCTGATAATGTAGATCAAACTGTCCAGACTTCATCTAATCCGATGTTCGCCAACGGTGTTCCAGAACATCTGCAATGCCCAGAACAATGGATAGGCAAGTACGGAAGAGAAATCAAGACGAGTCGTTCTGAATTTCCACCTATCATGAGACCACGAATTGATGAGATACTCTCAAAGTACAATCCAAAACGACTACTAACAGAAGTATGGCCATTATTTATAGAGGCTGAAAAGTATTATTACGCTAATGCCAACCCAGAACTTGCAGATCCCGGGGAAGGATCAAGTAGATTAGATTGGGTATATCAAAATCTACTGGATTTCCCAGAAGTTTTTGTGCTTAGAAACATAGACACAGATCGATCTGAGACGATGCGGCAAGTTGCTATAGGTCGTTGGGAACCAGACTTGAATCTGCATATACTTCAGGATGGTCGCGAATTCCGTGCTAAAACAGGGTATAATTACGAAGAGATCATGGAAAGAACAGAATTCAATGAAAAAGGAGGTTTATTTACTGGTTCATCAATTAAATTTGGACATTCCAATAGAGATGCTGAAGTAGTAAAGATCTACTTATCAGATACATCAGATGAAGAACTTGAACAGTTGGGGGGTTGGAACTTCAACATTGACCCTTACGCTACAGGAATTTACACATTACCCAAGGATGCTACGGAACGTGTCCTTGAAATGAACAGATTGAAATGAACAGAAACACATCACATATCCCTCCTTTTTTACGCTTGCAAACCTTGCCATTCATAAACTATAATTCTTATTCAAGAGATCATGCTAATGTACAGCAACGAAAAACAGACGCAACAACGCGCAAATTTACATATAAAGGAAATATGATTTTTCCTGGGAGAACAATCAGTGGAACGCATACTTGAACCAGAAGTCATGGATACAAAGGAAGCAGCTGAAGCTTATGACGCAATGGGGCACGGGGAAGTTGATAAAGCTTTTGTTGATCGTGTAATCGCACTCGGTGCAGAATCCGGACATTTTCTTGATGTTGGCACGGGTCCAGCCCAAATACCTATCCTACTTGCACAAAGATGCCCAAATATTAATCTCACTGCTATAGATTTGTCTGATGAGATGCTAAAAATTGCCAAACGACACATAACTGACAGTGACCTAACAGAACGTATCACGCTTGAACGCATAGATGCAAAAGCCTTACCTTATCCTGATAACACCTTTGACGGGTTGATTTCAAACAGTATTTTGCATCACATCCATGATTCACCGAAAGCCCTCAAGGAGATGGCGAGAGTCATGAAACCTAAAGGTGTAGTTCTTATAAGAGACCTTATCCGACCAGAAACACCACAAGCAGCACAAGCATTCGTAGACAAATACGCTGCTGAGGATACACCGATACAACAGAAACTCTATTATGAATCTTTCCTTGCATCTTTTACAATTGCTGAAGTAGAACAGATGTTGATACAAGTCGACATACCAGATGCAGTTGTAGTTCAAAGTACAGATAGACATTGGTCTATTGAACGGGCTGCTGATTAAAATTAACTTCCGACTCTTCATAAAATATGGTATACTATTTACAGCAATCTATGATACATATTAGAACACAACATTTAAGGAGATTAAAGAATGTCAAAAGTTAGTTTAGTACTCTTTCTGTGTATACTCTTAGCTATCAGTAATGTCTGTATAGCAAATGTTGCTGAAGATGGACTGGTTGTATTCTTACCATTTGATGAAGCTGCTGGTAATTCGGTAAAAGATGTAACAGGAAATGGACATGATGGTACATTTGAAGGGGCACCGAAATGGGTAGAAGGAAAATTCAATTCAGCACTTGAATTCGACGGTAAAAATGACTATGTGGTAGTCCCTGATAACGACGCATTAGATTTTACAAACAAAATTACAATGATGGCATGGTTCAGTCCAAATGATGATTTAACAAGCAGACGTCTCATGGTAAAAAACGATTCTATCTTCGTCATCTTTGACTTTGGAGATACAAAAAGCATAGATTTCCTTGTAAAACCGACAAACCTTTTCGCTGAATCAAAAACCATTGACTGGAAAATCGGTGAATGGTACCACTTTGCAGGAACATTCGACGGGAAGACATTACGAGTTTTTGTCAACGGTAAACTGGAAGGTGAAGCAGACAACCCAACTGATATTACACCTTCAACCTTAGACCTCTGGATCGGTGGTGATGATTACGGACGAGAAACGGATATGTTCCCAGGCAAAATTGATGAGGTGCGTATATATAATAAAGTCCTCACTGAATCACAAATCCAACGCGTGATGTATACCCCACAAGATGTTGACGCGAAAGGAAAACTTACAACAACTTGGGGAAAAATAAAGGAACGTTAACCGAAGATAAGGAGGTATATGACAAGCCATCAGAAACGTCCTGTCGTTCTCATCATCAGAGATGGATGGGGCAATAATCCATATCCTGAATACCAAGAATCAAATGCAGTGCATTTGGCAAAAACACCCGTAGATGACTGGTTGCGGAAAACATATCCGCACGTGCAAATTCACACTTCCGGTGAAGATGTCGGTCTACCTGCGGGTGTCATTGGTAACAGCGAAGTCGGGCATCAGAATATAGGTGCGGGTCGGATAGTCAATCAAGAACTACTTCGCATTAGCACCATGATCCGTTCTGGCGAATTTAAAAAGAACGAAGTACTCTTGAAGACGTTAGCACAAGTAAAGAACAGTGGAACTAATTTACATCTAATGGGGTTAGCAAGT
>CAZURU010000563.1:0-3392 GCA_964623585.1 uncultured bacterium
ATGGGTCAAGATGTTGGGTTTCGTTCCTCAACCCAACCTACGTAAGAATGGAATAAAAATAATTCAAATTGGTATAATATACCATTTGCGTAGGTCGTGTAGATGCACGCCAATAAAATATTAACTGGCGACCTGTATTGCTCTATAATGGGTCAAGATGTTGGGTTTCGTTCCTCAACCCAACCTACGTAAGAATGGAATATCAATAATTAAAATTGGTATTATTGTCTTTTCGTAGGACGCGTAGAGCGAAGCGAAACCCGACAAATACCAAACGAGCATTTGGTGTTAATTTGCACACGGATCGTTTAGGTTTATCATGTCTCTATTCCTGATCAACTTTTATCTTTTCTCATCAGAACGACTATTGCGATTAATGCTCCAACAAAAAATGTACCAATGATTAAGAGTATAAGTAATTCCATTGGACCGAACATTATCATGTAGTTTTTCCTCCTATGTATGCTTAAATATGGGTAGTATTATCTGGTTCGTTCTTTCCAACGTTTCACAGTTTCTATTTTTGTCTGTTGCCATCCTGTCCAGTCAGTTTTACCTTCGTATCTAACAACATCATGGATTGTTGCTCGGGGTTGATATGTTATATAGTTGCCGGTATGCCACGCAAGGTTTCGATATATCATGAAATCACCTGGTGCTAAATGGACTTGAACAGCACCGGGACACTGTTGACAGTGTTCAAGATTATACCGTTCCGCTTCTACTTTCGTTTGTCCATCCGCGGGTTTACGTAGTTTAGTGTCTTTTGTAGATTGGATTTCTCCTGGCAGATCCCATTGACGAAGATGGCTACCGGGAACAAACCAGGTACAAGAATCGGCATATATTGCACAGTTGACCTGATTGAAATGTCGCAGGTCGTGCCATACTTCTGCTAACTATGTGCTAAGTGGTATGCCTTTTCAGCTTCTCTACGTAAATCCGATAGAAGTGAAGCGGGAACAATACCACGAAGTACAAGAAAACCTTGTGAAAGGTATTCGTTGACCATGGAATCTTGAAACTGAAATGCCACGTTATGACTCCTTAACTCTATAGACTCCGCATCACATCTGAAGGATAGTAAAAAAAGGAATTAATATGAGATTCTTCGTAAAGAGTTTGACGAATTCATACTGAATAGACTCATTGTCTCCCTTTAAGCATTCTACAATATGACATATTATATGTCAAGGTTAACGTTATGTTGACTATCAATCCATAAGTTTTCATAAATTCTATTGGACAGGTCAATTCTTGATAAGTTAGAATTCAGTAAGCAGAAAAAGCGTAAATCTGCTATAATAGATTCAATACGTAGTTTTTAATGAATGGCGTTTGAAAACATGCAACCCGCTCTCTTATATACATTTATACTTATGCAGGAGAATACTGAATCATGTCCAATAAACTGAAACCCCGGAGTTATGCGATTACCGATGGTCCTGACCGCGCGGCTGCACGTACGATGCTGATGTTCGGTGATGGCGGACTTTCACCAGAAGACCTTGACAAGCCAATTATCGGGGTTGCGAATACATGGATTGAAATAGGACCTTGTAACTTCCACTTGAGACGGCTTGCTGCTAAAGTTAAGGCTGGTATCCGTGATGCTGGTGGAACGCCGCTGGAATTTAATACTGTGAGTATCTCTGATGGTATTACGATGGGTACAGAGGGGATGAAAACCTCACTCATCAGCAGAGAAGTCGTCGCAGATTCAATAGAGTTAGTTTCTATCGGCAACATGTTTGATGCGGTGATTGCACTCTGCGGATGTGATAAAACAGTCCCCGGTACGGTGATGGCGTTGGCACGTTTAGATATTCCATCTCTTACGTTATATGGTGGTTCGATTATGCCCGGTAATTTTCAGGGACGCGATGTCACAATACAGGATGTGTTTGAGGCTGTTGGTCAGCATGCAGAAGGTACGATCACAGTTGAGGAATTGGACGATCTGATTAGTAAAGGCTGTCCGGGTCCAGGTGCTTGTGGGGGGCAGTTCACTGCGAATACAATGGCGACTGCAGTTGAGTTGTTAGGTATCGCTCCGTTGGGGAGTGGAAGTGTGCCCGCTGTCGCAGAAGAGAAGGATAACGAAGCATACAAAGCAGGAAAACTTGTGATGGATATGCTGGCTGATGACCGGCGGCCGAGTCAGATCATCACCCGAAAATCACTTGAGAATGCAATTACATCTGTCGCTGCAACTGGCGGTTCAACAAACGGCGTTCTGCATCTGCTGGCTATTGCCTATGAAGCGCAGATACCTTTGACACTTGAAGATTTCCACACGATTAGTCAAAAAACGCCTGTGTTAGCAGACCTTAAGCCGGGTGGGCAGTTTGTCGCAACCGACCTATATGAAGCGGGTGGTATCCAATTCTTAACAAAACGGTTGATAGAAGCAGGTTTGCTGCATACGGATGAACTCACTGTAACAGGTAAGACAATCGGTGAGGAGGCGAATGCTGCGACTGAAACAGAAGGTCAACAGGTCGTTAGAGAAATTAATGCTCCATTGAAACCTACCGGTGGATTCGCGATCCTGAGAGGTAACCTTGCCCCTGATGGGTGTGTGATAAAGTTAGCGGGTCAGGAAAAAACGTTGCATTGCGGGCCCGCGCGTATCTTTGAACGAGAAGAGGACACATTTGCTGCTATCAAGGGCGGTAAAATCAAGCCGGGAGATGTGGTTGTGATACGTTATGAAGGACCTATAGGTGGACCCGGCATGCGTGAGATGTTAGGTGTGACAGCCGCAATCGTCGGTGCAGGACTAAGCGAGGATGTCGCGCTGCTGACAGACGGCAGATTCTCTGGAGCAACACACGGGTTTATGATATGTCACGTTGCACCTGAAGCAGCAATAGGGGGTCCCATCGCAATTTTACGAGAAGGAGACGAAATCGTGATTGATGCCAGAACACGTAGGTTAGATGTTTCTCTCTCTGATGCAGAAATTCAAGAGCGTTTAGAGAAATGGACTCCTCCGAAACCACGTTATACTCGTGGTGTTATGGCGAAATACGCGAAATCTGTTGCCTCCGCGTCCGAAGGTGCTGTAACAGGATAATACCATATAAGATGGGAAGGATGGAAGGTTGCAAATCAGATGCCTAAGTATACGGCCTACGGATCGGATTTCCAGCCACCTATCGCGTATGATTTAAGATTTCGGAACATCCCCAATGATTATGTGCTTATCAGGTATACTTTCACTGACTATCACATAATGTGTGATGTTAACAGAAACTCTTTGCTGTTTGTTCTGCTTTCGCTGTGTAATCTGTGATGCAGGCAGTTAAGGACAAAAAGTTTATTGCCACTTTACTTCGGGTGTGTAAGTATTTTGTCACTCTATTTGTCAGATCAAACGGGAAGGTATT
>CAZURU010000564.1:0-3384 GCA_964623585.1 uncultured bacterium
CTTCAACAGCATCTTCAATTTCTTTCTTGGGAATGTTTGTAATAGTCGTATGACTGAGCGGATTTAGGATACGGGTTCGATACAGTTCAATATCTCTAATGAGAGACGCATCTAAAAAGGTAGTCTTTTGATTTTCAACTTTTATCGGATCCCAGAAGTCCTGACTCTCCAGTTTATCTCGGTTTCGGCGGTATCTAACTGGCAGACGTTTAGCGTCGCAAAAATCTTCAATCATTACCTCAAAAGCGGTACGCAGATAAATCACGCAGGCTTTGTAGTCGTTTACTTCAAGATATTCCCTCGCCTTCTCAAGATATGCCTTATTTTCCATATAGACCGGGACTTCGTATTCATCAGTTTGACCGAAGTAGAATTCAACCGCTTTCCATTTCCCGTCATGGGCTGTTCGCTGTTTGACAATCTCGTACCACGCCTTATCGTAAGTCGTCAGAAAGATTTGGTAATCTGAGAAGTACTCGTCCAGAATGTCAAGTACCGGTAAACGATTTGACATGTCTAAACCAATTAACACATCATCAAGTGCCAAGATTTTCAGATCACTGGTAGGTTGAAGTAGGATTGCCGATAAATAGATAGCGATAGCAATTGCTGATAACTTTGCCTCATTCAGGAAAAGGTGATGTTCGGAGATGTCTTTGTCAAAGAATTCCACCGTTAAGAGAATCTCCTGATTATCAAGTGTTTTGCCGTCGCCGTTATACCTAATCCCCTGAAAATCTAAGTCAAATGCAACATTATGTTCAAATTTTCCGAGAATTTCAGAGGCTTTCGTTTGCAGATATGTTAATCTATTCGCTAATTCATCGTTGAAATTCGCTATTTGTTCCTCAAGGTACGCAATTTGATCTATCGCGCTTTGATCTGGCGGAGGCTGAATACTCGCCCAATCTTCAGCAAGACTCCGATCTGTTTCACGACTAACGGTATTCCCCAAGAGCGTTTTAACCAGCAAATCGAACACATTCACAATATCTTTTTCATGATGCAGATAGTGCGTTTCCAGTAGATCCTTATAATCCAGGAAACCTTTCACTCTTGAGGCCTGAATAAGAAGTTCCTCACTTGTCTCGTCCTTAACAGTTTCAGACCATTCATAAGTGTCCTGCTCCGACTGTGCATCAGTCCGGAGGTGCAGTTTGATATATCCGTCATCCGAATTAAAGATGTTTTGGTGGGGTTTAAATTGGTGACCTCCCTCGCTGGATTCAAGGAATCTTTTCAACGCCTGATACAATGAAGTTTTTCCACTGCCATTTTCACCGTAAACAAGCAAATTTTTGCCAGCCTTGTGCAGGTCGATCTGATACGCCCCATAAAAGGCTCTAAAGTTTTTAAGTTCAATTTTGGTAATTCTCATGCCTTACTTTCAATGATACGGATAGGTTTGACACTATCGATACGGATAGGTTTGACACTATCCAAAAAGAATAGATTGACTGCCACCGGATGCGTTTTTTCATATAATCGCTCAAAGATGTCCCGGCACGCCGACATTTTATCTCCTTGAATTTCCTCAAGCCGTGGCAACCGTTCATCAAATAACGGTTGAAAAAGGCGTTTCCGGCTTTTATGCAGTTCATCTGGTAGATACGCCTCATAGACCATGCCATCAATGATTCGATCAAAATACCCAACCATCCCGCGGTCACGGGCGTGTTTTAAATCCTTACTGTTTACCGTGGGCTGTTTCTTGAGATAAAGGATATATTCAACGATTTTGTGGATGAGTGCCTTCTGCTCTGGATTCATATCAGGGATCGGAATTTGCGAGACATGCCGGGGTGAAAATTTTAAGAATGGACCCCGGATTTGCGGAGCTGTCCGAGCGTAAAACCACGAAACTGCTTTGGTATTAAGCACACCGAGAAGCCACAATTCTTTCGTGGGTAGCAGAAACGCTGGGCTTCCAACATAGTAGCCCTTATCATCAAAAGCAAACGCCGTTTCGCTCGCCATATCTGAATAGAGACATTTCTGCTGCACAAACCTATCAGTATCCGCAGGTGCAACCAAAAGTTCATACCACTCCTGCTTACCCGATCTGTTTTTTAGGGCATCACTATATTTTTTTAAGTGTTTCTTGATTGCAGGATACGCGTCAATCTCTATTCCTCTGTGAGCAAAAATCAGCCACTTGTCTTGTGGTTCTACCTGCCAACGTTTGATGTCGCGTGCCATTAGAAACGGTTTTAAAACATCAGCAGATGACTGATGTTCCGCAATGAGTGCGTCCCGTGTTGCCTGATCTATGATAAATGCTTCGTTGTATCCGGTTGTTATTCCTTGAGAAGGATGGTTCTGAAGATATTCGCTCAGCGGCTTGCCAGCGTTGCGGAATTTCTCCAGCAGTTCTAACACTGCAACGGATTCACGGGACCTAACTTCAGTAGGCAAAATAATTTGCCTCGTGGTTGGTTTGTCATCGTCTGCCTGCATTGTAGCATACGACTCGCTAGTCGGAAGTTTTTGGGTTGTGAGCAAACTATTTACTGGATATTGCCTCAACATTGTCACGATGTCTTTCGGCAGTCTAACGCTATTTCTTCGCTCAAAAGTTGCAACGTCTCTATATAAGTTGTGAAACGCGACGACGATATCAACGCCTTTGTCTTTGGCAATAGTCAGGTCAGCTTTGGCTTTATCCCATTCTTTCAAGTGTAACTGGGAAAGACCGCGATGGCAATAGGATTGAGCATCATCAGGGCTTAGTTTTATTGACGTGTCATAGTTTTCAATGGCCGTTTCAAAATCACCTATGAGGAGGTAAGCATTACCACAGTTAAAATAGGCCCCCGCATGATATGGATCCAGATTTATTGCCGTGGCGAAGTCAGCAATCGCCTTGTTAAACTCGTCCCTTTTGCCATAAGCAGCTCCGCGATTGACATAGGCATCAACAAAATCTGGTTTGAATTTTATCGCCGTGTTATAATTATTAAGAGCCTCATCAATTTTACCTTTACCGTCATAGACATTGCCAAGATTGTTATAGGCTTCAGCAAACTGGGGATTGAGTCGTATTGCTGTATTATAGTTATTGAGGGCATTGTCAATTTCACCTTTTTTGCTGTAAGCAATTCCACGATTGTTATAAACCATAGCAAGTTCGGGTTGCAACTTTATCACCATGTTAAAGTCATCAATAGCCTCATCAACCTTACCTTCGCGCAAGTAAACTTCGCCGCGATTGTTATAGAAGGCAGCATCATTGTTTTGGGTAGATCTAGGCAACAATAGCATCCCTTCGCCCCATCTTGGTTTCCGTATTATTCCAAGCTCTGTTCCCGGATGTATCCTTTTCTTCAATTGACTTTTCGGATGTACAGAAAATGGAATAAATGCCACATCATTACGTCTTGGATG
>CAZURU010000565.1:0-3376 GCA_964623585.1 uncultured bacterium
AGGTATAAGCATGTTGTTTGAAGACGGGTCGAAGGCCCCGGAATGAAGTGCAAGGTCAATGCGGACGGGTAAATTCTTGATTTTGAACTGGTCTGATCCCTTGAGAACTTGAGAAGCTGCTGGACCCTATGCATCAACAGGCTATGTAACTTTCACCCGGGAAGTGTGCTCTTCAAATGAAGCCGCGATCGTGTACGGCTGCCTGGCTTTTTCCAGCATATCAACCAGCGCGTCTATGGTGAATTTCTGAATCTTGCCGCGCATCAGGTCGCTGACACGGGTCCGCTGAACTCCGAATATTCCGGCAGCATCATGCTGGGTGAGACCATTATCCTTAATCCATGCGGTAATCTTGATCATCAAATCCGCCTTGATTTTCAGTTTGACAGCTTCACCGGGAGCAAAACCCAGGTCGGCGAACACGTTACCGTCTTTCGGTGTGATGTGGCGAACTTCAGTGCCAGTTACCATGTTGTATACCTCTTGTTCATTTTGAACTGGTCTGACCCCCTTGAGCTTCGCAATCTTACTGCGTATCTTGGTCTTTTGACTGCTTGTCCTGCAACATCCGTTTCAAGTCGGCTTCCTTCCGTGTCAAATGCTGTGACTAAACGATATAATGGCAAGGAGTATCCCGGCCTGCGCATCCTGACGTATCAGACAGAAGTCGAATGTCTCACTCGATAGCGTACCCCCCACGAGAGAGTGCTCCGTCGAGAAGGTCTGCTTCGCGATAGAAGACCTGTCCGCCGAAGATATCGGCGACTACCTGTGCTTCGCCTGGGTCGGAAAATACACAATTTTGCCAACAGTTCGGGTCGGTGACAGAACCGACGATCATGTCGATAGTAATTTGTTCTCCGTCTTCATTCAGTATCATGATTTCCTCCTGCCTGCTCCATTGTACTTGCTATCATCAACTGGTTATAATCATTTCGAGTAATGTAGGCAGGCCATTTATAATCAACCAAATTTAGATGAAAGGTATACTCGCATACCAGCCCGAGTTATTCTCTGAAAGGACTGAAGCCCGATTGACACATGCCCGCTTCAATGGGCGTTCTGGCGCGTTTGTGGACAATATGTCTTTGCCGGTGCATCGCTGGTATCGCTATTCTGCTGGTTTTTCTGCTGACTGGGTTCGTTGTTTGGTTCGTGACCGGTGTCCAGATACGAATACATTTTCTGTACTTGATCCGTTTGCCGGAGTTGGCACGACACTACTCGCCTGCGACTCGGAAGGAGTTCAAAGCTGGGGATTTGAAACTCACCCTTTCGTCCACCGAATCGCTGCTGCGAAACTACGCGGACTTCATTCCGACCTTTCCGCTCTGAAGGATACCTTTGAGTGTTTCTTAACCAGCCTGCCGAGAACCCCTTCTACAGTACCTTCTGATATACCACCCCTGTTGGGGAAGTGCTATACACCAGATTCACTTTCATTGCTATTTGCCATGCGTGATCTCTATCTGGTGAAGTTCGATAAAAAAACTCCCGAAAGTGAATTACTGTGGCTCACACTAACCTCCATTCTTCGAGTATGTAGTGGAGCAGGTACAGCACAGTGGCAATACGTGTTACCGAATAAAAGCAAATCCGGAGTAGAAACACCTCATACTGCTTTTTGTGCCAAAGCCTCTCAAATTTTACAGGATATCGAACATGCCCAACGTAATAATTGGTGTTCAAATAGTTCCATTATCCAGACCGATGCCCGCGCACCTGAGAATTGTTCACAAATCAAAGTTGATGCGGTAGTAACATCGCCTCCGTACCCTAACAACTATGATTACGCCGATGCTACTCGATTGGAGATGACGTTTTGGGGTGAGATTAACGGCTGGGGAGACCTTCAAAATACCGTCCGTCGGCACTTGATTCGCTCTTGTTCCCAACATTCTGCCGCCGAGAAGCTCGTTCTGGAAGATACCCTTGCTGAATGTGTACTTGCACCTATCAGGCAAGAGCTATCTGCTGCCTGCCACACACTCGCGAAAGTTCGCGAGACAAAGGGGGGTAGAAAAAGCTACCACACGATGGCCGCCGCTTATTTCCGAGATCTTGGGCTAGTGTTCAATGCCTTGCGTTCTCTCTGCCGACCAAGTGGCTTTTTGTGTTTTGTTGTCGGTGACTCTGCCCCCTACGGGGTCTATCTTGCTGTTAATGAATGGCTTGGTGAACTGGCATTGGCAGCAGGATTTAAGTCATATTCGTTTGAGAAGATTCGGGACCGCAACGTGAAATGGAAGAATAGAAAACACCGTGTGCCGCTAAAAGAAGGCAGGCTGTGGATTGAAGGTTGAACGCTTATGGCAGAATCTCCTGCCCATAAATTCGGACAGCTCATAGGGAATTTGTTAGAGGAGCTTATTAGACCGTCACTTGATGATTTCGCAACATCCAGCCGTCTGTATCTTGATCACCAGACGAAACCGCGATCTACCCGGATATGGAAAAAAGTGACTTGGGAGGACCTGTACGGAAATAAACATGACCTTGATTATGTGTTTGAGCGCGATGGTACGAGTGAAAAAACAGGGACACCAGTTGCCTTTATTGAAGTAGCTTGGCGTCGTTATACCAAGCATTCACGTAATAAGGCACAAGAAATTCAGGGGGCCATACTCCCTCTAGCTGAAAAGTACCAATGGTCAAATCCCTTCCTTGGCGCTGTCTTAGCAGGTGTATTTACTGAAGGCTCGCTTGAGCAACTACGGTCCCACGGCTTTCATATACTCTATTTTCCATACGATAACCTAATAGAGGCGTTTGCAGCTGTTGGAATTGACATCCAATTCGATGAATCTACTTCTGATGAGACTTTCCGCCAATGCGTAAAGACAATCGAGAATATGCCACCCGTGACGACGCAAAAAGTTAAGGAGCACCTGGTTGCTGCCAATCAACAAGAACTACGCAGTTTCATGGTATCGTTAGAACAGCGTCTGGCTCGCATGGTTGAAAAAGTAGTGATTATTCCTTTGTACGGCCGGTCCGATGAGTTTTCTACAATAGAAGACGCCCTGCGGTTTCTCAAGCAATATCGAATCCGTGAGGAGTTACCTGATTTTCGGAAATACGAGATATTAATTACTTTCACAAACGGAGACCGTGTTGAAGGGTCATTTAAGGAAAAAACAAAAGTACAAGACTTTCTCCAGTTCGTAGCCAAACAATGATAATGACTTCTGAAATCAATCGCAGGTCCTGGCGGTTGCATGTTTCACGAAAAAACTGCCACTGATTACACGGCAAAGCCTGTTTCACGAAGTTCCCAAAAAGTCGGGCTTTAAAAACCCGACTTCTAGAAGTTATGTCTATTGGCGGAGAGAGAGGGATTCGAACCCTCGATGGGCTTTTAACCCATACTCCCTTA
>CAZURU010000566.1:0-3363 GCA_964623585.1 uncultured bacterium
CAAAAGGCAATACAGTACTGAATGGAATAAATCTACACTAGGTGACTTGTTCAATATTTACACTTACTCATCTAAAAGCAGATTAATTGATAATACCGGCACACGACTAATTGTTGATATGGGATCAATATCCCGTGATGGCAACCTGATCGCTAGCAAGCGCACAAATAGTAATAAAGACCTCCTTCAAACGGATGATCTAGTGATGCCGAAGGATGATATAGGTGGCGGCAACATAATCGGCAAAGTCACCATTATTGCATTGTCTGGAAAATACGTCTGCGGCGACCACGTTTACAGGTTGGTTCAAAAAGGAAAACATAATGCACATTTTCTAAAATTTCTAATTAACTGCAATGCGATCAATAGACAATTACGAGCCAGAGCCAATGGGACTTCACAGCTTGGTCTGGGCAAGCAAGATGTCCTGAAACAACAAGTATGGCTCCCCCGGTTGCCCGAGCAACAACGTATTGCAAACGCACTGAACATCGCTCATCGTGAGAGCATATCGTTGCAACAACTGGTAAAACAATATCACGTTCAAAAACGTGGATTAATGCAGAAATTGCTAGTGGGTAAATTGAGGATTACAAAAGCGTGAGTAACACAGACCAAACAGAAGAAGTCTTCTCTCTTGTCCAAAAGTATCTTCGTTATCCTCCTGTGGTTATTTGGGGGTCAGGCGCAACTATCCCTTATGGACTACCCAGCATGAATGACTTAAAGGAAGTTTTGAAGCCCCAACTCGGAGAGTTTGACGAGAACACCAATTTAGAAGCCGTATTAGGAAGGATTGAAAACAAAGATAAAATTGATGAAATTAGAAAAGTCATCAGGGATGCAGTTTTGAGAAAAGATATAGCGTGTTTGGAGCAGGCCATGGAAAACACACATTGTTTGAAACCAATAACCAGATTGATAGATAAATTTTACAGTGCACATCCCCAAAAAATTGACATCGTGACTACCAACTATGATCGCGTCCTAGAATATGCGTTATCCCAAAGTGGTTATAACTACACAGACGGATTTACAGGAAAACCATTATCGAAATTTGAAAAATCTTCTTTCGGAAACTCAAAGATTATAAATCTGATCAAAGTTCACGGGTCATTAAATTGGGTTTCTTACAACAATGACTCATTTTTTTTGCCATGTGAATATCTGATCGATGAATTGAAATACGTAATGATCCTGCCCAGCAAAAATAAATATAGAGACGTAATTGAAGAACCGTATAGAACCCTAATTGCAAAATCAGATGAGGCCATTGAAGCTGCACAAAGTATCTTAGTTATTGGATTTGGTTTTAATGATGAGCATTTAACACCCAAAATAGAAAATAAAATCAAGCAAGATACACCTATAGTAGTAGTTACAAAAGAAGCCACCAGTACTTGTAAAGCCAAATTGGATATTTCTTCCAATTATTGCCTGTTTGAAAAGGATAACAATGGAACGAAAGTAACATACAAAAAACAGACTGACCTACAGGAGCAGGTCAGTCTCACAGATGAAAAATATTGGGCGTTAAATCAGTTTATGGAGATTCTAGGATAATGAACACAAATCAAAATAATTCGCTAGGTAAAGTGCAGAGCGTTGATACCGGAACTGTCGTTATCAAAGTTACCACAGAACACGTGCTTAACAGCATTCAAGTCAACAATTTGCTCCGTATCCGGTCTACGAAAACAGGAGAAGCCATTATTGGTTTGGTTACAAAGATTATGCGCAAAGCTTCTGACGGAATAGAGCCGGAAAATTCCGAGGAAATAGTCGTAGAAAATATAATAAAAGCCTGTTTAGTTGGAACGCTGATGGATAAAGATGGCAAAAGAAATAATGTTTTCAAAAGGACATTGGAAACAGTTCCAAGTCTGGAAGCAGATTGTTTCCTGCTAGAGGGAGATGAGCTTTCCAGCTTTATGCGCTCTTTGTCGGTTGGTGATGGAGAACATGAGAAATCATTAAATATCGGCAAGTATGCGATATCAGATGATTCCGAAGCATATTTAGATGGTAATAAATTCTTTCAACGACACGCGGTTGTCGTCGGCAGTACGGGTTCTGGAAAGTCTTGGACTATTGCAAAGATTTTAGAAAAATCATCGAAATTGAAATCGGTTAACAGCGTCGTCTTTGACATTCACGGTGAATACAAGCCGCTCAAAGAATTGGATAACTCAACCTTATTGAGAATAGCGGGACCTACCGATAATCAAGACAGTGAAGAAATTATATACCTGCCTTACTGGCTTTTATCCTATGAAGAAATAGAAGCAATGATGTTGGATAGAAGTGATCAAAATGCGCCCAATCAAGCAAGAGCACTGTTCGACCTGATTATCAAATACAAACAACAAAAACTCGAGGAAGAGAAGAAGGAAGAGGTCCTCAATAATTTCACCGTCGACAGTCCAGTTCCTTATTCCATAGATAAAGTATTAAAAGAGCTTGATGATAAAGATAAGGA
This sequence comes from uncultured bacterium, assembly GCA_964623585.1. Classification (GTDB taxonomy): domain Bacteria; phylum Poribacteria; class WGA-4E; order WGA-4E; family WGA-3G; genus MSPOR6. The sequence continues at coordinate 2,480 of CAZURU010000566.1, forward strand.
GATGGTTCCAGGAAGTAGCAAACCTAAACAAGGGCCACTACATGGAAAACTCACCCGGTTTATACAGCGGTTAAAGAGTAAGGAAAGTGATAAGAGACTTAACTTCCTTTTCAATAACAATACATCCTTGCAGAAATATGAGTGGCTCGAAACTTTAGTCGAAAAGCTAATGGATTTTGGTAACGGCAAAGGTAACAAAATTATAGATTTCTCAGAAGTTCCATCAGACATCCTGCCATTGATTACCGGACTGGTTACACGGTTAATCTTTTCAGTACAACAATGGGCTAGCCAGGATAAAAGGCACCCTATCGCGCTATTTTGCGATGAAGCACACCTGTATATTCCCGCAAATTCAGCCTCAAGTTCTGAGGATAAAGGTTTAGGGAATTTTCGACGGGTTGCAAAAGAGGGCAGAAAATATGGCATATCCATAGTCGTAATCAGCCAAAGGCCTTCTGATGTTGACAAAACAGTTCTAAGCCAATGTGGAAATTTTATCTCAATGAGATTATCGAACCCAGATGACCAGAATGTTATCAGACGGTTATTTCCTGACAACATGGGAGATTTTGCCGATTTATTACCCATATTAGACATCGGAGAAGGGCTGATTGTTGGGGACGCCTGCCTGTTGCCAAGCAGAATAAAAATTGATGAACCACAAATTAAACCAAAAAGTGCAACAGTCGATTTCTGGGACGAATGGCGTGTCGAAAAGACAGAAAAAGGGATAAAAGAAGCGCTTGAATCATTCAGAAAACAAAATAAACCAAAATAAGTGTTTTAATGAACTCCCACCACCTCGACCAACTCAAACAAAAACTCGATGCTCACCGTCCCCTTTCACCCGCGGTGACCACGAACCTGCGCGAGGACCTGGT
>CAZURU010000567.1:0-3362 GCA_964623585.1 uncultured bacterium
TGCTATAAGGAATCTGGTGAATATGATAAAGCACTTGCTATCTATCAAGGTATGTATCTTATTGAGTCTTTCATTATCCATGAGTATCTCGTTGAGAGTCAAATAAACGTCTATACACAACGGATGCAAAATGAAAATGGAGATGCTGCATCTGTTGAGTAAAATAGAGGAGAGTGTGCAAAAAAAAAATGAATTTTTAATTTGACACCTAAATTGAAAACTGCTAATTTTGTTAACATCTATGAGTTTACCTGATAAGGAGGAAATCTCATAAAAACTATCTTGAAAGAGATCTTTACAAGTCGTATTGTCCATTGGTGTGGAGCAAACACAATTCCCAAACTATGATACACGGAAAAAAGAGACTCACGATGATTCAACATATAGAGAGATTTATATTACTATTTATCGTTTCAGTAATGTTCCTCGGCGGTTGCACCGGTTGTGAAGAAGCACGGATGATGCAACAGGTGATAGGAATTGAACCTTCTGATGATTACCGAGACCAATCGCAATTCGGTCCTGCAAAAGCGAATTCGCATGAACCGATAGAGCTTGCCCCCTTCCCTGAACCATCATTTGCTGCATTGATAGAAAGGTTTAAAGCGGATGTTGCAGCGAATCGTGGTGAACCGGAAGTGCTTAGTCGTAAAAAGCAGGTTATTGATAACCCGGAGTTGCTTTGGAATTTTGGTACTTGGGGAATTCCTATTACTGTCCCAAATATTTTTATTCCCGATCATGATCCACACGGCAATCCATCCCGTCCTGATGATATAATGTTTGTGCCTATTAGCGAGAAAGGACAACCCATAGTCCTTGAAGAGGATGCCTATGGAGAACCGAAGTATCTATATTTGGGCACAGTGTTCTATTTATCTGAGGATCAACAGAAACGAATAGACGTTATACCGAGGATTCCGTATAATGAATGGGTACGACAACGGTATGAAATTATGTTAGAGGGGATAAACTCGTTTACTGCGGCGAAATTTCTGTTGTCTGAAGGTGCGCAGGTTGCACAGTCTGTTGGTATTGAATACGCTGAACGTGCCATACGCGATTACCCCGACTCTGTTGAGGCAATGTGGGTTTGGGTAAACTGTCATACGTTAGATCAGAGACTTCCCGTATATAAGAAAATGTTGACTACGTTTCCCAACTACGCTGAAGGGCATGATATCATTGCACAACATTACGTTTACGTTCGTAAAGAACCAGGGTTAGCCGTTAAACATGCACAGAAATCTATGCAACTAGATAGTCGTATAGGAGGAGATATCTTAGGTTATTGTTACTACCTTCTTGGCGAATGGGAGAAATCAATTGCCATTTTTCAAGGTGGATCTGAAATAAGTAATTCTTACGAGGCATTTCTTTGGGGTGCACAAGAAAAATATAGGGAACAGCACAATTGATGCAAATTTAGGAGAATTATGTAATGAAAAGATGTTATCTGATGACCTTATTTTTACTTTTCACGGTTGTGTCTGTTGTGCAAGCATCCTATATCAACATCGTACCAGAAGATCAAACTGCTTATGAGGCGTGGTTACCGACATACGGAAACAGTCTAAAATTTCTCGTCTCAGTTACAGGGGCATCGTCAAGTGGATCAATCACATTCAGTCTAAGAAATGTCACATCATGGCCGGGTCGCTACATGAAACAAAGGTACGGAAACCACAAAAGATCTACTTTTCCCTTCTCAGGAAAAAAAGGCTTTTGCAAGTGTAGCGAATGCCCAAAATGATCAATTGCTTGGAAAAAACTTTGATGCCAGTCAGCTTTCTTGGGCAGTAAGCAGCTTGAAACAAACTGCGACCCTATCGTGGGTTTCGGATACGAATCTTCCCAGTGCATTCACGATACCTGTTACTGTGAGATCTGAAGATGGCGGATCTTTTGGCACACTTGTTGCCACATTTAATAGTAACACTTGTAGTATTAACATCCCTAAAGATGACAATGGTGACTATATTGGTGATTCGTGGGAACCAAGTGCGTGGAAAGACGGTAGAGACACGCCTCACGCAGACGAAGAAACTGGACCTAATGCTGGCACCGGTGTCGAAGCAAATACACAAGTCGGGGATTGTTTGGTTATATTTGAAGAATATAGGGGTTTTGAAATAGCTGGATCACATACGCGGCTCAGTCCAACACAGAAAGATGTCTTTGTTGTTATAGTACCTGCATCAAATGGTAATGTCCGGTTTGCAAATGCAGGAATCGGTTATGCAACTAATCTTCCATCAGTATTCAGTCTACACGTAATTGAGGAAGATGAAACAGAGGGTAGAAAGAAGGACAACGTCGTTATCCATAACGCACTTGACACACCGACGGTGTAATGTTTCGTTTCAGTATAGTTATGGAGTAACCACTATGGATTATGTTGCTTTATACTTATATTCATCTGATAACAAGGTGCACGGGATATTTTCTGATTTACAATTTCCTGTATTTCATAACTGGGAATATGACCTCAAAGTTCCCTCAAACCGGTCTACACCGGTTTGGACAGCTCGTGCTAATCCTACTCCAGTTGTTTGTGGTGGAGCACCTCCAGTCACAAATAACGCACCCGGTGATCCGGAAAATGTGAGTATATCATGGGGCAATGGTACGGTGACTGTGTCTTGGGATCAACCGACAAATACAGGTAGTTCTGGGATTACCGATTATGAGTATAGGTATAGTAGTCAACAAAACGCACAAGGTATTTGGGAAAATTGGATTGATTGGGTTTCGGCTGGTAGTGATGACACAGAGGTGTATATTACAGAGTTGACCAACGGCATACTTTATGCGTTTCAGGTGCGGACAGAGAGCGGCACCGCCTATAGTTCAGGAACAGATGTTGCAACAGAAAAGCCATCAACGAAACCGGATGCTCCAACAAACCTGATTGCCACATGCTATAATGGATGGGTAAATCTATCGTGGACTCCGCACATCACACGTATTACATACTGTGTATGTTGGCTATAAAATGGCTGGGGATATGGTTATTCAAGAGATCCAAGACAAGCGCGTTATTCTATTGGATCAAGATAGTAAAGTAACATCGCTTACCATGGGGCGTATGTTGTTTATTAGATAATTTGGAGTTAGAATTACCTATAACTGATACCAAAGTGTATTCGTAGATTTCTTGGAACGGTAGCTGCGGTTTTCTAACCGTACCGGTTTTCTACAAGAATCTGTATATTATACCATTTCTAAATGAAAATGCCTCTTTACTGTAGCACATTCTGTTAGATTGTGCCGTTCACTGCTTCATTCCAAACAGTCGGTTCGGTATAAAAAAAGCAGCATTCGACCTTGCGCGACAGAGTAAGTGATGTCCTTGAGAAAGA
>CAZURU010000568.1:0-3354 GCA_964623585.1 uncultured bacterium
CGTTTCATTTCTAAACAGCCGGTAATGAAAAGTTAATTAATAGAAATGGTATAACTATTAGAATAGCATGAACTCTCATCTGAAGTCAAATAAATCGGTGTTTGACATGATTCCGTTTCTGTGATAGTCTTAATCTGTCTATAAAACTTATGGAGATATACATAAAAAAACATCATGGTAGAACATACAATAACTGTTGGTATAATGGGTGGATCAGCATCAGGTAAAACAACTTTCGCAGCTGCTTTGGTTGAACAACTTACCGATTATTCCCCTATTACACTTCATCAAGACTCCTATTTTCGGGACTGGTCAGAATACTCAGCAGAAGAACGGGAGAAGTTAATTACTGCAAATCATCCCGATGCTGTACATTGGGATGTACTTATTGCAGATATTGCAAAACTGAAAGAACTTAAAACTATCGAAACACCTGCTCTTGGCACTCGTGCGGCACAACGTGGTGATGATAAACAGATTATCCAACCGAGTCCTATCGTGATTGTTGAGGGACATCTTATCTTCTGGAACAAACAACTTCGTGAGTTAATTGACATGAAGATATATTTAGATGTTGATGCACACGAGCGCGTATTGCGGAGAATACTCCGTGATGTTGGTAGAAATGGTGATCTTGAAAGAGTCGTCAGTTGGTATCGGCGCGATGTTATTCCTAATTTTCCTGTCTATACTGAATCTTGTAAACAGTATGCAGATATAATTATTCCTTACATGACTGCCAATCCAGTCGCACTGCAAACTGTTGCATCAGGGATACGTTCAATGTTAAATAAACAACATAGTTGATACTCCCGGCACTTCCAACCAATAAAATCAAGACAGATAGTAGAGTCTAATTACATTGTCTTTTTGACATTTGCATCATTTCATAATGACAAACAAATGTCAGTTTGACATTATGATTGTTTTAGTTTCTCTGTGCAATTCTACTATTTCCCGAACTGCCAATGATACAAAACCTTCAATTATCTGACAAAGACTTCTTAAGATTATCCCTAAATCCTATCACAGACTAAGTTTTTGGTTCATCTTTCCTACTCTCCAATTCTGCTGTACTTTTTTGGCATCATATTTGCTTAAATAGGATTAGTATATTGACTAACATTTTTAACAAAGTTGATTTGGCACAGAAATTGCTCATAAGAGTACAACTAATACAATAAAAGGAGACAAAAAAATGGCATATTTAGCAACCCGCAGACCCGTCAATAATCTATTCAATCTTCACAACCAAATGGGAAGAGTCTTCGGAGACCTTCTGTCATCTAATGACAGTGAAAGTACTGAAGAAAACAGCACTTGGATGCCAACCGTAGACATTTCTGAAAATGATAGTGGCTTTGAAATCCACGCCGAACTTCCCGGAGTAGCTCAAGAAGATGTTCAGGTTTCTGTCACTGACAACTTACTTACAATCAAAGGCGAGAAAAATCAGAAACAGGAAATCCAAAATCAGAGTTACCATCGTGTAGAAAGACGGTACGGTACATTTCAAAGAAGTTTTACACTACCGAGGCATGTTGATACTGGAAACATAACGGCTGACTATAAGAATGGTATCCTGACACTAACAATACCGAAGGCAGAAGCGGCAAAACCGAAAGAGATTCAGATCGGTGTGCAAGCTGCGAATGATACCTCCGATCAAAGTTAAACTTAACTCTGCATCATAAGGACTGGTGGGTAAAACCATCAGTCCTTTTTGCATTTCAAAACAAAATATTCGAACACTACTATAATGTATATGTCTTAACTTACGAATTTAGTGAATAAACCAATACTATAATAAAGGAGAATTGAAAATGGAACATTCACAGAATGAACACAGGAGAGGACCTTTCAAAGGTCAGAGAAGGCGAAACCGGGTTAGTAGGAATAGAAAGTGTCTGAGGAATAGGAATGAAAGGTCAGAACATTCATCAAGTCAAGAAATACAGGTAGAAGGGCCACCCATTCATCCAAGAAGAATCTTACGACAGATGCACGAATCTGATAGAAATGATAGAAGAGAACCTATACCCCCATCACGAAGAAGAAAACGTCCACCCATGAAAAAGGCAGATTTCAGATCGCATAACCATCGGAAAGACGAATTTTCACCGGGAAGAAAAAGGAAAAAAGCATCTGAAGGAAGATCTCCTAATCGACGTGTTCAGAATGTTGGACCAAGATTCAGATGGATTCCAGCTGCTGATGTCTGCGAATCAGATGACAATATCATTATCAATGTTGAACTTGCTGGTGTTTCTGAGGAGGATATAAACGTTACTGTTGTTGAGAATCGATTGACAATTAAGGGAGTAAAAAAACCGAATAGGTCAGACGATAACATTAAAGTACGTCGCTCCAGTAGAGAATTTGGTAGATTTCGTCATGCGATTCCACTGCCACGACATACCGAAGCAAGCGACATTAAGGCAGATTTTAAAGATGGTATTTTGTCTGTGTCAGTACCAAAACCAGAGTCGTCTAAACCTACACAAATACCGATCAACGCTGAACAATAGATGACAACGGTACATCAGGATATACCGTTTTCGTAATTCCATTCATGAGATTAGGCTTGTGCATTGTGCATGAGTCTATTTCTGTTTTCTATCTTTGAATATACCAACGTAGAGTGCCGCTGCCATCACAGACCCAACTGCCGGTCCAACGAAATACAACCAAATATCAGAATAAATGCCACTTGCTATAGCAGGACCGAGTGTGCGTGCTGGATTAAATGATGCACGTGTTAATGGACCTCCCATCAATATGCATCCTATTAGCGATAGACCAATTGCTAACCCCGCCAGTTTTCCTGTCCTGCCACTAACTGCAGTATTGAAAATAGTATTGACAAGAAAAAATGTAAGTATGATTTCCACACTAATGCCTTGTATTATATTGACATTATCAGCTAAAATCGTTACGCCGAGGTCACCATCAACAGGTAAAACGCCTTTCAGTGCTAATGCACCTAAGATTCCTCCAGCAAATTGTACTATCCAGTAACCGATAGCTGTAGTGAGTTTTATCTCTTTTGCTACAAGCAGTCCCAAAGTCACTGCTGGATTTATGTGTGTACCTGAGAAGTCTATGTATGCATAGTAAAATGCAACTACAACCAGTCCGTGGGCAAGTGCTACCGTCAACAGATTGTCAAATTTGTAGGCGTTTTCGCCTAAACCTGTATGGGTTATTGTTAATGCGCCTGCACCAACAAAAATAAGTGCAAATGTCCCAATAAACTCTGAGACTAAATTACGCGTATTCATCTAAATATCCCATTAGATTACTTATACCATTTCTACTTTATAATATACCATTTGCGTAGGTCGTGTAGAGGAA
>CAZURU010000569.1:0-3353 GCA_964623585.1 uncultured bacterium
TCAGACTTTACAAACATTTTAAACTATCCCTCATCTACTTATTACCAAATAATTTCCCCAATTTGTCAAATTCGTGGTAAAATATGAAAACATTTATACAATCTACACAGGCTCAGCTGATAATCTAAACGGATCACGAATCTATAGAGGTAATTGAATTGACAACTAAAACAGATAACAGGTTGAACGATTTGAACGGTAAAGAATGGTTACCCTTAACAAGAAGTGCTAATGTGGATGGTGTAGACCGTCCATTTGAAGATTTGGACTGGGACAAAGTGTTGGAAGAATTGCAGGGTTCAATCGTTGTGATGTCCAAAGCAACGCCGAGGGATGCCTTAAAAAAACAACATCCCGCGACATTCTCGGAAGAGGACGCTCGCCGTTTAATCAGATTGTTTACAAAAGAGGGGCAAAGAGTGCTTGATCCATTCATTGGTGTAGGCAGTGCAGCTGTTGCTTGTGTATATGAAAAGCGGGCATGTGTAGGATTTGACATATATGAAGAATGGGTGCAGCTTGCCAAGCAGAGAGTTCGTAAAGTGGAATCTTATAGTCCCCATCCCATACAGATCAAGAAAAAAGATGCTCTCGCTGGATTAAGAGAAATGGATGCTGAATCGCAAGATTTTATTCTCACCAGTCCGCCATATTGGGGAATACTCCAAAAAACAGATCACAAAGCAAAAAAGGAGCGTTCAGAGTTTGGGCTTGCTACAGATTATGGCGATAATGATGGATACGACCTTGGACACATCAAGTCTTATGACTATTTTTTAGAAGCTTTGACCGAGCACTTTCGGGAGTGGATCAGAGTATTAAAGCATCGGGCATATACAGCGGTAATCGTGTCAGATTTCAGGCACGAAAGCAAGTATTATCCGTTCCATGCACATATCGGTGAATGTCTTGAACGAATTGGTATGACATGGCAAGGAATGGTCATTATAGTCCAAGATTCCAAAAGGTTGTACCCTTACGGCTATCCGACAACCTATGTTCCTAATATATGTAACCAGTTTGTAGTAATAGCGAGAAAACTATAATGCAAGATTTCAGTGGTAGAACAAAACAAGCTACAAAGCTTGAAACACCTTTTATAAACACCTTGAACGAAATTTGTCAAACTCACAGAATTGCAAACTTCGGTGTAGAAAATACCGATGTAAAACAACTCCATCAGTACATTCGCTTTGCAAGGGATATATCATCGCGCTTTGTTCGTTTTTTACCAGATTCTGTAATTGTAAGGACTGACGATAAGGACATTGGACTGAAAACTGCTCTAATTGAATTCAAGGTACAAGATACACTAATCTATTCCGACAGATTTTTCAACAATGACATCAAAACGGAATATAAAAATAGAATACAACCTGGTGACCCTAAATTGACTGAAAAACACCAGATATTTCAGGTTGAAAAGGATGCGCTTGATATTTACAATGAGATTGCAAAGTTGGAAGTGGAAGTTATTGTAATTGGTTGGCAGACACCCACAGATAAATTAATAGCGCAATACGCCAATAAAATAGTTGTCTGTCATGAGTGGATTCCAAGTCCATCAAAACGGAAAGATGGAAGTGGTACAATTATCGCTAATACACATATTGACAGTTATGAACCCTTAGATGTTTTCTGCCGTAAGGTGTTCGGTATACAAGATGATGTATTAGACGCAATAATGCAAAGCATTAGAGAGCATCAGTAGAAACGGAACATATGCATCAAACCGAATCTTAATCCGATGTGACAACCTCACCGAGCTGCGAAACTTTGATAGGTTTGCCCCCAGTGTGAGTACCTTTAATCTTCACTTAAGTCTTTCAAATATTTTTATAGCTAAATGAACTTCAAAATCCACAAACACATCTTACGAATGGAGTGCCAAGACCTACTGCCAGTCGCGCCACCAATAGAAATACAGATGAGATACTCTCCAACGGGGCGTGTGGAATTCTTTTGGCTTTGGGCATAAGTGTTTTTGGACTTGAGATTTTCTCAAAAAATTCTAAAAGAAAATTCTTTCTTGACATTTTTCTATATTTAATCGTATACTATTATCAGCATTGTTTAGGTAGGGATTGTTAGACGCGTCACATGGCGCGTTCCCTACCAACCGCCTAACAACGGTTACAATGCTGGGATAAACAATGCGATCCCATAGTAAAACGCATTTCATATGTTTTATGTTTGGCAGTATATAACGCATTATAGGATACGTTATACATGAATCCGCCAAACAAGGAGATGAGAAAATGGCAAAGAGAGACACATATAAATACCATGTAAAAAGAGGCAACAACATTCTTAAAAGTGGTATTACAAATGATTTAGATAGACGGGAGAAAGAACACCAACAGAAATATGGTCCTAACGTACATATAAAACAAGTTGGTTACATTTCTACGAGAGAAGGTGCTAGGGAGTGGGAAAAAAAACAAAACAAGGGTACTCCTTAGAATTTACTCTGTCATTCAAAGTTCATAAAAAATAAGTTGAAAATCTCAGAATCCATATGCAGATTTTCAACTTATTTTTTGTTAATGTCTCAATTATCTAAAATGATTTTACCACACATTCCCAAAACTATGGTAAAATATAAAAGTATTTTACATGAGATCATCTTTAGCTAAATGAACTTCAAAATCCACAAACACATCTTACGAATGGAGTGCCAAGACCTCCTGCCAGTCGCACCACCGATAGAAATACAGATGAGATACTCTCCAACGGTGCAAGTGGAATTCTTTTGGCTTTGGGCAGACGATTTTTTATCAAGCAACCTCTCTGACGACCTTGTATTGACTCCCACGGCAATTAAAGGTTTTTCTTTTACGCGTGCATTCTTATGTCAAAATTTGATGCAACGAGAATATAGCGACACTTTTATAGAAGACGTGTTAGACGGTATGGAAGACGCGTTAGACGAATGGGACAATATTGTGAATGATACTTGGACAGAAGTCGAACTCATTATATTTAACAATGTCGAAAAGAAAACAGTTGATAAATACTGGAATAGCATGAAGTCGGCTTACGGTGCGGATTACAGACCCACAGACCAAGAAATCTTTGATGCATTGGGCAATTGATCTGTTTGTACAAATATTATTATCGTTTTTACCCAAACTATGCTAAAATATAAAATATATTCATACAATCTACACACAATACCAGGTGATAAATGGAAAGCAAAACAGTAACAATAGAAGAAGTTATCGAGACAATCAACAAAGCACTCGCTGATAATGAAGAACCACCAGAACTACCTAAAACCGAGAACATTCAAGGCACTCCCACAGATCAACTGCCACCCTACGTCGCCGAAATCGAGAATAAACTCTTTCACA
>CAZURU010000570.1:0-3343 GCA_964623585.1 uncultured bacterium
ATAAAACTCCTGATTCGGTTGCAAGGTATTTTTCATCCGTTTCAATATCGGATGGATAACGGATTTTCCATACTTTGATAGACGAGGTGTCATCTCCATTTACCGGATAGATTGGAACGAAATTGTCTCGTAATTCACCCTTGAAATATAGACGTACAGCAAGACTCTGCCACCCTATTGCCGGCACATGATAAGCTCTCTCAACCCTGTCTTCATCATTGTAATAAAGAATGACACCACCGTATAAGGTATCATCACTATCGGTTTTGGATGTAATGCGTTTTTTACCTTGAAAAGCAACATAAGGGAGCTTCGCTGTATCACCATTTTTAAGGTATGCAGTCAAGTATTTTGGTTCGTATGTTATGTCAGGAAACTCAATATATTGGATAGAGGCGTGTCCTATTCTTGGAAAACGTATGTCTTGTAACAAAGATAGTTTTGTGACCTTAAATTGTCTATCAAATTTTTCGTTACTACCGATATTAGAAAAACGTCTCGCTTTGATAGTGAGACCCCGTTCTGTAAGCATAAGGTGTGTTACACCGTGGGTATTGAGAAAGGTCAGTGCTTCGCGTGGCGTTTGTGCACAATAGACGTGGCGATAATATAGGTGTATCCAATGTGGTATGAAAGTATCCTGATCTGTAATAGTCTTGACACCTCCAAAGACATTGAGAAGACTACCATAGTGCCAATTGGATGCAACAGTAACGTTATCTGGAAGTGATGTATTTAAAAACTTAAGCGTCCGTGCTAAAGGTGTGTTATTTCCTATAACAGGTTTACGCCATTTCGTGGCAGCATCTGTAGCACGAGTTGCATGTCCTCCGAACGGTTTGAAAAAGAGAATGAGAATAAGAAAAGTAGTGGCAAAAGCTGTGGGAATCCATTGTGCCTTTTCTATTCTCAAGGGAAACTTTTGCATGACAGATGTTGACAGTGTGTTGAGAAACCATGCGGTACCGTAGGCGAGAGGGATACCAATAAAGAAATCGTAACGTTTTCCGCCACGCGACAGAGCTACCCATAAGATGAACCATGAAAGCATAATCAGGGGTAACCAGTCGTCTCTTGTGTATACTTTCCGATAACATGTGATGCCGAAAGAAACGGCAATGAGTCCAAATGAAATCAGAAAGAGTGTATCACACACATCCACACCTGTCAGCCTGTCAGTCACTTCTTGCAAAGAGATTAACCTTGACCAGGATAGTGCTTTTTCACCTAAAAAGGTTGTACCAATCCATCTACTAAAAGGTTCTCGAAAAAAAGTAGTCATCGTAAATAAGACAAGTGAGAACGTTAGCGGTAGTCCGTTCCATCTGTATAGAGTTGTTGTGGCAAGAATAATACCCAAACTACCTAAGAGAAAGACAGCACCATATCGTCCTGTCCAATAACCGTAGTGAGGGTCAACAAGTTCCGTCATGTCTTTCATGATACGATCTTCTTGCCAGACGAAAGCTGTCGTCTCAAAATCGTTTGTATGGTAGAGGAAATAACAACCTACTGCTGCGATCGCGAGTAGAGACAGACCCCAGGATATTCTTCGCGCATGTAAACGCAAAGGTTCATAGTATCTGACAAGGATATATCTGGTAAAGCGTAAGACAAAGATTCCAATCGGGAGGTATAACGTAAGCGCAGCAATATGTGTAGATAAACCATAGCCACTGTGATATGCGGGACTGAGCAGATAAAGACCCGGCACAAACATAAGTATATAGAGAAGATACTCTCTTAAATGCTCTTCTATATCTGTGGTGCAAAATTTATAGAATTCTACTACGTGAATAATGATAACGAATGTACCGAAGGCTTCCCAACTCAAACCACCCAGGAAAACGGTGAAACCACTTAAAGCGGTTACGGTGTATCTGATAACACCTGGTTCCTTCTGTTCTTTCCACAAGTAGCTTGTTACGGATAACACGCCTAACATCAAACACCATGCGTCGCGATCTCCGAAACCAGCGGTGCTGCGCTCTACACTACCCGGAAGCGTTGCTAAGAGTATAGCAGCTATGGCAGCAAATAGAACACCGTTGAAACGGACAAGAAAAACATACAGAATACCGAGAGCGAAAATATAACAGAGGGTTGGTAGGTACAGTTGAATGTGATAGAGAGACAACCAAGGAGCTGCTTTATGTATGTAGCCAATAGCATAAGCATAAAGAGAAAGAAGTTGTCCATTATCTCTCCCTACCGGCAGCCAGCGATGCATGTCGCGGGCAGGAAGGTGGCCATGTTCAGCGATGATCCCCGCCTGCCAGTAGTAAAGATAAGCATCATTACCAGTAAATTGCTTGTTGGATAAATTTCCTGTACCTTGAATACGAATAAAGAATGCTATAATTAACAGACAGAACAGCAGAATACCTATTGAGATCTTACGATGATAAAGAGATTGTGGCATCTAAACTCCTTCAGTGCCTTATGCAGGTGTCATCATAACAACACACTGATGGCATACATCCTAATGCCATAAGGATTTCTTTATTTTTGGGATTGAGGTAGGTCTTCTGAGACTTCTTCTAATTTTTCTGCAGCCTCTTCCAATTCGTTCCTTGACATGTCTTGAATAGATTTATGTATTTCATCAATTTCATCAATTACCCTTTCTATCTTAGAAGTTCTCTCTTCGTCTTCAACAGATGCGGGGTCGTCTAACTCAGCCATCATTCTTTCAGCGGCTTTTTTCCTTGCTATTGTGGCTTGGAGTTCATTGAATGCTTCGTCAGAATACCTGGCGAGAGTTTCAAGGATATCTTTACGGCGTTGTTTTAGATTTCTCTTTTTCTCATTTATCAATGTGATAGCGTCCAAGTCTAAAGGTATCGCTCCCAAAAGGGGTTTTAGTTCCTCATTTAAAGCAGGTATTGCTGATTGTATCTCCTCGTACTTTTTTATGGCTGCGACAACTTCGGGAGTTAGATTTTCTTCTGCTATATCACCAAATATTGTGTCAGTAGGCGAAGGACTTGTATTATCCATTTCTTCGGGTATGATTCTATTGCCAGTTCGTTGTGTGGATTTACTGGGTTCTTCATCCATAACATCTGTATTATCATCATCTTGTGCGTGGGTCACTTTAGGGGTTTTAGCGTCAGTTGTTAGGTTTTTCGGTTGCACAGGTTTGTCGTTATAGACCTTTTCCGGTTCCGAATTCATGATTTTGAGATAGTGGTTTCGCCACAAGCCGATACCGACAAGAAGTACGGCAACGGGAATAAGAATAATAGCCACACGAAATGTTCTTTTCATTTTTCTTCTCCTTTTAGGTTTGAGATAATACCTCGTTTTGGTACAAAGTATTATCTCAAACTTATGTTAGTTT
>CAZURU010000571.1:0-3342 GCA_964623585.1 uncultured bacterium
CCGTGTCTACATCACCGAGCTAAAACTTCGGTGTCTTGACACGGGGGAGTGATAAGATTAAAGATAGAGGCGAGGCACCGAATCACACCGAATTCAGTTGATCCCGGCTGGACCTCGCCTATAGATTTGATGTTATTCCAAAGCATATCTTGAAATAACGTTTTGATTTATTGGGTGAAAAAATAGAACTATGATTACTGATTTCCTTCTAATTTTGCTTGCTCATCAGCAGCATCGGGTCGGTTTCCTAACCATAGTTTTACGGCAGGACTGCTTGCAATCCGTCGATTTCCAACTGATGCGTTGATGACGAAGGTATGCGGTCTCGTCTGCTGATTACCGATAAAGGGGTTTCGTCTGATTTCATTATTGCCACCAGAAATTATCTCAGGTTCAAGTGTTATGGTGGCTTCTGAAGAATCTCCCCGGAGAACGGTTGTCTGTCGTTGGAGTCTGACGCCAAGAGGTAGTCCGACTGCGGTAAGGTTCAGGTTCTGTCTATTACCGTTCCTTCGTTCAACTCTTACCTTTATCTCAACGGTTTCTTCAGGTGTAACAACTACTTCGTCAGGTATTGTAGACACAATGATAGGTGTTGCTTCTGTAATACTGACGACAATGTTCTTGCGCTGCACAGTCTGGTCGTTGTTCCGTATTTGGAATATTTCTATTGGACTCGCTGTGCGTTTGATCTGATGACCAGATGTTGTCGTTACTGTGCCTACGACTTGGACGACGCTATGTGCTAATTCAGCATCTGGTGCTACAGTTAGGGTTAGATACCCTTGATTGTTTCCGCCTTCAGAGAGGATAGCACTCTGGCTTGCAGTAACGCCAGGAGGTAGATTTTCGACTGAGAGTAGGATTGGTTCAGTAAACCCGACCCGTCGTTGCAAACTAACATTCAATAGTGCTGTTCCACCCCGTCCAATGTTTGGATTATCAGGTGTTACTGACATAGCGAAGTTTGGCGAAGTGGGACGTATATCTAAATGATAGACATAACCGTCTCCCCCTTTACCTGAGATGTCTTCGACTCGAAGTGCGTATACACCGGGTTGAGCAAAACTGTAGTCAATAATTGCGTCTCTTCTTCCGCCTCTTCCAGCGTTGTTTCTCAAGACTCTGCCTTGGTCATTTAAGAGTGTTAGTGATGGACTTAATGGGGAGTTCAGTTTTTCTGCGGATAAATCTATGGAATAGCCTCCGATGTCAGCAAAGAAACCCCACGGACCGTAACCGTTTGTAATCTTGAAGAGTATCTTGTTTTTTCCCTTCGTGACTGGTAGTTCAATAACGTCGTCTCCTCGTCGCAATTGACGGTGCACGTATTTACTAAAGATGAGTTTATCGTTAACCCATATTTTGATTGTGTCGTCTGAACCGAGGGATAGCAGGTATTTCTGGTCGCGTTCAGATTCAAAGTAGGTTAGTGCGTAGCCTGTTACGTCATCTTCTGGTACATTTGAGAAAACGCCTTCACCTCTTGCGTTGGTTCTGTACCATTTAATGACTCGTCCGTTCTTTCCTTCATATTCTTTGTCAAAATCAATTTCAAGTTCAGGCGGATAGACAGCATCAAACCCCTTTTCATCCGTGTTGTCAAATGGGTGTATAACCCACCAAGGTCCGAGCCGTGAGCCTTCTTCAATGGTGAATTGGTAATAGTCCACCTCTCCGGGTTTAGATATGCGTCCACTGATAGCCCCTGGCGTTGTAAGCTCTTGTGCGTTTTTGATCTGTTTTGCTATGAGTTGCCCCATTCGGACGACTTCTTCTGCGACGAATGCAATAATGCGGTCACGCTGTGTTGGTGTAATGTCAGCATTCTCTTTTCCTGCCATTCGGGTGATGGTGGTCTCCCACTGTTCCGCTGTGAGTGCGCGGTTGTCTGGTGATCGTAGTTCATGACAGGCTGAGCATTTCGCTTGGAAAAGGATTTCGGACTCAGCACTTTTTGCCTGTTCTCCATCTTCTTCATCTGTTTCAGTTACTTCGTCCTTTGCAGCATTTTTTACAAACCGTTCAGTATCTTCAGGAAACTCATTTGCAACGAATGGGAATATACCGTAGGTTGTTCGTATAAGTTTCAATCCAGGTTGTTCATTAGTTAGGTCAACTTCCCAGTCAGTTTCTGGTAGGTTTTCTCCGCCGATTTTTGTCTGTATTTTTTTTCCGATTTCTCCACCTGTGGGATAAATATAGGTGTTATATGGTACAACACCGCTCATCAATCGGTAAACAGAATCTGGGTTACCCCGATAGAGAAGGTCTCGAATTCGCAAGAAGTATTTTCCATCTTCAGGGATTGTGAAGTCGATTAGCGGATCAAGGCTGTAGAATCCGTTGCTTCTTGCAAGTTCTGTACCATGTTCATCAAATAACGAGATGGTTGGATTGAAGAATTGTTGGCTGATTTTGTTATATCGGTATGCTTTTACATTGAAAACGCAGCGATCGCCTCTATAGCCATCAAATGTGTAATAGTCTTCATCGCCGCCTGTGTGTATGACACCGTTTATGATGATGGGTAGTTCAATGATCGTTGCGGAGCCAGGATTGTTGTTGTTTTCAGTTTCAAATGTGTCGGGGACATTTGTGATTTCAAAGGGCCATGCGGTGGATGCTCCATTTTTACCGACGATTCGTAGTTCCCTGACGCCGATTGGTGCATCGGGGGCGATTATTAGTTCAGCTGTCATGCCGCCGCTTGCACGTGCAGCAGATTTTAGATATTGTGTGATTTTTGTTTGGTCATCTTCGCTGATTTCAGCACCTTGGTTTTCTACCATGCGTTTGACGACTCTTGCCCATTGTGTTGCTGTCATGGATCGATTGCTTGGTGAGCGAAGTTCATGGCACTGTCCGCAGTTTGCTTCAAAGATGGGTTTGTTAGTTTCATCTACTTTCCCGCCGCCAGTGTTTAGGGTTCCAGTGATACCAGGTGCCCCTTCAACAATGAGTTTATATGCGCCATTAAGGTCTGATCCTCGAATTTTTACTTCGACGGTATTTCCGACTTGTGCCCCTGCGGGAAAGAGAGAATTCAATCTGGGTACTGCTTGCGCCCATAAGTTTATTGGTGCGGCAAACAGGCATAGAAGCGTGAGATATAGAAAAGGTTTCAAGTTCGGTATGAGTTTCTTATTCAGGTCGATTAAATTGTTTTTACTTCCGGACATGATTTTTACCTCCATCATTAGTATCTACTCATTTTTATGTTTACTATTTTTATATTTACTAAAGGGGCACAATATGAACAGATATTCTCCGAAGAACAGATAAATTGCTGCGATAAGTTGTTAGAATTCGTGTGTTAATCTATTGTTCCTGATATTCCAG
>CAZURU010000572.1:0-130 GCA_964623585.1 uncultured bacterium
CGCGATAATCCGCGATTCTGACAAAAAAGGTGACAATAATTTTACACACCCATTTCCTTCACAATTTTTCGCAATTCAGGTGAAACTCTATCAGTGGTACTCATGAATATTTTCCTTTATTCACCTCAAT
>CAZURU010000572.1:230-3337 GCA_964623585.1 uncultured bacterium
TCCCCAAACCCATACGATACTTGATGTCGTAGTTGATGATAAAGTCTAATTCCTCGTCTGTGAAGCAGTAGTGAGGAAATTATTCAATTTCCGAATATTGAGGTGTTGAATTATTTGAATCGAGGAATATCGGTAGGTAAACCAACCCGCATGAAAAAACGAGCAAAAGCTTGGGAGAGATGTTCTCGATATGGCGGAAGCAATCTGATACGGTTTGGAGTTTTTACCGCAAATTCTCTACAAAAACTTAATGGCAGCGTAAAAACATAGTGAAAGTCAACAATTCTAAACTCTCTTTCTGCATTCAGTAATTTACACTCGTTAAGCACATGAGAAGCTGGTAGTTGTCCTCTCCGAGCATCTTCTAGCCCTCTGTTTGTAGATAAATGCCCTTCTGTAATCTCTGATCGGTTCCATACAGCACAAAGTAATACCTCTCTGATCTTTTCTCTTTCCTTGATTATATCACAACTTTGGGACATGATAATAACATCTCGTTCTTCCCAAATAAAATTTGCTTCTAAGGAATTGAGTGTCAAATTAGAGGGTGGAAAAAATACGGGACAATCCTCCAGAATGTCTCCTTGTTGCAACTCATCACCGTCTACTAAACAATACCAGGGATAGGTCGTTTCTGAAATGTTCATAAAGGATATATCTATGCTTCCCAAGGATCTTCAATAGGAATTGGTTTGCTTCGCCCTTTGTGTATTAGTTTAACTCGTATTATGCCCGATCGACGAGGCGGAGGAGCAACCGTAACAACATCCAACTTAAGTATGTCTTCTTCATTATAGGAAGGAAAAGCAAGACGTTGCACCTGCGTATCTGCCAACTCTTGTGTTGTTCCAGATTCAATTTCTTCGCCATAACTCACTTTGATCGATGCACTTGTGTCTTCAGCTTGAGGCTCTGGAATATTTGGCGTTCCACTTCCACCAAGAAGGAAAATGGCACTCCCAAATATTACTGATAGAGTGGTCCCAATTCCAGACTTTGTTTTCACGTTTTGTTGTGAAGGTTCTAGAATATCCAACTGCTCCGTTTCATTATGGGAAAATGGAGAAACAATATCTTTATTTATTGTTGTTGTACCTTGTGTGTATTGAGTTGTCACGATTTTCGCCCCCAAAACTTCTCTTGAATTTCAGTGCTTACGAGGTTAGAGAAAAACTCGCCAATTGTTTTATGTGCGGTGTTAAACCAACCACGAATAGGTTTGTATGATCCACTGCTAACTGCTGTAGATTCAATGTAGATAATCTGCTGATTGTCAGAGACCCTCTTGGCATTACGAATGGAAACCATTAGTTGTCCTAAGTTATCTGGTAGGTTTAAGATAATTTGCCAGTTAATGTTTCTTACGGCATTCAAAGGTATACCTTGTTTAGTTAGAGATAACAAATTTGGGAAAATTTTTTCCAAATCGCCGGGGTTTTCCCACCCCTGCCCTTTAGGCATGAGGTCAATATATGTTAATTCGTATTTTTTTGCCAATAGATTCCCTAAGTTTTCCTCTAAAAGAAACTCCTCAAAACGAGATAGATATTTTTCAAAGTTCTCAACAACTTTTTCATAACCTGGATAATGATCACCCGGATGTCTTTTCCGCCAATTGTGAAGGAAGCGGTTCCGTTGCACTTGGATAAGTTCGTTTTCGTTTTCGTGTATGAACCAGACCCTTGGCAATGGAAACTTGTCCGGGCTTCCAAGATCTTTTTGGTCCACAGGACCCACTATGATTTGGTCTTCGGTCATCGGAAAATCTTGCTTGAACTTTTGCCATAGGATGCCGAAATGCCCCGATCTTAACTCCTTAATTGGAGCAAAACTTATGCCGCAAACAATTTCATCAATAGGTGGGTTTTCATATTTTATGGTTAATTCTGTTGTTGTATTCATAAGGCATTCAAAACGGACTTTGGGTATTTGCCCCTATAAAAGAAATTTTAATTAATTTTATCTTTTCCATGTATTTTAACTATGATTATAGCATAAGAATGACAATTCGGAAAATGATTTTAATTACATTAGGAATATTCAACTTGTGTACATAACTTCAGCAGCATTATTACTGATGTAAATGAATATACACGATATTTCTACTTTAGTTGCAAACCGTTCGGTTTTTCTTCAACATTTATTTATCCGTTTAATTATAACATTCTCTTTGTAAATTGTCAAGTTTTCTTAAAAAAGATGTAAAAACTATTCAATTCCCCAAACCCATACGATACTTGATGTCGTAGTTGATGATAAAGTCTAATTCCTCATCCGTGAAGCCGTAGTGTTCGGCAAGCACACGGTCAATTTTGTCTATGATGTGTTTGGAGTGACTCGGATGAAATTCGTCATATATGACACGACCTGTAGTTGCATAATTGGTATCCTTTCGTCGTGAATGGAGTTTTAAATCTTGCATTAAATCAATAGAAAGCTCAGAAAGGGTTTGCTTTATAGTCTCATCCATTTGATCAATACCAATTCCAAAATTATTGATTTCACGCAAATTCAAGTGGCGGCAATCAGATAGGATAACATACCACCAGTAAAAAAGTGAACTGTTCAACGCAGCAACTACTGATGCAGCGTCTAATTCCGATGCCAAGCATAAGGGTTTTACTTGAGTTGATTTTTTCTCACCATCTCGTTCATTCCAAAAGTAAGGAATAAAGTTCATCGTTCGGATCCAATAACGCGGAGAATTGTGAAAATATATCGTGCTTGAATCTCCACGGTTTATAAGGTGTAACCCTAAAGCTGAGAATTGCTCCATTTTTTTCCACAAACTTTGCTCAATCTCACAATGCATTTTGGGAACGGAATTTTTATGCGAAATATTCGCAATATCAACATGTTCTACAAGAGAAAAGAGGCATGGACGAAATTGTTCATGCCATCTATGGTACCGAGACACTTTGAGCATGGGAGAAGATTTTGAACTGTGTTTCATGACATAAATCGCTAAACGTTGATTTGCCCCCACGAATAATTTTGACGGACTCGTTGCATATGTCTGAACCCACCCAATTTGCTTATAACGATAAAATATATAGGACTTACGCAATTTGCTTGAATAATTTTCCTCTTTGTGCTAATATAGTCTA
>CAZURU010000573.1:0-3336 GCA_964623585.1 uncultured bacterium
GGGGTAAATGAACTTTGACCCCTGTAGCAAGTATGTTACTCTATCGCAAACAAAGAGGCGTTAGCGTTCCAGAGATAGAGTGCTGGCAAAATGTCTGAAATAAGTGACGAACAGAAATCGATCAACATCAATAGCCTCATAGGTGGTCATGAGGCGATGAAAATGGCACTCTCTATACTTGTCGTTAGTATGTCTCCAAGTGAATATACCAGTTCGTACCTCATTGCACTAAGGAAAATGAAGGAAATCTACGAAGTACGTGCTGAGGCTGATCATGAAGGAGATTCCCCAGAATACCATGTCTTGGCAGGGGCTATTTCTTCTTTCGACACTCTCATTAGCCGCATTGAACATTTTCAAAGAATTCAAGATAACAAGCAACATGATTCCTGATTACACAAATATAACGCAGGAAATCGAAATACCCACTCCTCCCATAAATCCATTCGGGAGTTTTGTTCGTCTTAGCCCATATCAAATTCAGACGTTTGTTGCTGAGTCTTCAACCTCCATAAGTGAATACGCGGTTGTCGAAGAAAGAGACAAAGATCTGATGTGGACGGAAAACTCCATAAGAGATTTCTTTTTTGATCAAGTCTACGATTATCTGTTGAGCGCCTTTGATCCAAAATGGTCTGAACAGGCTTCTATACGGGAGACAAAAATCCTCGATTTGCTTCACAAAGAAGGATTTGAAAAGATTGCCGCACGACTTGACCTCCTTATTGAAGATCTCGCCGAAGATAACGAAGTGTTTACATGGGAGTCACTCTTAGCCTTTGCCCACTTTGTCAGAATAGAAAGACCACAATATCCAGGGCCAGGCATTTTCGGCGATGACAACGGTCATGTAGGAATTCAGTGGCGTGTACCGCCGGAAATTTCGCCAGATACAACTGACTTGAACAACGCAGGAATTCTTTACTTGGAATTCATCTCTCAAAATCGAATAAGGTGTTTCGGTAGCGCCGAAGGCATTGAAAATTTGAATGAAGAGACGACTCTGCCTGAACTAATGAACACAATCAAAGAGTTCACTGAACGATTGGATTGGTGATGAGTCGCGGAGACCACAGACCTGGTGACCCTGACCATCTCATCAGACACTGTCCCAAAAAGTATTATGATGAAGGTAAAATATCTTTCAAAATGTTCTGCTTCACAAAAAAAGAACTCACAGAGGACAACCCTTATCTGTCATTTGCTTGGCTCGAAGAAATCTGTAGAATAATAGATTCCCCAACTTGCATACCCACTGCACTTTATCAACTTGAGATTGATATTCCGCGCGACATCTACCAGAATAGAGAATGTTGGACTGTCCTCAGTTGGGTCCGTATAAAGAGTGCAATTTCAAAAGTTCCAGAAACGAATCCAGAGGCATGTTTCATGCCTCACGACAACTATCCTTCTCATGTAGGTGTGTTTGGATTTGAAAAACACCAGCACGAAGATGTTGCAAAAGAATTGTGGAGAGAGTTGCGGCCCGAAGACAGTTTCCTCGTATCCAGAACCAAAAAGCGCAAGAGAAAATAACCCATCTGCGGAACTTTCCCGGAGCCCAGGATTCGCTACGCAACAACCAGCCAACCGGCTCGCCCCCAATGTCAGCCTTTCAACATTGTGGCTCCGTTCAACAGGAAGGAAAGGCGCTGAGTTCTTCATGTCTGGGTACCGCAAAGTCGGTAACATCCAGGATCCTGTCATATTGACTGCCCGAAATGCAAGGCGGGTCAGATTCGACTATCTCTACATCCGCCACCTGAATCCGGACCAGTTAACCCCTGGCCTCCTCACCGCGATGGAACCACAACCGTGCGAACTGCCTGCCCGCCATAATCCTCAAAGAACCACTGCCGTAGACTCTCCGTGGTCCGGACTTGCTTCAGAGAACGAGAAGAAGATTCTGCACGACCTGGTCGATAACGGGAGGCACGATGTTGCCCAAAGACTAAGTGACCTGATAGGGACGTATGGCAGCGACCCGGATGCGGAAGGGCTGAATCCTGCCTCTTTCAAATCGGTCGCCGAGTTTTTCAAACAGAACAGAAACCTGAAACCTGCAATCGTGGCTGGTTGGGATGGCGCATTGGCGGTTGAGTGGAGATTGCCTCCAACCGATCCAGATGGCGACGACCAGACTTGTGGCGGTATTCTTGGCCTGGAGTTCTTGCCGGATGGCCGGATTGAATACCTTGGCTTTGTCATGTCAGATAGCGGCGGCCCGAGAATCGAATATGACGGCACTGCAGGACATGCCAACATCATCAGTGAAATCTCCTCCTTTTTGCAGAGAATGTAAAGACTGAAGCCGCGGCGAATGGATATAGCCTTGACGATTCCCGTCTGATAAGACAGTGCCGAAACTGGCAAGTCGTGAATGGCCTTCCTACCTTCGAAGCTTTTCTCTTTCCACAGGGTGTGCATACTCTATCGTTCAGCTGGTTGGAAAAGATCTGTGTCGACCTGGGCGTAGGGCCGGACATCGATACCGCGATTTCGGAACTCGAAAAATCTCCGCCTCTGGCCCCCGTACCAGGCTTCATGTGGGCTGTTCTGAGCGTGCAGGAAGTCAAACAGTCTGTCAGGGATGGCGCAGGCAGATCTCCCAAGATTGAGCCATCCCCTACCGACAATGACCCCGCGCATGTCCTGGTGTGGGGCTGGAAACAATGCCGCAGGAACATTAGAAAGAAAATCGCCCAGGATTTGGCATCCAAATTGACGAAATCCAACACCCGCCGCTGGCCCGTAACCCCGCAGAACGATTCGACCTTCTGAAACAGCCTGCCTCAACCCTTGCCTTCAGTTTTCAACCTGCGCCGGATGCCAGGAATCTCCTCAACGTCCTTGGCCAGATGGCCGGTTTCGCAAGTCCCTAAAGCGAACTCCTGATTCGCTGGCTTAAGAACCATATATGCCTTGCCTCAACTGCTTCATCAGAACGCGACCGATTCTACAGATTTAGAGAGCATGTTCCCCCTGGGGGAACGCTGCCCTTTCCCGCCAGAAGGCGTCTGCAACGCATGAATCCGTACTTCGATTGGGTATCGAATAGTGAGTGGGCCAGGCGGAAGATCTTTGCCTTGCGTACGCACGGCGAGCTTCTTGAATTCATGGCAGCAAACGATCTGGAGGAGTATGTCGATGACTACTACGACTACCTTCAGGATAGGCGAAGTGAACTCGAAGAGGGTGAAAGCCCAGGGGTCATTCTGCAATCCCTGCAGTCGTGGGCATGGTTTCTCATCGACTATGCTCTTCCTGAAGAAATCCCCTACGTTAAACTGCGGGCAGACTATGCCGGTTGTGTAAACCTGGTCTGGAGGCTATCCG
>CAZURU010000574.1:0-3332 GCA_964623585.1 uncultured bacterium
CGCCGGTGGGTGTTGTCGGGACATGCATCGCCGTTGCGATCCTGCTTGCATACCAAGGTGAATTAGAAGAGCGTCCGGCATCCATATTGGCGTAACACGGAGATTACCTTGAAAAACGCTGCGTTCCCTGTTACACTATTACCGTGACGTGAAAGGAATAAATTGTTGGCAAGGTACAACGCTTCACGCGAAGACTACTGATAAATTTCTCACATTAAGATGTTCGGTGAAGCGATACAGGTTCTGATTAACCAACTTAGGTCAGAGGCAGTTGCGTGGTTCTCTGAAAAAATAACGGAAATATCGTTGTTAATCGCTACTTGACGACAAAGTATACGACGCTCCGTCTTAGAAAGGAATCTTAACAAAAACATGTCCTACATCCATTGTCTTGATGGGAACTATTATACACCTAGTGAAAGTTTAAAGAGGTTGTTTGAGTCTCAGATAATACGCCCATTTGAACGTGTAAAACCGAGTGTAGTAGAGATATTCAGAGCGAATAATTGGGACAAAATGAACAATCTGCGTTACAAAATTCTGGAAGGAGGGCTGGCAGATTTTGATAAATCGTCTGAAGATTTTTCAGCGGAAGATAAAGTTTCTTTCTACTGTTACAATTATATGCCTATGCACCTTTTCAGTTCTTATCATATCTTTAGGACTTACGCAATTTTGAGTGTAGGCGGCTATGTTAGATGAAATTTTTCTGAAAACACAGCGTTTTTGTACCACAATCTAACAGATTGTGGTACAAAAGCGCATCATGCGTAAGTCCTAATCTTTAAAAATTATCTTCCATCCCTGAGTGATAAGGTTGTGTTCATTGACTTTGGTTGCGGTCCGTTGACTTCGGGCATTGCATTTTGGGCTGCATTCGCAGGACAGTGTGACATTACCTATATAGGTATTGATAAGTCTAATACAATGCGTGATATGGCACGACGGATCAATCAATATGGCCCCAATGGAAGTGGTGAAAGTTTCTATAAGGATTTTTATTTAGGACGTGACTACAATGGATTGCCTAGATTTCTATCGGATGAGATCAAATTGGACAACCCTGCTCACACTCTGGTTATATTCAACTTTTGCTACTTTCTTCAAAGCAAAACATTAGAGGATCCATCAGAAATCGAAAATTTAGGCAATGTACTCTGCGATGTGAACCTTGATACTAAAGTTTGCATGGTGTATCAGGATCCTGTGAATGATAAGTTTCAAGCAAGATGGTATGACCTCAAATCTTGGGTCATAACATTCCCTTCAATGTATGAGATGTCAAATTTTGGATGGCAAGACCCCACGAAGAAAACGGGAATAAAATTTGATAATCTATGGTTAGAACTGAGTACACCATACAAGGAAGTTTCCTCTGATACGTTTAACAATTTTCATTACTATGATAATTATCGACAATTATCTTAGTAGGGTGACTTTTTCTGTGGAGCATTAACTATGGAGCAACTACTGCTATTTCCCGCATCAAATAATCCAACTACTCAACCACAACCTTCTTCAAAAAAAGAGGTGCCAATTGATGCAATACCATGTTTGCGGTATATTGAAAACTACATTAACAAAGACCAACACGAAGATTTTTTAGTTCAGATTGACGAACACCAATGGCTTGATGACTTAAAGCGACGAGTGCAGCATTACGGTTTTAAGTATGATTACAGAGCGCGAAAAGTTAACTATGATATGCGTATTGGTGAGTTACCGAAGTGGCTAGAAAAGTTAAGTCAAATGTTACATGAAGATGGATATATGCCCGAAGTAGCCGATCAGGTGATTATCAATGAATATAAACCAGGGCAAGGAATCGCGAGTCATATTGATTGTGAACCCTGTTTCAAGGATACGATTGTTTCTTTGAGTTTGGGATCGGGTTGTATTATGAACTTCACAAATAAATCCGATAAAACAAAAAAGATTCCGGTCTGGCTTGCCCCAAGAAGTCTTGTAGTCTTGAGTGGTGAAGCGAGATATGAGTGGTTGCACGGGATCGCGGCAAGAAAAACAGATGAATGGGACGGTCAAAAGCATGAACGTCAGCGACGGGTATCACTAACATTTAGAAAGGTTATTATAAAATAACAACGGAATATCAAAAAAATAAAAAAGCGCGGTTGAAGGACCGCGCTTCATAAAATCAAATCAAACGTTTTAGAACCGTTCCGATTTTAATTCACCTCACTGCATCGCTAGTTTTTCTCTCGTATCCACAGAAAACGATGTGTCGGGATTCAAATCGTTTTTCGGTTCACCTTACAAAACTAAAGAGAGAAGGGCCCTCAAAATTTGTCCTACATATATTGTTCCCACAATAACCATTATAAACCGGGTGAAAGTCTAAAAAATCTGTTTGAAGCGTTAATCGTACGACCGTTTGAACACGATCTACCGGCGCTCTCGGAAGATGTTAAAAATAACAGAATATACTACTGGGAAGATATAGCGCGCATCCTGAAACAGGGGCAGAGCAATTTTGATGAAGTATCCTTTGATAAACCATCTAATGAATATTATTTTCCAAAGGACAAGGTATCTATCTATTGTGTCCATCACATGCCCAGGCACCTTTTCGGTTCTTATCACGTTTTTAGGAAATCGCCGATAAACGACAAGAATAAAGTTGTATTCATTGACTTCGGTTGTGGTCCATTAACTTCAGGGATCGCTTTTCACGCGTTTGCGGGGCAGCGCGACATTACTTATTTAGGCATTGATAGTTCACGTACTATGCTGAATAAGGCAGTTACAATCAACAAATATGGCCCCAACGAGTATAAAGAGCCTTTTTTTGATAAGTTTGCGTTAATTCACGACTATAGTTACGATGGCTTGACGAAATTATTGGGCAAATACATTGAAAACGGTGATGGAACACAGCTTATATTTAATTTCTGTTATTTTTTTTCGAGTCCAACATTAGACGTTAATAACTTATCTGATGTGCTGATTCAAATTATGAAGGAACACAGTCAGCATAAAGTGTGCTTCATATACCAAAATCCTGCTCATCAATCGTTATCTGGTGCTCGGCGTTTGAAATTGTATGGCAAGTGGGAAAAGCTCAAAACTCGCCTGTCGATGTTCAAAAGTCAAGTAACCGAATCAAATGTTGAAACATTCTCTTATTGTAGACTCATAAATGGTTTGCGACACAATAGTACCGTCTACTATGAGATACTTTACTATGGGTAAAAATGTGAATTTCTGCTCAGATTTGGTAGCGCTTTGACAAACTGGACGTTCTCTGTTATACTATTTCTACTAAAGTTTGGACAATTTTAGGTGCGGTACACATATCGCCCCGCTGGGGCTTA
>CAZURU010000575.1:0-3332 GCA_964623585.1 uncultured bacterium
CCACGAAGACTGCGCGTTTATGCTGGCTCCGGCATTTCCCGAGTATGAAGAGTGACGCCATTGCCAATTTAGCACATCAGAAGCACCGCTATTGAACAGGGCAATTACGCGGTTCAATGCGGTGTTTTTTTTAGCAAACTGGTCGTTGTGCCATCACAAACCGAAGTGTTAATGAAAAAAGAACACTAAAGGAAAATAGAATGGACTACATACTCTCACAGATTCGACAGCACACAATGCTCTATCAATACGATGAACGAAAAACGGTGGAACTTTATCGCCTTCAAGTCGAATACGCTTGCGTCTTTCTACTTGGGTATCTATGGAACAAAAATATCGCTGCTCTTGATGAGGATGAGCAGGAGTCGATTTTTCGCAAAATCCAGCTTCCTACTATTGGAACTATAGTGGAGATCTGCCGAACTCTTGACAAAGAGCGGGAATTTTTTGGGAAAAAAAATAAAGCTCGAATATCATTAAATGAATATCCTAAATTACGCAATGAGAACTTTGGTCATGGTTTCCTCTTTGATGATGGTATAGACGCTGTTGCAGAGGAACTTAAGAACCTGTCAAAAAATCTCTTAGATGGTGAACAGTCCATTCTCACAGAGGACTTCGATCTTGTTCTAGTGACC
This sequence comes from uncultured bacterium, assembly GCA_964623585.1. Lineage (GTDB taxonomy): Bacteria > Poribacteria > WGA-4E > WGA-4E > WGA-3G > MSPOR6. The sequence goes on from CAZURU010000575.1 coordinate 639, forward strand.
AGAGAGACTAGCGACAGTTATTCAGGTATTAGATTGAATATAAATAGCAATGATTTAGTGCCTTGGGTATGTTCGAAAAGAATCGGTGAATTTGAATTAGATAATGTCTACGCTGTGCGAAGTGGAGGTATAAGCGATTACCTGAGATTATCTCCATTTATTATCATTACACGTGACCTAGAATTCTATTTATTTCGAGATGTTAAAGAGAGGATGCTCGGGCTAACGAATTACAATCAGGTGCTAAAAACTGGATCAATCCGTCGAGAATGGCCAGAATTCGCTGACGATATCTCGGATGATGGTGTAAAAAGAAAGAGTGTAAACGGTACGATTCTCAATGTCTATGAGAATAACTATAGTCAATATATTGATGTAGGCACCAAGAAACTGATTAAGGATTTTCTGCTTAAGAACAAGGCTTCAGTGTGCGCGACAGTCTGGGGACATGGTGGTGTCGGTAAAACAGCAACAGTTCAAAGCGTTTGTGAAGATCTATCGCGAGCAGTAGACCGCTCCATTGAATACATCGTCTTCGCATCCGCAAAGGATCGTGCCTTCAGTTACCACTCTGGTGCAATCAGCACGATAGATGATCCAATTGATTCTTACCGTAATTTACTCAGGTGTATAAATGAAACAATTGGTTGTATAGATGTGGATAAAGAAGATGGAATTGTGGAATTTGAAGGACGGCTATTATTCGTGATTGATGACTACGAGACGTTTCCACAAGCCGAACAGGAGAAAATCGAACGATTCATCCGCTCATTGAACATCAACCACCATAAAGTGCTACTTACGACTCGGGCGAATGTAATTATAGGGCATGAATTCCCAACACATGAACTTCGGATAGAGGAGACGGTCAAATTCCTCATAGAAGTAATGCGATCCGAGTTTCCAGAATACAGCAATCAAGTAGCAGACGAATTGGGCGATAAAACTTTGCGACAACGCGTATTTTACGTTACGAGTGGTCGACCATTGTTTATTTTTCAGTTCGCTCATATATGGGCACAATCTGGAAGTTTAAAGGAGGCGGTACATCATAATATTAAAGACAGAGAAGAGGCAATAGAGTTTTTATACGGACGTATATATAATTACCTCTCATATGAAGGACGCATTCTCTTTCGAGCTATCAGTCTTCTCGTAACAGAGGCAGATATGTCTAATCTGATAGACAAACTGCGGTACATCGTCAATATGGAGAATGATGACGACCGCTTCAATCGTGGTATGGGAGACCTGATTAAACTCCGTATTATCGAGGTTTTCGAGAATGACTTCTTCCGTGTCTATTCTGGTGAGATTCTGAAGATCATGCAAAATGAGTTTAAGAAGGCACCAAGTGGATGGCGTGGTAATATAAATAAGCGATTACTTCAGGTGACTCGTGATAAGAAAATCGACACGGAACAGGCGTTGCTTGAGAACGCAAACGCGGCGAGATATTCGAGAACGGAAAAGGAAGTTGGGGACCTTTATCGTCAAATCTTAAATCGTACTTTAAGTCCTAAGATAATACGCTCACAGGCAATCTTGAATTTTACAGACTATTTGTTTAATGATCGGAGTAAGAAGGATGCTGCTATCCAAGTATTCCAATACTATGAACCCACATTCAGTGATGATCCGTCGGTCAAAAAGATGTTTGCCACCTATTGTTGGGCTGTAGGAAAAAGGCAAGAAGCAATAGAAAGACTTATGAATCTGTTTGCTCGCAGTGATAAAAAATGGAAGAAGTCAAACGTCGAATTTGAACTTCTTGGGCTTTGCTTGACCTATAGATCAATGGTGGCGTTGGAGAGAAAAGATCAATTGAAGGTTAAGCGAAACATAGGAGAGATTAACGAAAGAAGGTTCGCACAGCACAATAAAGAGATTAGACAAGAGTTTAGCCGGATTTACAACCGGTTGGGATTGTCTCTTTTCCGCCGAGTAGAGGTTCTGGGACTTGACCGTTTAAGTTCAGCGGCTAGGCAGAATGTGGTCACAGGACTATACCATTTCAGCGGAGTCTGTGTGAGACTCAATAGACATGAGATAGCTTGTGAGATTTGTGATTTCGCACTTCGGGAGTCTCGTGCCTTTTTAGTGGAATCTTTTAAAAAGAGAAAGGAGTTTTTACATCGCTTACAACAATCTAATCAGGAAGATTATGGACCTAGCCCGGAAGTCTCGCGTAGCTTGAGAGCACCTCAGCAACAACGGGAATTACAAGCACAGGTATGTGAAGGTCAGCGGGTAAATGCAGAAATAATTTCTAAATATGGCATGACTGTAGTAGTGCGTCTAGTTGGTAACCAAAAGGAAGAGGTGCGATTTCAACAGCCTGCCTATCCTCACAAACAGGGTGACCAGGTAAAAGTGAAAATACAAAGACTTGACCCATTTTGGATGTCGTTGCCGAATTGGTCGAGAGGGAATCTACGGTTGGAAAAACGGCTGTTTGTGGCCTGCCTGCTCTGTAAGCCATATGGTTTAGTTACATTGACATAGAATTCGGAAGTCGGCAACAGCATCGTTTTGGTGGGTACCCTTATCAACATTGCCCCCGTGTGGGGTTATGAATGAAAAAAACGTATTCTGCGATATGTTGGGGTGGGTTTAAAATCCGCCTGTACGAAAATAGGTATCGTAAGTTATTGCCACAAAGTAAGTTTCTTAGGAGTAGTTAGAAAAGAAACC
>CAZURU010000576.1:0-3326 GCA_964623585.1 uncultured bacterium
TATGTGTGGCGGTTTGCTGATTGTCGAGGTTATGAAAGCTCGTCAGCGTATGTGTTGCGGTTTGCTGATTGTCGAGGTTAGGAAAGTTCGTCAGCGTAGGTGTGGATGGTTGCTGATTGTCGAGGTTAGGAAAGCTCGTCAGCAGTGACAATAACTTTACGCACCTCCCCAGCAATTAACATTTGACAACTGCAACAATTAATGATAAGGTATTAAGCATATTTTCTTTCTAATTTGCATGTCAGAATATCACATGAGGTTCCTTATATGCCACGTTTAAGACAATCTGAACCCTCCATGATGGAGTTATACAAACAGGTCAAGAAACAGCATGAAGATGCTATTCTCCTCTGTCGTGTAGGCGATTTCTATGAAGCATTCTATGAAGACGCGGAAGTCATTTCAAAACTACTTGAAATTGCGTTGACTGCTAGAAATCAGAAAAATCAAAAGACACCTCCCCCACCTATGGCTGGAATTCCACACCATGCACTTGACTCTTATCTCTATAAATTAGTTAATGCTGGACACAAAGTCGCAATCTTAGACCAGACTGAGGATGCAAAACTCGCCAGAGAGGAAAACCGACTCGTCAAAAGAGATGTCGTCCGAATCGTGACACCGGGTACAGTAACTGATCCGAAAGTGTTAGAACACAAGGCAAACAACTTTCTGCTCTCAATCTGTCATCAAAAAGAAAAATACGGCATCGCAGTCGCCGACCTATCCACAGGTGAATTCAAAGTAACTGAACTTGAAGATGCATCCAGACTTTGGGCAGAAATACACAGATTCTCACCTAAAGAATGTCTATTCTCAGAAGCCTTTGAAGATGCAGAAATGTTTGAACAGATAAAACTTGAACTGAAAGCTTCTGTCAATTTCCTCCCAGAGTGGAGATTTGACAATGATACAGCGCGTTCTGAACTTCTAAACCACTTTCAAACGATTACACTTGAAGGATACGGATGTGAGAATCTACCCCTTGCAATATCTGCAGCAGGAGCACTCATATACTATCTACATGAAACACAGAAACAGGAAGTTGAGCACATCCTCTCCGTTCAAACGTATACACTTGACGACTTCATGGTCTTAGATGCTGACACACAACGAAATCTGGAACTCACAACCTCAATTCGCGACGGTTCAACAAAAGGCACCCTGTTAGAAGTACTTGACCAGACAGTTACATCAATGGGGGGCAGAAAACTACGCCAGTGTCTACTACAACCTCTACTTGATGAGAAAAATATAAATGAACGACTCACCGCTGTTGATGAACTGAAAACACAGATAAATCTACAAGAAGAGCTACGCGAAGCATTGGAACAGATGTCCGATATAGAAAGGCTCATCACACGCATCAGTCTGGGTTCAGTTAACGGACGTGACCTGATTTCTCTTAAGGATTCCCTTGAGCTTATCCCTGCTGTTAAACAACAGCTCGAAGATTGTCAAAGTTCAATGTTGATGTCTCTGAATGAAGAATTGCACCCAATGTTAGCGTTAGTGGAGATGATTCATCTCGGTATACATCCGGACCCGCCAGCAACTATAAAGGAAGGTGGTGTGATAAATGATGGGTATAACGATGAACTTGATGAGCTCAGAGAAATTGCAGGACAAGGTAGAGCATGGATGGCAAAATTACAAGATGAAGAACGAAAACGGAGTGGAATTACATCCCTTAAGATCGGTTTCAACCAAGTCTTCGGATACTATATTGAAGTTACGAAACCGAATCTCAACATGGTACCCGAACATTATATCCGAAAACAGACCTTAACAAACTCCGAACGGTTCATCACACCTGAACTCAAGGAACAGGAAGCAAAAGTGTTGAACGCTGAAGATCGGATACAAACACTTGAATACGACCTTTTCTGTGATATACGGGACGAAGTAGCAAAGTCTACGGAACACATTCAGAAAATCGCTGTTGCGCTTTCTATGATTGATGTAATCGCCAATTTTGCATATTGTGCGTCAAGATACAATTACGTTAAACCAACCGTTTCGGAAGGTGACGAGATAATTATACGTGATGGACGGCACCCTGTTGTAGAACAGATATTCACACAAGAGGGTTTTGTGCCAAACGATACACTGCTCAATTGCAGTGAAGAGCAGCTCCATATCATCACAGGTCCAAATATGAGCGGAAAAAGCACTTATTTAAGACAGACAGCACTCATCGTCTTGTTAGCGCAAGTCGGTTGTTTCGTACCCGCATCCGCTGCAAAAGTAGGACTTGTAGACAGAATCTTCACCCGTGTTGGTGCTTCGGATAACCTTGTGATGGGACAAAGTACATTCCTTGTTGAGATGAACGAAACAGCCAACATCCTAAACAATGCCACGCCAAAAAGTCTCGTAATTTTAGATGAAGTGGGACGCGGCACCAGCACGTTTGATGGTCTCAGCATCGCCTGGGCAGTCTCAGAGCATCTGTTAGACGAGAAACGGATGGGGGCTAAGACCCTTTTCGCTACACATTACCATGAACTTGTTGAACTTGCCAGTAAGTATAAACGCGCAAAAAACTATAACGTCGCTGTCCATGAAGATGGAGAGAAGGTTACCTTTCTACGTAAAGTTGTCTCTGGAGGCGCAGACCAAAGTTACGGTATCCATGTCGCGCGTCTTGCAGGCTTACCGCGTTCTGTTATCGTACGTGCACAACAGATACTCGAAGTGCTTGAACAACACAATCTCAGTGTAGAGACTGATGGGGTAGCAAACAGACCACAGAAAACAGACCAAAAAATTCCACGTCCAAAACGGAGAATCACACGAAAGACACTACAAAGCGATTCGCTTCAGATGGCACTCTTCTCACCCAAAACACATCCACTCATAGAAGAGATACGCCAGTTAGAACTTTCACAAATTACACCCTTAGATGCAGTCAACATCCTCTACGACCTCAAAGCAAAAGCAGACGATTCTTAATCTGAATAATGATACTGAATGAAAAAAGGAGCAAACGATGACGATTAGATTTGTATCAATCCTTCTATGTGTGTTGATCTTCAATATGCCGATACTCGTATCTGCGCAGGAGTCCGTATCTGAAGCGCAGCAAGATCACATTGATACTGAAGAAGGTTCGGTATCTGAAGCGCAGCAAGCTCGCACTGATGCTGAAAGAGATGCTGAAAAGAACATTTCCTCACTTGCATGGGGATTCGGCGGTTTTGTGTGTAACGTTTTTGGCATTGCCTACGCATACTTTGCAAAACCAAGTATACCAGCAGGGGTGTTATTTGTAGGACTTACGCAATTTGCTTGAATAATTTTCCTCTTTGTGCTAATATAGTCTA
>CAZURU010000577.1:0-3306 GCA_964623585.1 uncultured bacterium
GTGCAACACTGGGGGACATGGATAGCGTTCAAAGTTATTTGAGGCCATCAAGACTCATTCCTTGCCTGTTTGACGACAATTAACTTGGCCGGTCGCATTGACTTAACAGTTATGTTACCGAAGCTAAACTGTTGCCTCATCTAAATGTTACCAATATGAGGAACAGATTATGAGTAGAGGAATCAGTGGTGAGACCCAAACAGAACTGCTGCGGTTGCTGCGAGAGCGGTACAAGGAGTCTTCAAAGTCAGACAAGACGACGATTCTGGATGAGTTTGTCGCGGTGTCAGGTTTCCACCGGAAACATGCAATTCGGTTATTGACAGGACCGCCGTCAACAGAACAATCATCACATCTTAATCGACGAGTTTATGATGAGGCCGTCCAGCAAGTTCTGGTCGTTGCGTGGGAAGCATCAGATAGAATTTGTAGTAAACGGTTAAAGTCGGTCTTGCCCTTAATTGTTAAAGCAATGGAACGCCATGGACACTTGGATGTTGATCAGGTTGTTCGGGACAAAGTGCTTGCGGTGAGTGCCTCGACAATTGACCGACTGTTGAAACCAGTCCGAACAAAAACCAAGCGACGACGCTCGAAATGTAAGAAGAAAGCCTCGAAACAAGTGCCGACGAAAACTTTTTCTGACTGGAAAGAACCTGCGCCGGGCTATCTGGAAATCGATTTTGTCGCGCACTGCGGCGGCTCATTGTCGGGTTCTTTCATACACAGCCTGGTCGCTACCGATGTGTGTTCAGGATGGACCGAAGCAATACCACTGCTCGCCCGTGAACAATCATTGGTTGTTGCTGGCATCCAGGCTATAGGTCAGCAATTTCCAATACATATTCTGGGTATTAACTCCGACAATGACAGCGCCTTCATCAACGACACATTGCTTGATTTTTGTAAACAAGCGGACATTACATTTACTCGGTCCAGACCCTATCGCAAAAACGACCAAGCGTGGATAGAACAGAAAAACGGCGCCGTTATCCGTCGATTTGCTGGTTATGAGCGCTTCTCTGGACCGGTCGCCGGACAGGCGCTCGCAAAACTGCATGCATTGGTTCGGTTGTATGTTAACTACTTTCAACCGTCCTTCAAGCTTATAGAAAAATCAAGAGAAGGGGCAACCGTGACGAAACGTTACGATCTCCCTGAAACTCCTTGCAATCGGTTATTAACGCATCCTTCCGTAAACCGTGATATCCGGGAAAAAATTCAGAGCCAACGAGCAAGCTTAGACCCGATTGATCTGCTATATCGTATCCGAAACACACAGGCAGCTCTTGCTGCACTTGTTTCTGGTGAAACGGACATAGGACATCAACAAGATGATATAAAGGACTTTCTTGCCCAGTTACCAAGGCTTTGGCAGCAAGGGGAGGTTCGACCAACACATACGCGCCAGTCAACAAAATCTCGTCATTGGAGAACTCGGAAAGATCCGTTTGAAGCGGTCTGGGTTGAAATCTTGCCCTGGTTACAGACTGAGCCTGAGGCAACCGCGAAACAACTCTATCAACGGCTTCAGCTACAACATCCTGGTGTTTTTAATGGTCAGCTCAGGACCCTGCAACGACGGGTCAAGGAGTGGCGCGCAATCATGGCAAAGCAGTTGGTATTTGGTGCACTGCGTGACGACGACGGTTCAGCTGAAATCACTCCAATCGGAATGACATCTCAAGAACAGATGGATACAGATCACTGATATATCCAGTAAGTGACGACTTGTAAATACAGATACATGTAATCAATGGTCTTAGAGACTTAGAGAAGCGTAGAAAAATCGTGGGAGAAATGCTAACGGTGTGGACTGACAAAAAAATCACCCCCGCGAAACAGGGTTTATCGCATTCACATTCCTGGTAACATTTTCAGTTGAGGCAACACGACCGGCCAAGTTAATTGTCGTCAAACACCATAATTATCCACAGGAGTAATCCTGTACCTGCCAGACTGTAAAATACTGTAATTATCTCGTTCATCTGTTGTCCTCCAGCCTGTTCTCGCCGATTTTAAAGTGTCCGGTACTACACCTATGTACTATGGCCGCCCTCTCGGAAGGCTTGTAGATACTGTTTATTTTACACATTCACACCACAGTAGATTTCTTCAAGTAGCTGATGTGTTGATATATATGGCAGGCCGATATGAAAACATGACTGGTCGGCCAGCAAAATGGCACGACCAGCAACTATTTGATTTGTGGAATAAAATAAAAGCCAGCACTGATGTGGCAATCCAGTGCTGGCCTTAGAGAAGTGGTACGACTAGTCTCCATTGAGAAGTTCGCTTTAAGGAACGAACGTCTAGTCGCAAGGTTAATTATAGGGATGCTCATACCAAAAATGAACGAAAATTGAATGAACAGCCCCACCAGCACCAACAAGACCGCTTCCTGACAAGGGGCAAATTCGAGACAGTCATGGATTCTACTATTCGTTTGAAAGAAAAACATATGCGTTTTTCTTTCAAAAGTGTATGGGTAAAGACGCGCTCGGCACTGATAGTTCTAGTATGGAGAGAGGAAGGGACCGGACCTCCCTGACTAATCGGACGCTATGGCTGCCCTGATGAGTGGTCAATCAGCAAAATACCTTGGGTCGGAAATCTGTCCGGTTGATGATGCCGGCGCTGCTCCAGGTAGCCCGACATCAGTTTTGGTAAACGCCCAACCCCTCTCTCGGCCATATATCCTGGAAATTATTTTATCTTCAATATCTTACATAAGTAATTTGCGATTATATTTTCTGGAAAATTACTATTTTCTTCTAAAAATATTCTCTTCAATCTGCCATCCATTAGAGCTAGAATGTACTTAACACAGCCGTCACGCCTCTAAACACAGCAATCACTCTCAATGTGTTGAACTTGCTGTTAATGCGCAACCTTGGCGGCTTTTTTTTGCCTGCGTTTCGAGAATCCCGGTGGTTAAAGCCTACACGAAATCTCCTCTCACGGTCGAGCAGCTCAGCAGGGAGTATCGGGTCAGACCACCCCAGTCTCACATAACCTTCTGATAATGAAGATAAAGTATTTCATAAAGAGGCGCTAAAAGATGCTTAGACTGTACTTTTCATGCCTAAAAACAGGATTTTAAGGGGGAAGTATCAAGAGCTGCACAAGCAGGCCACACCGAATCAGCAGTAAGCTGTTATACGGCTATAGGAATCTGTTTTTTATTTGAGCTGTTACTATTTCTTCATTTGCAGCACCTGTCAGTATCGCAATACAGTTCAATAATAAGCGCGTTTGCGCAGCTTCAGTGGAAAGATATTTGTAAAAGACTACTATTAAGGTTTA
>CAZURU010000578.1:0-3295 GCA_964623585.1 uncultured bacterium
ATGTCTTGATGCCGAAGGAAGGTTTTACTCTGAGATATGTGCCTAATGGCGTGCCGGTGTTACGAAGCTGCTCGCGTAAATTCACTATACCTGGTGATTCAAGTGAAGTGCCATCAGCACTCAATATTTTCTGTCGCTTAGGAAAACGGACCCGCCGGGGTTGCGTGAGCATGTACGCGATGTCGTCTGGGAGCTGGACACGGTGCCACCGTGCATAGGTTTCAATATTTTTGTAGTTACCATGAAACGCGGCAACGATATCCATGCCCAATTTCTTAGCAGTTGTTAGATCGGCTTTTGCTTCACTCCACTCTTTCAGGCGCAACCGAGCCTCTGCACGGTTGTAATAGGCATTGAAAAGTTTTTCATCTAATTCTATCGCCTTGCTAGCATCTTCAATTGTCTTGTCGGCCTCACCTTTTCGCAGGTAAGCAACCCCGCGATTGCTATAAGACATAGCATCTTTAGGGTCGTGTTTTATTGACCTGTTATAGTCTTCAATAGCTTTGTCGATCTCGCCTGTGAGAAGATAAGCATTGCCTCGGTTGCAATATGCGTCAGCGAATGCTGGATTCAATCCTATGGTTTTGTCAAAGTCAGCAATAGCCTTATCCACCTGACCTTTGATACCATAAGCGACTCCACGGTTGTTGTAGGCTTGGGCAAAATCGGGTTTGAGTCGTATCGCCATATTATAGTCTTCAAAAGCTTTGGACAAATCGCCTATGTTATTGTAAATTCTGCCACGATTGTTATAGGCTTCTGAAAAATCGTTTTTCAGTTGTATCGCTGTGTCATAATCTTCAAGTGCTTTAGGTAAATTTCCTATTTCACGGTAAGCACTACCCCTATTATTATAAGCTTCTGAAAAATCTGATTTGAGTTCTATTGCCCTGCTATAGCGATTTATAGCTTCGTCAGCCTCACCTTTAGAAAGGTAAGCTTCGCCAAGATTATTGTAAGCATTGGCGTAATCTGGTTTAAGTTCTATTGCTCTGCTAAGATCGTTGACAGCCTTGTCAATTTCGCCTATAGTTACGTAAATATTGCCACGATTGTTATAAATAGCTGGTTGTTGCAAGTTAAACTCTAAGGCTTTAGTATAATGTACAATAGATTTTTTATAGGCCCTTTGTTTTTCTTTCGGAACCTTTGTTTCATCCCCCTTGTCTTTCCAAGTGAGACCTTCATAAAACTCCCTATAAGCCATCCAGTAGTAGTTCTGACTGCGAATAAACCCATGGATGTCATTGTAGATAGTTTGAGGGGATATTTCGCGTCCAGTAGATTCTCGTAGGTTCTCTAATATAAGCAATTTGAGGTCTTTCGAGATATTGACTAGAGCTACATCGTCTGGCTTAATGAAACCCTCAGGTGGCTGAAGGAATACACTTTCCTGATCAATGGCTCGTTTCACCGAACCTCGCGGGTATTTGAGCATCTTTTTTACTGCTTTTGTCTTTTGCAAGATAATAACTCGGCCAGGTTTGTCCGGATGCCCGTAGCATGCAAAAAAGAGAGCAACTTTATAGTTCATAGTAAAATCTATCAGGTTAGTTTTACCCCCATAATGCTGGAGCTCAGTGAGAATTTCAAAATCATCTTTTTTTTCGATATATCCTTTCGCATCCTCTACAATTTCGGCTTGGACATCCGCTATATCAGAATACTTCGCCTTCACTTTCTTAAGCTCACGATAGAGACCGGAAGAGATTTTCTCGTGATATTGAGATTCGCCACGGAAAATGTAGTCACCACCCGCAGTTTTCTCATTGATCTCATCAATGATGTCCTCAACCGTGCGCGAAACGTTTTTGAGATCGGATTGGTTTCGTGTGCTCATTTCCTTGTCCTCCGAAAAGAGATTTACTTTGCAGTCAATGATAACACATTTTACCAAAGAATATTAACTGAATTTGACAGAAGATTTAAGGATTTACATCCTTCACACAACGAAAACCGTTGTAGTGGTACGTATTTGCCGGCGAAATGAAGTAACGAGAAGTGACCCGAACGTTTCGATCTATATTAAACCAGGAGCCGCCACGCAACACGCGGGAACTTTTAACATTTGAAAAATTGAAAATAATAATTGAGATATTACCACCTGAAACAGGATTCCGGCGAGGAGAATGGACATAGAAATCCCAGCGATATTCATCAAGACACCATTCCGAAACATTACCAGCCATATTGTATAAACCATAGGCATTAGGAGCATACCGTCCAACAGGCATAGTATCACCAATGTCCCTGTCATAATTCGCCTTGCTGAGATCTATTGAATTGCCCCATGGATACTTCTGACCAGCTAAGCCTCCGCGAGCAGCCTTCTCCCATTCTGCCTCGGTTGGCAAACGCTTACCGACCCATTGGGCATAAGCCATTGCAGCATACCAACTCACAGAACTCACAGGATGGTTGCCCTCACCGATAGGATAGTTATTTCCATTCCAGTCTTGTAAGTAGGAACCATTTTGGTACTTATCAGAGATACGATCCTTCTGCCACTCAGGATTCGCATCAACAAACGCCTTGTATTGTGCATTCGTGATCTCATATTTATCCATATAAAACGCATCAACATAGACGGTATGGACTGGTTTTTCATCCATATCACCATTGTTGCTACCCATTTGAAATTCACCAGCACGGATCAGAACCATGTTGGCATAGGGAGCATTTAATGGAGTTAATTTAAATTCAAACGGGATCTCAACCGTCAGACTCACCGATCTTCCACCCTTCATAGCTGGGTGAAAAGAGGTTTTCTTTAGTGCCTCAATTGCTGCCTCTTCAAGCCCAAACCCAAGATTTGTCCGTGATACAATGTCTCGCGGTATACCATGCACATCGACAGTCGCTTGTAAAATAACTGTACCTTCCTTTTCTGCTTGCTGTGCATCTTTCGGATAGTTAGGTTTCACTTGGCCCTTGTATCGAGGTGGAACAACACCAACCCAATGAGATGCATCTGTTTTACCCTTGTATTGAGATGGAACAATAGGGTTTTCAAGCAGAGCATTAGACTCCTCAATCTCTCTTAAATTAGAGGATTTCCAATCGGATGACTTGTTTGGATCATTTGCCCAATAAGATGCATCTGCTGTATCCTTGTATCCGGGAACAGTCTGTTTAGGTCTATCAACGCGTGATTGCAGCACAGAAATCACTTCCTCAAATTGCGATTCCCATGCATCCCGCTTAACAGTCCCGTTCTCAACGCCTAACACCAACAACCCCGCATTCTGCAGTGTACTATTTCCACGTATTTTTTCAAGGAAATTAGCAGTTT
>CAZURU010000579.1:0-3294 GCA_964623585.1 uncultured bacterium
CGGTGATCGCCAAAGTGGACGATGGCGTTACGTTTCGACTCCGTTGTGATAATGAGATCATTTGTTCTCCTTTAAGATACAAGGTTAAGCTAGACGTTTTTCTGCCTTTTCTTTTTGATGCTCTGAGTAATCAACGTACTTCACGCCCTGCTTCATGCGTTTCCTTTGCTGTTTCATGAGAAATTCCATATACGTTTCTAAGTCACCGAATAGGGCGACGAGACGCGCTTTGGCTTTTTGGATGTCTTTTACAGGATTATCACACATGAGAGTTCCTCCAGTATTCCTGTTAACGTGGACGATGCCGTTACGTTTTGACTCCGTTGTGATAATGAGATCATTCGTTTTCGCTTGAGGATGGGTTTGGTACGTTTTCAGAAATAACCCTGCTAGCCCGGTCAATTCCTCGCGCGGCGGAGCGGAGAGAAATCTGTACTTCCTCAAGTTCTTTCTGCACATCTTGCTGGGTTCTTCTGAGTTGATCATTCTTGGATGTCAAGATCGCGATCTGATTACGAGCAGATTGAAGGTCGGGATCCGTTAGTTCTTTAACCTCTTTTTTAAATTGATCGCATGGAATTTGCTGATACTGGTTCTGTCCCTGCTTCTTATAAAATTCCCACTGTTCAGGATCCACTCTATTCGCAAAAATTCCAAAAGGTGTATCGCTTGCAGAAAGGTAAGCATTCAGCTGTTCGATCCCGTGACCTAGGTATCCAGCTCCCTTGCATTCCGCGATGGCAGCAAAACTCTCATTTCCATTAACCAACACAACATCCGCTCTTCGGTCGTCAGAACCTATTTGAATGTGCTGTTCTTTTTTCGGAGAGAACCCATTGCCTCCGAGCGCAGCAAAGTAAGCGTAGACTGCCTGTACAACTCTGTCTTCACGATCTGGACTTTCATGATAACATTCAGGGCATAACTCATATTCCGGATCTTGTAAGGATGGGCACGATTGGTTACCATCTCGTGGATGACAGGATTTACATCCAGAACACTGGCACTGTGCGATACTATCATCAGGAGAGCAAGGTTCTGTCTGAGCAACATCAATACGATATTGTATCCTACTCTTGGTACTAAAATTGAAAATTTTCCCCCGGACGAATACTTCCTCTCTATCTTGATTCGGGAGTTCGTTATTGTGAAATTCACATAGAATTGCAGAGCCGTCAGAATCCTTGAGTGATAAAACGCCCTTGGGCATGCCTCTAACAGAGTTAATTTTCCCTTTTATTCGAACATCTGTAAGTTCAGATTGACTCTCTATTATCTTTAATAACTGCTTTTCTACCTGACTTATACTGAGTGCTGTGAGGCCATTGGTAACAGACGTTATATTGTCAACGTTAATTTCGTACTCATTAAACCCGGGATTAGTATAGAGCGTAATTTGTCCCTTTACAACTACCGAGCCTCCACGGACTAGCAAATTTTTGAATTGCCTGCTAACTTCACGAGTTATAAGACATCTAATTCCAACTTTTCCATCACTTAAATAATAGGTGCCGTTGGACGACGAAATTTCACCGCAGACTTCGATATCTTTGAGTTCAGCATGTGAACGCAAGATGCCTGATAACATTATTTTTATTTTACTAACACTGTGATCCGGAGGCGTGTTTCCCCTCATTTTATCACCTTACACCAAAATTTTTTAGTAAGAAACTTCTTCTTATAGAGGCTCCCCAAGCTGATCTAAAATGTACACGCAATGCATTGCATCTAGGCTTATCCGATAAAACAGGACAAACTGAGGTCAAAGTTTGCGAGTGCTCTTACATAGCAGATATAAGTTGCTCGATCAAATAAGAAGAATTGGAGGTGTTTTGGTACATTATTTCTATTAGTCTTTGCTTCTTCTACAAATCCCTTCACAGCAGTCAGTGCAATAGGTGCTGCTTTCTCAAGTGGGTATCTAAACGTCCCAGTGCTGATAGCAGGAAAAGCAATGGATTGAATTCCGTTTTTCACAGCCAATTGAAGACATTCTCGGTGACAACTCTCAAGCAACTTTGGTTCTCCAATGTTCCCGCCAGTCCAAACTGGTCCGACGGTGTGAATGATATACTTTGCAAAAAGATTACCCGCCGAAGTAATAACGGCTTCACCTGTTTGACAACCACCATAGAGATCTCGAATCTCTTCGCAAGCACGATCGACTTCGCTACCAGCGGCTTGACGAATTATCCTGTCCAAACCGCCTCCACCGCTGAGGACAAGGTCGGTTGGGTTTACGATGGCCTCAACCTCTGCATCCATTATATCGCCGTGGATGAGCTCAAGCCGAATTTGGGGACGTTTTATTTTTTGTTCCTCTTGATTCTGCATAAAACTCGCTCCAGTTCCTTTTCGAGTTTGCCAAGTTGCTCATACACTCTGTCGGTTTGAGCGTTTCGCCCTCTCTCGCCGTCTTGCAAATTGTGATCGGCTTATGCGATCATTTTTCAGTCCGTACCCCTTTTTAGGAATGAGTTCTATTGGCTGTCCTACACCAATCCCCGCCTTGAATTGATTGTGGGTAATTTCTTTGAACCGATTTCGTCTCAAATTCTCGTAAAATTCCCAATCATCTGGATCCGTGCTATTAGCAAATATTCCGAAAGGTGTATCCGTTGCACAGAGGTAAGACTTTAGCTGGGTAATTCCGTTATTCACGTATCCAATTCGCTTGCACTCTGCAATAGCAACGAAGTTTTCTGCACTATCAAGGAGCAAAATATCTGGTCTGCGAATGTCTGTCCCCATCTGAATTTCATGTTCTGTCTGAATAAAAAGTTCCCGAAACTCAGGTTTAGAAAAATAATTGACAACTTTCTCTACGACCATAGCTTCGTGTGGTGCTTCCATACGACACTCGGGGCACAATGTAAATCGCGGATAACGAGGTTGAGAACGCGAGTGTAAATAGCACAATACTGTTTCTAAATCTCTCATAATATCTACTAAACTTTGACAATTTTTTAAGTGACAGTCACACATGTCGCCCCGCTGGGGCTGCTGCTTGCTGCAACCGAGAACCCTTTTTTAGTTCAGAGGGTGTGGAATGGATGTAAAAAATCCGTTCTCACTGCAAAGCATTGTGGAAATTCTACCTGAATGTGATATGAACTGTCCAAACTTTAGACTTGATTAGAGAGTCCAATTTTATCAATGGAGAGACTTAGCATCTTTTGTTGTATCACAAGGTTTTATCGAATTCTTTCAGGAGATTCCGCTGTTTGCGAGATAGGGATTTCGGGATTTCTACAACCAACCGCACGCGTAAATCGCCTTTTCTGCCGGAGGTAT
>CAZURU010000580.1:0-3282 GCA_964623585.1 uncultured bacterium
AACAACAGACAATGTTAATAAAAAAACAGTAATGCTAAGTGTGTTAAGTTTCAAAAGAACTCCTTATGTGTTTTATAGGTACGGTTTCATATCCCAAAGCAGAATAGTACCATCATCCATCCCACTTGCTAAAACCGTGCTATCCGGAGAAAATGTACAGGACAAAATTGGTGAATTCCCTTCAAAAACAGTAACCAGCTTACCATCATCAATTGTCCACAAGTGCAAGACTTCAGGCACTTCATCGCAGCAGCTTGCCAGATATTTACCACATGTTGACAGGGCCAAATCCAAGTTTTCCCATACCTCAGGTTTTGGGATTGAAAGCACTTTTTCACATTGACGGATATCCCACGCTTCTATTGCTTCGCGTGTGTCACTGAATAACTGTGTACTGTCGTAAGAAAATAGGTGGATAGACATTTCCTCCAAGTCAAATGCTTCAATCTTTTCACCCTTCTCGACATCATAGAGAAGGTCAGTCCCACTGACGAGATATTTCCCATTTGGGCTAAATGTAAGGTCGCTATATGTTTCGTTTTTGTCAGCTGTATAAATATGTCGGAGATCTCTTGTAGCAACATCCCAAATATAAATCTTACCTGCGTCATCTCGGTATGCCATCAGATTAGCTGCTGGAGAAAATGTTGCGATGTCCGATTCCCTTTGTGTCGGAAAAGTTGTTATTGGCATCTCACTACCCAATTCCCAGACACGTAGGCTGTTCTCGTCTCCAAATGTGACAAAGTGTTTTCCTTCAGATGAGACATTCACAGAAAAATAGGTATCGGACGCATAGGTACCGGACACATCAGAGTTTAGTTCTTTACCGTTGAATTTAAAAACATCAGGAGGATGATCGGGACGAGACACATCCCAATCATAGATGCCATCCACCCGATGCATTGCAAGAAGCCTCTTTCCATCCCATGAAAAGTTCAGTGAGAACGCTGGAAACGTATGCAGGTGACTTACACAAGTAGATTGTTGCTCCCCTAATGTCCACACATGCACTTCAGCATCTCCCGCAATGGCAAGGCGTGTTGCACTATAGAAATCCATGCAACAATGACCAATTCGATTTGGGTGTTGATAAAGTGTTTTGCCTTGTTCAGGATCACGGACAGACACGGTATCATCAGAAGAACGCTCAAAAGTTCTTATCACACCTTCTGGCGAGTAATCAATAACACAACAGATGCATTCATTATCTTCTTCCTGATACACCTTATGCAAGTGCCAGGGTGGGGCATCTGATGATAAGTCCTCTGGAACCTCCCAAACACAAATCAACCCTGGGCTGTATCCTACAGCAACATACTGTCCACATGGCGAAAAGCAACACCCCCAAATATCTTCGTTGAACCCACTGAGTGTTGTGAGGTGTTGCCCCGTTTCAACATCACATACCGCAATATGGGCGGCAGTCAAGTTTCTATTCTTATCTCGGATCGGATAACCTTCAATATCAAAAGGCAAGGGAGCACCTATAGGAACACCGAATGCAAGCAAGGTACTGTCCGGAGAAAAAGCAAGTGGGAGAGCACCTGCGTAAGTGTACAGGCTTTCAAGATAGACTGGACTATCATTTGCTTGTGGTGTTTCGGGAAGTAAATATACTTCAACACTAAAATAATCTTTTTCATATCGCCAGCTGCCGCGAACAGCAAGATGTCTTCTATCTGGTGAAAAGACAAGTTCGGTATTATGCCCTATTTCCATACGTGCTAACTCCATCAAGCAGTTTCCACTTACTACATCCCATACGGTGATAGGACTACCTTTTCCACTGCCTGTAGCAATCCACTGTCCGCAGTTGGAAAATGCCACGGATTCTACGGGTGTTTCTGTCTCCCAGAGCGTTAGGAGAGAACATGTTTCTACATCATACCACCACAAACCGAGATCACTTGCAGCAACAAGGACACTACCGTCTGGAGAGAACACTATATCATGAATATAACCTCTCCCAATACGTGTAAGTGAGTCTTTAGGTAGATACCAGGTACTACTATCTGTATCTCGTTTGCAAACCTGGAAGGGTAAATACTTCTTCATTACCAAACTCCTTTCTATATCAATACTATAATTTGGACAGTTTCTATTTTTTTAGAAACAAAAAGAAGAAAAGAAGGTGTCCTTTCAATAAATTATTTTTTTTATTTTACACATTTGAAAGGGAGTTTTCAATGAATCCTCTTCTCCGCTTAGACAACATGTTATCTGATTATAGATTACCCATATTCCGCAGTGCATGAATACAAGGTTTATGGCAATTTTGATGCCCAAATCTCAATGAATTGGACAAAAATGTTTAAAAAATAGTGATTTCTAACAGAAAGTAGAAAACAGAAGTGATTAGAAACTAAAAATTTCACTTGTTGAGAAGTCCTAATAGGCTAAAAATGTCCAAACTATAGTATATCAGTAGTGGGTAAACAGCGCACATCAAGGATGTAATCCTGCACATAAAGCTTTGGTTCATGTAAAAATAAGTGTAATGAAACTTTTTATCCTTATCCCCCATGACTTAGTGAAAACAAACGGACACACATTTTAACATGAACGAAGCTTTATTATTTGGCGACCTGTACCTAATTCTTTATCCCTGTCCAGCACTTATCATTACATTTCGTTTTTGAATTATTTGCAGTACTATCACATATCTTCCATACTGCTCTACCCTTGCCTTTACCTGTTGGGTGAGCTGGGCATGGACAGTGACCTATCCCACTCGTTTGATGTTTATTACGGCCCTTACAAGTTGATCCACCAGTCTTACTTTTGCCGCAAGGATAGTCTTTTAATCCACTACAAGGATTAAACCAACCACCGTTCTTTTTCTTACCTGATTTTTTCGGTCGGCTCCATGTCTTATTTCCACAGGAGCAAAGAGCATGTGTATGCATATCCTTCGGGAGATTCTTATAACAATCACAAGGATCTGTGCCTACTTCCCCTTCCTCTCGGTCTTCAGGTGGATCGCCTTCACCACCACCGCTACCACCATCGCCTTCACCACCACCGCTACCACCGGAACTTCCGTCACCTGCCGCTGCAAGCCATGCCTCTACTTCGCCACCTGTCACAGTTTCCAGATTAAAACCATCAAAAGCGAAAGTATAAACAAAACCAGAACCAATCAGAAGGGCTATCATCACGGTGCCTACCAGATTCGGTTGATTCAAAACTTTTTTCAAAAACATTGTTATTCTCCTTTTATTTTATGCCGCATTGGGCATCATAATAGATTAATTTCACACTTCATTTCAAAGCGCAAGT
>CAZURU010000581.1:0-3276 GCA_964623585.1 uncultured bacterium
ATGATGATGATGTAGACGAAACGACAGAAGATGTTTCCGCCTTAATCCTAAGACAACGGATTTCAGTACCCCGTTTTAGTCAGAGAGAAGAGGATAACTTCGCTTATGCAGAAGCAGTTATGGCGTACTATGAAGAGAAAAACTACGAAACAGCGATAGAGAAATTCGACGAAGTCATAAAAAGTGAAAAAAAAGGAAAGAGAACTAAACAGTTAGCAGGCAACGAAATACTTGCAAAATCGTTGTATTGGCAGGCAGAATCTTACGTCAAAACACAAGACTTCGCAAATGCGATTAAGACCTTTGAATACCTTGCAAGAACATGTAAAGAACATTATCTAACCTTATCAGCAAAACGACGCTTAGAAATTCTAAAAGCAAAACATTCTTAAAAATGAAAGGATACGCAAATTTGTGGATAATTTGAAGAACTTACTTGAACAGAAAGCAACAAACTTACGAATTCATTCACTCGTTTCAACGTCGGAGGCAGGATCAGGACACCCCACAACTTGCCTATCGGCAGCAGATATTGTGTCTGCACTCTTTTTTCATGCAATGCATTATGACTGTGAAAACGCACAAAACCCAAATAACGACAGGTTCATCTTATCAAAAGGACACGCAGCACCGCTCCTTTACGCTGCTTATGCTGAAGCGGGAATCATTCCAACTGACGATCTCCTGACACTACGACAGATTGACAGCATACTTGAAGGACATCCTACACCACGTTTTGATTGGACCGAAGTCGCAACCGGTTCCCTCGGTCAAGGTCTATCACTCGGACTCGGGATGGCACTCAATGGAAAATTTCTGGATAAATCCGATTATCGTGTCTATGTCCTGCTTGGGGACGGTGAAATCGCTGAGGGAAGTGTCTGGGAAGCAGCTGCATTAGCATCCTATTATAAACTGAATAACCTTGTCGGTATTATAGATGTCAACGCACTTGGACAGAGTCAACGCACGATGTACGCATTTGATATTGGTACATACTGTCAACGTTTTGAGGCATTCGGGTGGCAGACCATCGGTATTGATGGACATGATTATGATGACATATTACCTGCACTTGATAAAGCAAAAGCCTCAACCGATACACCGACAATGATCGTTGCAAAGACCTTCAAAGGACAAGGCGTTTCATTTCTCTCGAATGAAGATAACTGGCATGGAAAAGCCGTTCCGAAAGGTGAAGAACTTGATAAGGCTTTAAACGAAATCGGTCCGCTCAATACAGACATACCCTTGCAGATAGAACCACCAAAACCGACAAAAAAGCATGCCTCTACTCTTAATGCGTGTGTCCCACCAGAATATAAAGCGGACGAAGAAGTCGCAACACGCGGCGGTTACGGAATTGGACTCGCGAAACTCGGTGATGCAAACCCTAATGTCGTTGCTTTAGATGGAGATACAAAAAACTCTACCTATGCAGAAGAATTCATGAAACGTCACCCAGACCGCTTTTTTGAGATGTTCATTGCAGAACAGAATTTAGTCGGAGCAGGTATAGGGTTATCAAAACGGGGAAAGATACCCTTTGTATCCACATTCGCTGCCTTCCTATCGCGCGCTTACGACCATATACGGATGTCGGCTATTTCACAGGCGAATATAAAATATGCAGGTTCACACTGCGGAGTCTCAATCGGTGAAGATGGCCCCTCACAAATGGGATTAGAAGACCTTGCAATGTTCCGAGCAATTCCAGGGGCAGTCGTGCTATATCCAAGCGATGCCGTATCTGCAGAACGACTTGTCGCAGAAGCTGCCGCACACGAAGGTATTGTCTACTTACGTACTTCGCGACCCAAAACCGCAATACTCTATGGTGCAGATGAAAGTTTTCCCATCGGTGGAAGTAAGGTGATAAAGAAAAGTGATCAAGACAGAGTAACTGTGGTCGCTGCAGGTATAACACTTCACGAAGCATTGAAAGCACACCAAACACTCTCCACCGAAGGAATCTCAATCCGAATCATTGACGTGTATAGCATCAAACCTATTGACGCAAAAACCTTACGCACCGCAGCAGCCGATACGAAAAACACACTCATCACCGTTGAAGACCATTATCCAGAAGGCGGTTTAGGAGATGCGGTGTTAGATGCCGTTGCAACTGAGGGTATATACGTTCACAAACTCGCAGTCACAGGAATACCGAGATCCGGCAAACCCGATGAGTTATTGGAACTTCACGGAATCAACGCAAATGCTATTATCCAGAAGGTCAAGGATGTTATCTAACCGATTTATGAAAACTACTATGGATATCCTAATGAACTTTTGAATATGCCAATCAAGGAATAATACTATGGCACGCGTCCATTATAAACCCGAAGATGTTGTTGCTCGTGGTAAAGAGATCTATCAGAAGCAGGTTCAGGACAAAGTTGAACCAGTTCACAACGGTAAATTCTTATCTGTTGACATTGAAATAGGGGATTACGAAATAGGTACCGACGATTTATCCCCATCCATGCAAACACTTGCTAAACGGCCCGATGCTGTCATCTATAGTTTACGCATCGGATTTCAAGCGGCACATCGTATGGGTTTTAAAATTAAGTCTCCGACTAAATGATTACTGGAGAGGATCAATAGAAATTGCAACAAACAATTATTTGGAGCTCAGTAATATGCGTCATCCTTTTAGTAGGCATAGCAATGTTCTTCGCTATGCGTGTCCCTCGTTCTCCTGCTAAAACGTATGCAGCAGATCAGGGACCTAACGAAATTGATGTCTCTAACTACCCACAGGAGATGCAAACGCTTTACAACATCTTCACAAGAAGATGCAGTAAATGCCATACAGTCGCAAGACCCATAAATTCTGACTTTACACCAGAAGAATGGAAAAAATATGTTCAAAAGATGATGCGAAAAGCAGGATCAGGGCTGACACCTAAAACGGCTGATCAGATAACAAAATTCCTTATATACGACTCACAACATCGGGAGAGAAACACACAATGATAAAATGATAAAACAATTACCTATGATCGTTTTGTCGCAATGTTTAGAGTCACGTGTAATTGCTATCCATGTCAAATAGAAAAGCGGATGGGTGTGTAAAGTTTTTGTCACTGCTGACGAGGTTTCCTAACTTCGTCAATTATCAATCCTCTCCACTGCCGCTGACGAGGTTTCCTAACCTCGTCTATTATCAACTTGTAGCACATTCTTCCAGATTGTGCTTCTTTGTAGCCGATCAAAGTAATAGTCCTCCGCGTCAACTATATAACTGGCGCGATTCAGACAAATAGAGTG
>CAZURU010000582.1:0-3276 GCA_964623585.1 uncultured bacterium
TGCCGCGGCATTGCCATGCGGGGACACGGTCCGGCCAGCCTGCACAGGGCAACCCCTCGGCACCACGCACGACGGCATCAGAGGAGGATTACAATCGCTGGTTCTGTACCCTGGTCAACGGGCAGACGGCAACCCGTCATGGGTACATCTCTGCCGGCGGTCGCGGTTACGTGGAAGTGGATTGTGAGACCGGCACGATGGTGTACGAGGGCGGCCTGGATAAGCGCAGCAGCCTGGACAGCGTACAGCAGGCGCTGTTTTTCAGTCACGTGACCGGCAAGCGGCCGGCGGTGGTGATGTATGACACGGATGGCCGGGAAGGCCGGTTTGAGTACCGCATCAGGGTTGCCTGCCGGAAGGCCGGGGTGCGTTATGAGGTTTATCGTAAGCGGGCTGTTGGTCGGAATGATATATGACGCGGACTTCTCAATTTTGAACTGCATAATCCGACCAAGCGATTGAGTTTGAGGACCGGCTGATTGATTATGTATATCCGGCGATTTACACAGAAATTGTATTGGATACTATATCCTTTTGTGCCCAAATTAACTTAAGCCAAGGATTTATTGCGGGCTTTTTTCCCCAACCTGTAAATGGAAATTAGTTTATAATCGCAGTGCTCAGCATTTTTATGGTGCTTGCCTTGGAAAATAACCAGGTTTACCAACCTCTGTTCAGTGACGGTTTCGTTGACATTGACGAAAATGCCATAGACAGTGTTTTTGTCGGTGACTTGAATACGCCACGACGTCGATTCCTGGCATCCATGCTGAAGCTGTTTCTCGGATATCTCCGTTCGCTAGGGCTGGAGTCTTATGAGGTCTGGATTAACGGCTCCTTCGCCACAAAGGACCCCGCTCCCATGGATGTTGATATAGTCTGTTTTATAGACAGACAAGTGATTGCAAACATACCAGATAACCAGCTGGAAGAACTGAAGTCACTTGCAAGCGATGAAGGTCGTACTTACGTTCGCGAGCGATGGAATTGCGATTACTACCACTGCCCGTTTGATTCGTTAGAGGACCGTAACTACTGGAAAGAGAAATTTTCTTCTGATGAATACGGTTCGATGAAAGGTATTGTACGGATAAAACAATGAGTCTTCGATCGATTGCCGATATCGAAAAGGAAGTCGAAGTGATTCGTCGCATTGATGAACGCAATCGCAAAGCGGTTGAGTCCTCGGAACGACCGCTAGTTGAAGAAGTGTTCGCCGCATCATCAGACAAACGTAGAAAGCTAGTTGAGAAGGAACTTACGGACGCCAAGTCGGAGCGGGCGTATGAACTATTCGGCCTTAGACTTCATTCGCCGCAGTTCTCACCAGGAACTATTCCATTGCGGGTTCTGGTCCGACTAGCACCTCTTCTGAACAATGCGTTGGAGCAAACTGCTTGGCATGAGTGGGACGTCAACGGTGATGCTACGAGTATCGACGATGGGTTCCGTCGCCTGATAAATCTCAGATTGGCTGGCATTCGAGAAGGATCGACCGAACTTGTGTTATTAGGCAATATTGCCCCCGATCTAACGGGTGAGTCCGCGCTAGAAAACGGCCTCCGTAATTTCTTTGATGTATTGTCCGCCCCTAACGATCGGCTCGCCGATGTAGTTAATGGTATTGGCAACAAGGCTACAAAGGCGGTCGTTCATCTCATGAAGGCATTTGAAACTGAGAACATGGCTGCTGAGTTTTCATGGAGGGCACCAAACAACGTGTACCACTGGGACGGTAGACTAAACGAGATCACTAGAATACGGGCGTTGTTGGAAGATATGGGAGATCCAATAACTACAGATGTCACTGTCGTCGGCGTAGTCGGTACGCTTACTCGCAGGCGTGTACAAATCGAGGTCGATAATGGCGACAAAATCAACGCTCGTTATCGCCACTCCCTTAGAAAAAAAGTCAACGCACTCCACCTGGACGAGCGTCGGAAGTTTCAAGTTGAAATCACTTCATATCCATCAGACACGTTCGCTATGAAGCGTAATGCATATCGTCTGGTGGGAATTTCGCCACCAGATAATTAACACGTCTAAGTTTATACGTAACCCGGTCATGCAAAGCGGCATGACTCACACTAACAGGTCTCTAGAATTCCCGGGGCGGTTCAGGACACACTAAAGTTGCCTGCTTTTGATTGTTAAGCAATAGATTTCTGATTAATTTCTCGTATTCCCAGCTATACACGTTCAACAAAGTGACAAAATAGCCATGGCAAATTCGGATTCACAACTATCCCGGTCGATTGCAGATGCAATCCAGGACCAACAACAAGTTACTAAAGACCTAACTAGAGCGTTACAGCAACAAGCAAGTCAAGTAAACAATGCTGTTAATAAACTTACAAAACAAGCATTAGCCGCCAGTCAGTTACAAGCCCAGACTCGTCAATTACATCAAATATTTCAGAATCAGAAATTAGAAAGAGACAGATTGATAGAACAAGCGATTGTTAGAAATAAACTATTTTTTGAGCAATTTGATAGTTGGATAAAAGAGTGGTCGAAAAATCTATCAAAGTGGGATAAAGAACAAAAAGATGCGATAGAAAGATTTGCGAATTTAGGTTGGTATCTCGACCCACATATGCCGTGGAGTACTCCGATGAAAGTTGTGGAAGCTCTTGACAGTGGAAATAAAGAAGATGTTGTTGAAGTTATTACTCAGTATTTTCGGGAACGGGCAGATTCAATACAGACAGAGGTTGAAGCGTCATACCCAAATAGAAAATTCATACTATATGATGCATTCCAGGCACACCGAGACGAGCAATATAATCTATCAATACCAGTATTGCTTATCCAAGCTGATGGTATGTGGTGGGACAAATTTTCAAGTAGCATTTTTATCCAGGGCGATAGAAAAAATACTGTCAAAGATCAGTTTTCTAAAGCTCAAGAGCATTTATATGATCATCTGTTCCAATTGCTTGAAATACCTCTACCATTGTGGATTTCTAGATCTAGTAGGGAGGCGACATTTAATGAACTCAATCGCCACCAAATCTTACATGGAGAGACAGTCAGCTATGGTACGGAGCAGAACAGCCTCAAGGTAATCTCATTAATCAGTTGGCTGAACTGGATACTAAACAAAATACCCAACACAGAGGAATGATCATCTTCTGGTTTAACACCACAAGCATTTTTGTAATATCGGGCCTCCAGTTTAAACTGTTGTTGTTGCACTCAGTAAGGTGAGATGATGATTATCGGTTACGCCTAGGCATCCATCTAGTATCAAACTCTGCGCTTTCATCACGTGCA
>CAZURU010000583.1:0-3265 GCA_964623585.1 uncultured bacterium
ATTATTTTTCACAATTTGATTTTTGTAGACGTAAGGGGAGCCACCGGTTGGGTTGTTCCCCTTTATTACGTTTATATTGGGTTGCGTTTGGAGGGATGTGTGAGTGTTAATTGTCTGAATCAGGATTTACAGGATTCAAGGATTTTCAGGATGAGAAAAAATCGAGATTAGGACACTCCTCCTACATCGCTTAATGCCAAAAACTTTACACACCCACCCATTCATCTGAGGGTTTTTGTTTGAAGATTGGAGAATTATCGGGTATAATAGATTACGTATAACAACTAACTTATTTGGGTAGCACTGCTGAAAAAAGCGTGTGTTTACATCACCCCTTATCGTAGAATGTATAACAGGGCAGCAATGGATAAATAGGGAGCATGACATGGCTAAGCAGATTGCACTTTTTAACCACAAAGGCGGGGTGGGTAAGACAACAATGACCTTCAATCTCGGTTGGATGTTGGCAGAGAAAGGAAAGAATGTGATTATTGTTGACTGTGACCCGCAGTGTAATCTCACCGGTATGGTGCTTGGATTCAAGGATGCTAAACGCTTTGACTCGATGTACGAGTCTGATGGTGTGACGAATATCCGCGAAGGGCTCGCGCCTGCTTTTGAATCTCGTCCTGCCCTTATCGAACCAGTGAACTGTGAATCTATCCGTGGACGTATGGACAAGCCTTTGCTACTGCACTTGTTACCAGGACACATCGGACTCGCCGAGTACGAGGTAACCCTGGGAGTCGCACAAGCACTGTCCGGTTCACTAGTAACGCTCCAGAATTTGCCGGGAGCTTTGCATTACCTCTTTGCCAAGACCGCTGACAAGTACAACGCAGATTTCGTTTTGGTAGATATGAGCCCAAGTTTAGGGCCGATCAATCAAAATTTACTGATGACGAGTGACTATTTCATCGTGCCAATGTTCCCTGACTACTTCTCAGCAATGGCGACAGAGAGTCTCGCCTCAATTTTACCGCAATGGTCTATGTGGGCAAAGCAAGCCAAAAAGTCAACACTTCTACAAGAGGCTATTTATCCTTTTCCCGATAAGCATCCTAAATTTCTTGGAACCATACTTCAGAATTATAGAGTTAGGGAAGGGGGACCTGCTAAAGCCTTCGAAGGATGGATTGAGGAAATAAAAATAGGCGTTCAGGAAAAACTCATACCTGTGTTACGGGAAAATAATATGCTTCTTCCGGATGAACTGTATATAAAGACGCGGGCGATTGAATCACAGCAGACTCAATTTAATTTTGTTCACCCAGATTTCGTAAACGACACAATCATAAGTCAACCACTTCTCCAGGTATCGGACTTCAATAGTCTGATTGCTCTTTCACAGAAACATAAAGCCCCGGTTTTTGATTTGACAGACGATCAGATTGGTCAAGCGGGTGTGATACTTGCAACCACCAAGAAATCCATGGAACGGTTTCGTGGCTTATTCTCCGATGGTGCAGAGCAAATAATCACGCTTACTGAAGATGGTTAATCCTATCAAACAATCGAACTATTATCATCATTTCTTTCACTGAGTTTACCACCCCGCACCACAGAAATGAGAAAATTAATAATGTCCAAAGCCTGCTTAAGAATTTCGGCGAACGCTTCCCGCTGTCCCAGATTGTCAACACCAAAATAGTTAGCAATCCTTTGATAGTCGCTACCTTTTCGATGGCCACTGCCCTTGGATCGTAACGTTTGAAGTTTTTGTAAAAAAGCAATCCGATGATCGGCATCTTCAATTGAATGGAAACTAAGGACTGCCGCAAGAATCTCAATGCTCCGCTTACCTTTAAGATTCATCCTCTCTGCTTCAGGTAAAAGTTCTTTTAATCCTTTTACGTCTATAGATTCGATTAATATCGTTTGGAGATCCTGAACTAAATCATCAAAATGACACTGCTCGTCATTAACCGGAATTCTCAAGCGTTGGAAGCGGTATTCATCTCCAGAACCCAAGGATTTCAATAACTGCCACCCAAGATGTTCTTCACATGCCTTCTGCAACTGTTCATAACTTTGTTTGAACAAGATATCTGGCTGATCTGAATTCGTCCATTCTCCCAGAACCATACGCCTATAAAAGGTTTCACTCATACCACCTTCTGGTGGGATGTTATTTGCTCGCCAATGTAATTGTTCCGTGTAAGGCAGATGTTTTCCAAGCTCGTCTAAGAATACACAAACTTTGTCAGGGTGATGGTTGTCGATTTTGATGCTGCCCCATAGAGAACAACGCACTATTGAATCCTCAACAGTGTATTTACTGGGTTCATTATAGTATTTGTCTAGCACCTGTTTGCGGAAATATACACGAGTGAGTTTCCATGCTAAATCTGAATTTTCACCAGGATATTCACCTAATTTATCTGGATCGCAGGTATACTCGTCCCCATGGGCATTGACGATGAATTCAACATACCGTCTTTCTTGAGAAATTGGTACAGGTTTGATGATACGTTTTACGTCCAGTCTACTATCTGTTTGATAATCACCGATACCCATACCGCGAAGATCTCCGTAATTATGCCGCCAACAGGTAAGTTCATCTCGGTGAAGGATTTCCCAAGCTTCTCTCCCTATGCCCCGAAGGTCTAATCCCAGCTTGTCTATGGAGTGTTCTGAGCGTTCCGAACAACGAAATTGAATTGAGAGAGACATATCTTTAAGTAGCAACCACTGGAGAATTTCCCTGAGTCTGATCTGGACATGGTTTGGTTCGACAGTGGCAACGAGAACTTCTTCCTTGCCTTCATCAATTCTGAAGTATTTATCCGTTTTTCCATCACGATGATATAGGTAATGGAAAAGGCGAAACTCCTCAGAGATTTCCACCCAAGAGTCAAGAGGATGATAGCCTCCGACGTGAATAACTAACGGCTCAACCCCGTTTTCAACACCGTAGCGCAGGTATTTAGTCTCACTTGAAACTTCGCACGGAATACCATCACCAATGTTCAAGTCCCAATCTGAATCGGAAAGTGCCTCCTCAATCTGATTATCCGGAATCAGAGCAGAATAAATGAGGCGTTCATGATACAGATTATCTCTATCTATTTGAAATACGGTGATCATATCGTTTAGTCGTAGTTCACGTCGCATCTCTTCCAGATTATGTTTTTGTGCTAACCGCTCCCGGTCTGATTCAATGCTCATGATTTCATTCACCTCTTGTTTCTAAATAACAAAAATGTATGTTAACGTGAGTTCGGAAAAAGATTTATGATTTCAGGGGGCCTGACACGCCTTGATT
>CAZURU010000584.1:0-3263 GCA_964623585.1 uncultured bacterium
CTTGACCGACTTGAATCGGGGAACTATCTAATTCAGAAAACAGAAGAAAAACCTGCCTTGGATTTGTTTGAAACGGAGATATAATTTCACCATGTTAAAGCAAAAGATAATTGACACAGTTGCAAAACTGAAAAACGCCTCGCGATGTATACCCAAAGTTTGGGATGGTAGAAAGGCCATTCTTGAAATGAAAAACGCTGGCTCCAGACAATGGCGACAGATGGAGTGGATGGGGTTTTACTTCGAGTTTTTGTGTGAAAAACATTTTGATAGCATAATTGATATGCCTGGGAAGAAATATGGCAATACAGAGTTTGATGCATTTCATCAAATCTCGTGGGACTTTAAGGCACATGCCGCTAACACAACAAACCACACGGTTATTACAAATGATGCTGAAGCGATAGCAAATACGATAGGCGATTACGGTCACTACGGAGTGATTCTTGCAATCGGTGAAGTAGAGTACAACGATGAAGAAAGAACCTTTAAAAGATGGCATGATGAACTGAAAGAAGGAATCAGCAAATATGAAGTGAACAGGATAAACAGAGGGGCAATGTCGAGAAAGCGTAAAACAGAGTTTATCTTATCGGAAATCCACTTTGTTTGTTTTGATACTGAAACACTGAGTCAATGTGGCGGTTCATTCCAAAAAGGTTTTAGAAACGCTGACGGTAGTCCAAGGCGCGAAAAAGTCACAATAAATATTCGGAAGATTCCTGATGCTGCTCTTATTGCTACCGAGGAATTCTAAAAGACATGACTATCTCAAATCAATGATGTTGATTAGGTTTAGTCCATATTTCTGTAGCGGGTGTTTATTTAAACTAAAGTTTGGACAATTGGTGTTGCGTGTGTGTCGCGTTTTCAAAGCGTTCTCTATTTTTTTTCAAACTTTACACAGAATGGTAACTCATAGAAAAAAGGATTTCAAGTAGAAAGAAGCAAAGCCCCAGCGGGGCGGCATTTGTGTAGAAACCATATCCTCCTAAGTCTAAGCCCCAGCGGGGCGGCATTTGTAGGGCAAATCTTATGAATACGCTATCGCGCGAGATTTTTTTAAAATTGTCCAAAGCTTAGTTATTTAAAATAAAGTGAAAGAAAAGATTTGACATTTTTTCAAGAATGTGGTCCAATTAAAGTGTCAGTTGGACAGGAATAGCATCACGTGCATCCTTGCGCGTGTCCTGTCCACCGAATGCTATCGGTAAGCTGGCACTGACCCATCTACAAGAACGGCTCTCTGTAGCCAACGAAAATTTTAAGATATATGAGTTACTCGTAACCTCTTTGTAAGGTGTGTTTACTTGCCTCCGTTGTGTCGGGTTTTAGGTAAATTTTCCTTTACAAAGAACACGCCTTGCAAACATAGAAGCGATAGACTAAGGTGAAATATGAATATAAACAGAGAACTTCAATACGCGAAACTTGACGAACTTTATCTCAATCCGAAAAATCCGCGACTCGGCCGTCATCAGACGAATGTGAATCTTTCTCAAGAGGCGATTCTTGATATGATGATCAATTGGGATCTTGATGAGTTGGCTGAATCTTATCTGGAAAATGGTTTTTGGCAACATGAGGCACTATTGGTTGTGGAGGAAGAATTAGAAGGACAGCACTGTCTTGTTGTCATAGATGGGAATCGACGACTCGCGGCTCTGATCTATCTTCATCGGGCAATCAGCGGAGAACAAGTTTCAAAAAAATGGAATTCACTCGTCGAAAAGAGAGAAGTTCCGGCAGAACTCTTTGATAAGATTCCGTACGTACAGATCAATTCGCGTCAGGAAGTTGAGGCATTCCTCGGTTTTCATCATAGGACTACAGGTATAAAGGGATGGTTCCCTGAACAGAAAGCAGAATATATTGCTAAATTGATTGATGAAAAAGGCATGAGTTATGAAGAGGTGACGCGGACAATTGGGATCAGCACTTCCACTGTTCAATACTATTATATCTCCTATCGCCTCCTTTTACAAATAGCAGACTGTTTCGGGAATTTTTCTGTTAAAAACGTTGGATTGCGCTTTAGTACCCTATTCTTTTCGCTTCAAACGTTAGGGGTGCAGAAGTATCTTGGTCTCGACATTTTTGCCGATCCGAGCGACGCAAGAATACCGGTTCCCAAAAACCGTTTAGATGCCCTCGCGCATTTCGCGCGCTGGTTATCTGGAAGTCCGCAACAGCCATCACTTTTGATGGATTTACGAAATATTGCCGATTTCGGTAGGCTTCTTGAAAACCCCCAGGCCGTTCAATACCTCGAAAATAATAAGCGCGCACGTTTTGATGTTGCTTGGCAACTAGCTTACGGTGACGAAGAACTCATTCAATTAATCGACGAAGCACGCAATAACATCGCCACCTCATTAAGGCATATACACCGTTACAAGGACTCTTCAGCAATACAAAGTGTTGTCGAAAAGCTAGCGATTAACACCAAAGAATTACTTAACCAGTTTCCAACTATCTGCACCGAATTCTTAGAGGAAGACTGAAACTGAGTACAACCCTCCAGTCTCTTTTAACGCGTGTTGCTTAAAAGAGGTTGGTAATTATGAGAGGACAATTCGCCTGTGGCTGGTATCCGTATAAGCTCTGCATATTCCGGGCAAGAAGCTTATTGATACCTCGAAAAACGTTCCTACGGGATCTAAGATAACCATCAAGATGCTAAAATATCAACTCTTTCCAAGGTCAGTAGGAATAACTGAGCAAATTCAACGCGTTATTGAATGCTTTGAGCGGACATACGACCAGATAAAATCTCCCGAAAACGAACTGAAAAGTGACGAAGTTTTGGACATATTAAGACCTGAACTTGAACAAATCGGATTCATAGTCGAAACTGGAAAAGCGAAGGGACAAAAAATTCCGGTGCCTGTTCTCTTTGGTTTGAATAATACCGTTGATCAATCTTTCAATGCCGATGGTATAAGCAATGATGGGAAAATAGTCCTTGAAGTTGAAGCAGGTAGAGCAACTGCCAATTTTGCGTTTTTGAAAGATATTTTTCAAGCATCTATGATGCATGGCGTTGAATTTTTAATCTTAGCTGTTAGAAATGATTACAGGGGTGGCGACGATTTCCAGAAAGTTTATACGTTTTTGGAGACGCTATACATCAGCAGCCGACTGGTGCTGCCGCTAAAAGGTATTATTCTCATAGGATATTAATACTGAAAAGGAGTGCAAGATGGCGCAAGTTGTTCCCTTACGATACGACACCGCTTTTAAGAAAGCGTTCGGTCAACCCG
>CAZURU010000585.1:0-3261 GCA_964623585.1 uncultured bacterium
ATACACCTGCAGAGACTGTCACAAGTGTAACCTTCAGTCCGGATGGGAAAACACTCGCAAGTGGAAGTGGGGAGCTCACCACTGCTGTGTTGAATAGAGACTACACTATTCGTCTGTGGGATGTTGATACTGGCGAAGAAAAGAGAATACTCAAAGGACATACAGGAAATGTCGTAAGCGTAGTGTTCAGTCCGAATGGAAAAACACTTGCAAGTGGAAGTGACGACGGCACCATTCTCTTATGGGATTACAGATCCCAAGCTGATGAAACTGATGATTAGAAAGATGTAGATGAGCTGTTTTCTGTTGAGTCTTTTCATTTTATATGGTAATATAAATTACAAGTATTTCGTACTTAGCAGAGGTAAAATATGATGATAGACCGGAATCAAGAACTTGCTGAAAAATACCTTAATGTCGGATTAGAGAATAGCAAGAAAGGTAAAGTAGACCTTGCTATTGAAGATTATACTAAAGCGATAGAACTCAAACCTGATTATGCTGATGCATATTACTATCGTGGAGGTTCATGGTTACGGCTTGGAGAATGGGAAAAAGCCAGATCAGATCTTGAAACTGCAAGAAAAATGAAAATGACGACAATCGTTGTCTCAGACGAAATTCGAGAAAAATACGAACACGCATGGAAAATCTTAGGCAACACATAACTTATCTGACAATTGAGGACATTCTAGTAGTTGCTGATGACCACGTTGGAAACTACGAGATTCTTAAGGAAGGTCAACTACAGTATTTGGTTGAAGCAGTTGCAGCCACATTCGGTGGTATTGATCTATACCCAACCCTATTCCAAAAGGCAGCAGTATACGCGCACCATATAATCTCAGGACATATATTCTTAGATGGAAATAAGCGCATTGGAATGCATAGCGCGATCCTATTCCTGAGATTAAATGAATGCTCCCTTAAAGACAACATTGTTGAATCTATAATTGAACTCGGTCTTAAGATAGCTGATGGTTCCATAACAGATATTGACGCTATCGCTGAACACATACAGGAATGGATTGTTACATAAAACACTACCATTAACATAATCCCACCCTATGAAAACAGTAGATAAACACACTTATCTTCTATTGTGTCAACACCCAGCAATTCAGGCACTACAACCCGCAAAAGAAAATACAAAAAACGTATGGGCACCCACTGCTGACGAACTCCTCAGAATATTGAAACAGAAACTTCCATATCCTGACCGTTCACAGCTGTGCAATACAACTAACGGATGGGAATATAATACCTACTTTCGCGAGTGGGCTGATGATTACAACACCTATATTGATACACACCGACAGTTTGTCGGTCCTGATGAAGAAACAGTGCTCCTGCAGGTGTTAATCTCTCTGCTTGGAATAGATGGAAAATGGATGGTGTAAACACTTTTACAAATAATGGAGAAATATATGACATTTGGTATAGTATTCGCGACAATACGAGAATATAAACTCACCGGAATTTCAGACACTAACACATTAACACGACTTCTCAATGATGCATTCGGAGATTGGTTAGCATCACAAAACGTAAGTCATATTGAGATGTTAGATGAAAACAGAATATGCCTGAACGTTACAGGACAACTTAAAGAACACAATCCAACAGAAGGAGTTCAACTTTTTTCACGATTTCTTGTTGTGAACCTTGATGAGATACAGGATGAGCCTGAAACCGTAGGGAACGCAGTAGAATCATACATTTCAGGGGCATACACTTCAGAAGGTGATGGTGCTTATGTCTGGATAATTCCCGATGGCTATATGGCATCACTTTCTGCAACTGAACAGGAATGGGAACAGCATGGCGGCGGTTATTTTTCTCACGAATCTATCTGTATCTCTAATACAGCAGATAAAGATACGGTATGTCTCTTAGAGGTGCTATATGAAGATACCGATATAGAAAACGTTTCGTGTGAATTCAATGTTCCCGCGCAAAGATCGGTACATTATCGGTTGGATAAACTCAAAGACAGTGATGGTAACCCACTGATTGCAAAAGATGCACCTGTCAGTTATAAAATCACAAGTAGACATGCGCGGATTGTTGTGCAAGGTTCACGTATATTAACAAGTGGCGAGGACAGCATGTTCGCAAGCTTTGGAACAGTGATGGCATGGTGCCCGATGATATAATAGATATATTAACGTTCAAGGTCGGTCCATCTATCTTCTTGAACAGTGTCTGATTCCGGCCTACCCCGAATTATCTCCCACCAACTACGATTTTCAACGTACCACTCAATAGTCTCTCTCAAACCTTGCTCAAAAGGAATTGTCGGTTTCCAACCAAGTTCACTGTGTATCTTTTCTGAATTCAATAGATAACGACAATCGTGTCCCGGTCTGTCAGGTACATAAGTTTTTAGGCTTTGCGGTTTGTCAAGAATATTTAGGATAAAGTCGGTAATCTCTTCAATACTTTTCTCAACACCACTTCCAATATTATATGTCTCTCCAATTTTACCGTCTCTTATAACACGTGCAATAGCGGAGCAGTGGTCATCAACATGAAGCCATTCTCTACGGTTATGGCTGCTACGATAAAGCGTCAAAGGCAAATCTTGGATAGCGTTTGTTGTAAACAGCGGAACCAGCTTCTCGGGGTGTTGATAAGGACCGTAGTTATTTGAGCTGTTTGATATAGTGATCTGTTGTCCATAACTATGATAATAGGAATTGACGAGATGGTCGGCAGCCGCTTTTGAGGCGTTGTAAGGAGACTGCGGACGGTACGGCGACGTTTCAGTAAAAGCATCTGATGACTCTAAAGAGAGTTCACCGTAGACTTCACAGGTCGAGACATGATGAAAACGAGCCGGTCCATACGCACGCGCTGCGTCCAACAGCACCTGTGTACCCATTACGTTTGTATCAAAGAACTTACGTGGATGTAAAATCGCACGACTGTTATGCGATTCCGCCGCAAAATTGACAATCACATCCGGTTTATGAGTCCTTAGAACCTTTCCAACGAAATAATCGTCAAGAATATCTCCACGTGCAAACACATACCGATCTGAATAGAGTGCGGCTATATCCGTAAGATTAAGAATGCTTCCAGCATACGTTAGCAGGTCAAGGTTAATCACAGAATCTTGCGGAAACGTCTTGAGCCAGTACCGAATGAAGTTTGCGCCGATAAAGCCAGCACCACCAGTGACCAATAATTTCATATATATCCAAACATCAGAAAGTATGTAAAGTCAATCCAAAGCGAGTAAGATTAGTATATCATAAC
>CAZURU010000586.1:0-3254 GCA_964623585.1 uncultured bacterium
TAGAATATCGGTTGGCACACGGTGGTGGACATACCGGTTGGAGCCGCGCATGGCTCGTCAATTTCTGGGCACGACTTGAGGATGCTGAGGAGGCATACATCCATCTCCAAGCACTCCTGGCAAAGTGTACCTTGACGAACCTCTTTGATACACATCCACCTTTCCAGATTGACGGTAATTTCGGCGGAACCTCTGGCATCGCCGAGATGTTATTACAGAGCCATGCGGGTGAAATTCATCTATTGCCTGCACTTCCAAAGGCGTGGGGCACTGGAAGCGTCCGGGGATTGCGTGCCCGCGGCGGATTTGAGGTGGAGATGGCGTGGGAAAATGGACAACTCACCGAAGCGCGCCTTCATTCCACGCTCGGACGGAATTGCACTGTCCGAACAGCAGCAACCGTTTCGGTGACATGTAACGGTGTACCCGTTGAAACGGAACGATCGGATTCAGTGATAACCTTTGGAACGGAGTCAGGGAAAATATACGCAATCTTGGCTTCTTCATAATAGATTCCTGCTATTTCTGCCCTTGGGCAGATTACCGATTTTCGATGAGATCAGAGCAAAGTCCAATTGACACATAATAGGTTTAAGAACCTGACTAAAAAGGTGAGTGGAGCAGAAATAATTTCCGCCGCCCGACAACTGGATTGTAGTGCTGTTCTCATCAATAGTGCTACGACGAATACTCATATCTATAAGAAATTAAGGAGAGCAAATAATGTCTAAAGTTGAGAGTAGATTTATAGTTGAAACTAATGAGGGTTTAATTGATGTCAGTGGATGCCACATCAAGATTGAAACTCGCGGCCCCATGATGCCGTATGATAATTTTCCTGAATCCCACAATTTAGTTGCAAAGGATTTTCGCACAGACAAAACAGTGATTATTGCGAAATTTGACCATAAAAGGTGGGCAAAGGCTGCGTATGAGAAGATTAAGGGTGCCTTGAAAAAAAATGAAAGTTATGTGGACATCACAGACTGTGAATTCGACGATCAAAACGCAGAAGAAACACAGTGAAATGAGATGTATCTATAACGAAATTAAACATGGAGACTTCCATAGTTGCCCAAAAATTTTTGATCTTTTAATTTCAAGGAAAACGACCGTGAAAAAGTTTTCTGTTCCTATACTTGCACTACTTATCATATCTTGCGGTCAAAACAATATTATTACGCAGCCAGAACCGTGTCCAGAGACAGAGATTATGGTTCAAGAAGTAGCAGTGGGAGGAGAGTTTCAACCTATAGAAATAGAGGGAGATATTTACTGGGGGAGTAATTTTCTTGATTATACAGAAGACGTAAACGGTGTTAGAAAACTTATCAAGGGTTATATCGCTGTAGAACATTACGTGGAGGGGTTAGAAGTTGTAGGTATCGTCGTTCATTTTAGAAATAAGCCTGTAATGCGTCTACCGCATGAGGAACTTATAGACGACGGGAATTTTATGAGAGATTTCATAGTTTTTAAAGGAGAACCTATAACTGAAGGATCGAGAGTGAAAATAAAGTTACTAGAGGTCTTAAGATTGGGTGTCTATGAAGGCATTTTGTTGTAAAACATCAAGAATAGGCATGCTTGACGTTTTAAGGAGGTAGAGCGGTCATGAAAAAGTTCTTTGTTTTACTACACATAGCGTTTTTCGCGTTTATTGCAGGCTGTTTTGATGAGGCGAACATTACAGAAATTGAAGAAGATGACGCAATAATCAGCGAAATAACATGTGAACCTCAAGAGCCTATAAATAAATTCCCTTCTATGTTTATAGATACCGTTGATATAGTTTTAGAGCCGCCAGATATTCCAGAGAATGAATTTAGACAATGGGACAAGATAGTTATTGCTCCAGTTGTGATACCAAGAGGCACGCTTTTTATATGGCATGACAATCCTACTGGTGGCAGCGTCAAACTCTGGGATTTACATGTGTTTGGAGTTAGTGAAAACTACAACGTGCGCGCCCCTGACAATCAAAATCCTTTCAAGGGTTTTACATCTTTCAGAGACGATCGTCTCGGTCAATTTCATGGCAGATATTTTGCTTTCCGCTATGGTAGACCCCGTTTACCAGACGTAACTGCCAAGTATATTAATCCTCATTTTGAGGGACCGTTGCAACACAAATCTCCAGACACAGGAGAACTTATCCCAGCACCAGACCAATACGCTGTTAT
This sequence comes from uncultured bacterium, assembly GCA_964623585.1. Lineage (GTDB taxonomy): Bacteria > Poribacteria > WGA-4E > WGA-4E > WGA-3G > MSPOR6. Next base: position 2,184 of record CAZURU010000586.1, read on the forward strand.
CTATGATGGAAAGATATATCGTGATAGTCATGAAGGTGATAGAAGGATATACGCTTTGGAAGGTATAAAAGGCGGAGGTTTCTTGAGGTTTCATGACTTGCCACAGGATGTCAGCCATGTGCTCCATGGATCTGGGACAGATGAATTTTATCTTGCAGGGGGTCAAGGTATACTTGAAGATATAGACATTTATGATTTTGTCCAAGTGCGTATAGATAAAGTTCGGGTTCCCAAAACTCGCCAATCTTCGTGGGGATGGTTTATGTGGGTTCTTGTAGGTAAGGCAGATATAGCCAAGATTAAAGATGATACTCACGGATACACATTCTGCCTTATGAACTTTACATTTGATACTTCTGAACGCATAGGGGAACTTAATCACCCATGGCACATTGTTCCGCCAACGCCTTATTTTCCAGAGGAGATTGATTTTAGATTTGAGTCTCTTTACGAGTAGCCATTTTTCTCTTAAATCAAGGGTGAGGTCACAACCAGACACCAGCCCGTCTGAAATAAGGCGGGCATTTTCTTGCTCTGTGAGCATGCAAACTGCTGTTCTGTGGCATCGTGTGCAGCGCATGATGGGAAACGATACACCGCTTACCAGCCTGCCCCTAATGCTCCATCGTTAAAAAACTGGTAAATGTAGCTGATCGGCATATTGCTGGATCCGATCCTTTGCCAACGCAATGTATTTCTCCTCAATGTCGTACCCAATATAGTGCCTCCCTGATTTCAAGGCACTCAGGCACGTTGTGCCGCTTCCACAAAACGGATCCAGGACGACATCACCTACGAAGGTATAGAGTTGGATTAACCGATGCGGGAGTTCCTCAGGAAAGGGAGCAGGGTGTCCAATACGTTTGGCGGAAACAGACGGAAAAGTCCAAACGCTTTTTGTCCACGCTAAGAAATCCTCTTTGCAGATTGAATTTTCTTTACCGTTCCGTTGCCGAGAAAAGGAATCCTTTGAGAAAACGAGGATATATTCATGAACGTCTCTCAGCACGGGGTTCGCTGCTGATAACCAACTCCCCCACGCCGTTGAAGATCCAGCACTCGAAGCTTTGT
>CAZURU010000587.1:0-3253 GCA_964623585.1 uncultured bacterium
TTTAATCTTTTGAGGACTTTCACAGCCCGCGCACACTTTTGGCAGCCGTGTTTGTGGAAATAGACAATATGTGTTGCATTGTCAGACTCTTGATGTTCTGCCGTATCAAAGGATTCCGATGTTGATGTCAACGTCACATAAGCCTCTAATAGATGTGAGATATTCGCGTTCGGTGTTATTTCTTCAGAGACGTTATGGTATCGGTTTTCAATTGTGTGTACATCACCATCTTTGTCAATCTCTACTGTTAACGTACCGACAGCAGCACCTTCTGTTGCGTTTGCCACAATCGCTGTCCCCTTATCATAATGCAGACGTTCGGAACGCAGAGTTTCAGGTTGTTCACTGTTTGCCACAATCAGAACGTCTATCCACGGCACTGCATCGGCTAAAGTCTGTGCCTTATCTTGGGTAGCGTGATACACAACGACCACAAGATCGCTTTTGCTAACAAGTTCCGCTTTCAATTCCGCTAAAGCAGTATGCGGTCGTGTCAGTTCAAGCTTATAGGGTTCTTGTGTGTATGTTTCAGATATTAAGCCGACAACTGCTACATTTATTGAAGACGCTTTATGAATCAGATATGGAGGAATTACACCTTGTTTTGCGTTGGCACACGTAAAAGCAATATTTGGATGGTTAGCGTGAAATGCAGCAAGCGTTTCTGAACTGAAAGATAACTCTTGGGGACCGAGACATAAGACATCTACACCCATCGCATCTAATGCAGATAGTCCGATCTGATAGATCCACTCTGCCTGGACATCTAAAATTACATCGGTTGCATCAATGAGATTTCCGGTATGCAGGTTTAACACAGCGTCAAGGTCGGTGCGGAGATCTAATAAAAGTGTGTGCCTATGTGCTAATCCGCCGACTTGTTCACTGCCACACCCGTGTAAACCGAGTTGCCCGTTTTCCTCACCTGAATAGAGAATCGTCAATGCAGTCACCGAATTCACTAAACAGAGTAAGAGTAGCAATATGAAAAGACATGTAAGAATTTTTATATACTGCCTGTCCATCTAACACTCCATCAAATTTGGAAGTTCAAGCAAAACTAAGGAAGATGCTGGCACACACTGTGCAAGCAGCAACAAGTCTTGTGAGTTCCCAATGTAACAACAAAAGCCCGCGAAAAGACGCTTTGTCAGAACAAAGCCCGCGAGCACAAAGATATAACAGTTTTCTAAATCCTGCCAATAAGAACTTACGAAGTGAATTATTAACGAATGTGAAGCGGGGAGGGGGGGGTGATTAACCTAAAGTTATAATCCCCCTCAGAAGTATTACGCACACAAAAACCGTGATCATAAGATAGGTCTTTGGTGTACTTATTTCTGATTAACAAATTTATCTGTTGAATTCCCATTTTAAAGTTAATCCCCAAGAATATGTAATTATCCGCAATTAGTATTATACTACATAATTAAAGCGAATGTCAAACATATTTTCTGATAATTGGCATAATTTTGCGGTATTGATTCTATTTTTTATGAAATGGATACGGATTCATAAAGGAGGTAGCTACCGCACAATACAACGCTTTTTCAACGCTGTTCTTCCTTGGACAACATTGTGCTGGACGTTTTTTCGCACACACTTGCTTGATCATGAAAGTGTTTATATCTTAGCAGCCGACGAAGGCGTTATAATCATCACATGTCGGGTTTCTGTTCCTCTATCCGACCTACTAATTTATATGTCATTGAACATCAAGTCATTTTGACCATTAGTTTTCCTCTTTTTGTATTTGTAAATAGTCTTCTACTTTCTTGGATATTTCTGGATCGACTTCTTTAAGTCGTTGGAGTCCCTCCTTAGGTCCTAATTGGTTGATGGTAGCAATTGCCCGGTTGATACGCATAGATGAAAATCTATTACGAAGATCCTTTTTTAAGTTACTTTCAAACTTTGTTATGTCTGACAACGAAGATTGTTGAACTCCAAACATATCTTGTAATGTTGCTTCAATATCCGCATCTGTGGAGGCAAATATTCTTCTCAGTTCGTCTTCAATATCCGCATCGCTCATTTCTAAAAACTGGTCAAATGGCACACCAAGAGCCTCCTGAAGAAAAATAGTGATCTCACGCTGCATTTGTAGGTCGTGAACGTCTCTCAATGATTCCTGCAACGAAAAAACATCGTCGGCGATTTCTGTCCAGACTTCTTCCTCTTCTGGTTCTTCCTCCTTGGCTGTAGGCGCGTCAGATAAAGTAGGAGGAGCAGGAACCGCCTCCACCGGTTGCTCTGTTTTATCAGTTATACCCGCTTCCTCTGGATTTAGATACACGTCTTCGTATTCAATAGAGAAACGTAATCCTTCAATCTCTGGAGGTGCAGGTTGAGTTTCCAAAGAAGATGTCTTTTCTAACGCTGTTTCATACGCTTTTAATGCCGCCAGATTCTCTGGGGTGTCTGCACTCCTACTGATACCTGTAACCACGTCGTCTACTGTGCCATCAGGATGATGTGTCCGACGTCTATAGACTCTTAGCATATTAGGATAGTCCGGAATATATTCACCCGTTCGTGGGTCTTTCATGACGCCACTTACCTCCGGATCATTCTTTAAAAACGCAATGTAAACTTCTTTCAACTCATCAAACTCTGACTTCGAAACCGATAGAACCGCACGTCTGAGATTGAGAATAGACAGAAGACTTTCCTTAACTCCATCGGACAAGTTTGATGCATCTAATTCCGCTATAGCTGTATTAACTTTGTCAAGGGCATTTTGTGTTTCCTGATGTAAATCCTCACCATGAGGATGCCCATGTGTATGTCCAATGATATGTCCAAACCGCTGATCATACTCTTGTGGACTCAGTATCAAGTCAGGATTCTCAATGATCAATTTTTGAATATGATCCTGTATTTCATCCATCTCTTTTTCAGGCATCTGTCCAAACTGAACTGAAAGCTTTTTTAGAGCAAAAGCATTCTCAAAATAAACCTGCTTTTCTTCGGAAGTTAGTTTTCCCGAAAGAGAGAAAAGGTTATCAAGATGTGTTTGTGCTTCTTCGCTCACTTGCTGTTTAGGTTTAAATAATATGAACGTTATCGCTATCACAACAAAAGACAACACACTTGTTATAATTATTATTCTCTTGTTTAACACAAGCGTTACCTCCTTTTGAAGAATCAACATTTCTTTTTGAGAAACGGTGATTCTATCGTAATGCTGTCCTGGACTGTCAACTGGAACTACTTCCATGGGTGTGTAAAGATTTTGTCATCTTTTTCAGAA
>CAZURU010000588.1:0-3241 GCA_964623585.1 uncultured bacterium
TTATTGTTGAAACTCCATAGGTGTCAAATACCCTAACGCCGCATCGGAGTTCACCTTTGGTTTTGACAGATTATCGTGTGGTGACTTCTGACGACCTTTCGCAAATTTGCGAAGCTCTCCGTTTTTTCATTGACTTTGCGATTTTTTTTTGGTATTCTACTCGGAACGTAGTTGGTAGAGGATGCAATCCGCGTCGCATGGCGCGGCTCTACCACAACTGAATTGCATCAGGAACTACGTTGTGTTGCTACGTTAATCTCCAAATACAATCAAGAAAAGAGATGCAGAATGCAGAGCAAAATGGACGTGCAGACCGAATTGGCGGAAAACCAACTCGGTTCTATTAAATAGTCCAGAGCAAGACGAGGGAAGTGTTGTCTCAAGGGCTCTGCATAAACTACAAGGAAATATAAGGAGAGAGAATGCAAAATTTATGGGATCAGGAAGTTGAACAGTTTTTTTTCAAAAAAGCAATGCAGGATTTTACTTCACCAGAGCAGCTATTTTATCTCACTAATGATGATAGATTTCTTGCGTATTGGCCTAAAGGCTACAAAGGCAAAAAATCAACGTTACAAAGTAGGAATTCCCTCATAGGGCAATTTACAGAAAGATGGATAAATGAACTAATTCAAAATTGTGTGAAAGCCCAAAATCTATTTACAGTGCAAGGGGCAGTGTGTGAGGAAATTGCACTCACTCCAAGATCACCAGCAGATGTCGTTATCGCGCGAAAAAAGAGTATTCATTTAAATCCAGAGGATATTTTAGTTATTTTTGAGGTAAAAATGTCTATCGTCTGGAATTGGGAGTTAAAGAACCATGAATTAATATGTTTGGGAGATTATAGAACTCATCAAGGAAACCCCGGACTTTTACGTTCTGATTCGATGTTGAAGGCCATCGGTAAAGCAATTAATATCCGAGTGTCGAGTTATCATGCTTCCACTATACCTATCATTGTGATTGGTAATACTCCCATTACAGATAGTTATCACGATAAAGTTGACCATCTAAAAACATCAGGGATTACTCAAGGCTTTTGGTCAATAAATTCACAACCTCTTGGTAGAGAAAAAACATTAGAGAACACAAAAGAAAAAGGGTTTGTAAGGTTTGATACTTATGAATCATTACAACATGCTATAATTGAACTGCTCTCAATGCCGATGAATTTCTTCTCCAGTATGAAAAGCAAAGAAGAACTCGGCAGACTTATTGAATTTGCTAATAACGCACCGACATATCAACAAAAGGCGGAAAGATTTCTCAAATTATTGCGGGATGGAAGATATGAGTAAAAATAACTTAGAGTCTCGAAAAGGTGGAACTCAAACAAGCGCGTTCGGAACACCCGGCAGAATCAATCACGATGCCAGTAAATTTTATGGAAGTAAACTCTACGCCGATCAGGAGCCTCCAGAACCCGATACGTGGGTTGAAAACCCAATCCCTCCGGAAAATCTCAACCAGCTCCATTGTGCCTCCAGTACAGATATGTCCGCTATTCCTGATAATAGTGTTCATCTGATGGTTACGTCTCCCCCGTATAATGCGAAGAAGGAGTATGACGAGGATTTGTCGCTCGCCGAATACAGAGAACTCCTCTATGCTGTTTTCGCTGAAACTTACAAAAAATTGGTTACCGGCGGTAGGGTGTGCATCAATATTGCTAACTTAGGACGGAAACCCTATATCCCGTTGCATAGTTACATTATAGAGGACATGTTAGCGATCGGTTATTACATGCGCGGCGAGATTATTTGGGACAAGGCTGCGAGTGCTGGATCCTCAACGGCGTGGGGGAGTTGGTTATCGGCGGCGAACCCTGTGCTGAGAGACGTTCATGAGTATATTCTCGTTTTCTCAAAGGGATCATTTTCTCGGGAACGCAACGGTAAAGAGAATTCGATTCGCAAAGAGGATTTCTTAGAATGGACAAAAAGTGTCTGGACGTTTCCGTCCGTCTCGGCGAAGCGTATCGGACATCCTGCGCCTTTTCCTGAAGAGTTGCCGCATCGGTTAATTCAGCTCTATACCTTCGTGGGTGATGTCGTCTTGGACCCATTCTGTGGAAGCGGCACCACGTGCCTGAGTGCCTTGAAATCGGGGAGACACTATATTGGGTACGACATTGCGGAAAAATACGTCGAACTGGCAAATGAACGGATCCGGCAATATGCCGATCAAGGGCGTTTGGCAATATAAGACATGCTCAACCAAAACAGTGAGGGTATAAACAATGAGATTACGTTTTAGCGAAACTGACATTAACTACTGGGCAAACCGCTACACACAATACCAGACAGCGGATAACCGCGAAAGAGAAGAGTATCTCATCAATCTTCAGGACGAAATTAAGGAAGGACGCCACCTTACTCAAGCCGAATTGCATACCCTCGCACGTTGAGTATCGCCTCGATGGCTAAAGCGCACATTAAAGAATAGTGATGATGACATAAGACAAATCACTACGCAGGCTTTCGCAGACCCAGACGATTGGGAAAAACTCTCAAAGATCCAAAAGTTAAAAGGTGTCGGATACGCAAGAGCGTCCGCAATTCTACACCTTTATCACGAACAAAATGGAAAAGAATATCCAATGCTCACCGAACACTCGCTCTGGGCTGTCAAACTTGAAAGCATAGAAAATGCTCAGGAGTGGACAGACTATATTGAGTTTTGTCGGGATATTACAGACCGAAACAGGATTAAAATGCGAAAGTTTGATAGGGCATTGCGAAGGTTTTCTCATGAGAACAGTCCCTAAGACTATAGATATGCGAATATGGCCGATTCAGAGGTTTCTGCCGAAGAGAGGAATGGAAATAGATAAGAAAAAGGGAGCAAACAATGAAATTTTTTAACGTTTTTTTCGCAGTTAGCTTGCTTTTCTTCTACGGTTGTGAGAGAGCCGAGGAAATGACACGGGATGCGCTCGTGAAAACTTCCGCACCGCTCCGTGTAACGATTGTAATGCCTACGCTTATTTAGACCACAATTTCGCAAAGTTAAAATAAGGTGTGTCGTTGAAACTCCATAGGGGTCAAATACTCTAACGCCGCATGTGGGCGTTTCTGATTATAGACCTGTGTAATAAAATGACCAATACGGGCCCTCGCTTCATCAAGGGTCTCATAGGCGTTGAGGTGAGCTTCTTCTTCCTTGAGCGTGCGGATGAGCCTTTCAGCATATCTGTTCTCCCAACAAGCTGCTCAAGGTGAGCGATACGCTTCTCAGC
>CAZURU010000589.1:0-3239 GCA_964623585.1 uncultured bacterium
ATTTGCAAGATTTCGCATCAATGGAGACGTTTATGACATCTTAAAAATCGGGAAAGCCGAACTTGGTATCATTATTTAAGAGAAAACCCTCCATATACGGAGAAAATCGGTAACTATGTTAATACTGACAAACATGAATGCATTATCAGAAGCATATCCCAAGGATACCCCAAGGATCAGGCAAGCAGTTGAAACACTTGCGGGGCAACACAATGCCAATATACTTGATATTGATGAAGTTCACCTGCAGAAAACAGGTGAACATATCACAATACCGAAATATCCAGATTCAAGCCTAACGGGTATGGCAAAGGTGATCAAAGATGAAGTAATTTCAAAGACTGATGGCACGTTGGATACGCTTATAATTGTAGGAGACGAGACGATTATACCGATGTGGGAAATCGGCTTAGGTCAATTGCAATTTCATACCGACTCCTTTTACGCTGATTTAGACCGAGACGGTCTACCGGAGGTTGCTGTAACAAGAATACTCGGTAATCCTGAAGCGATGATACAACAGATGAACGACACTTCGGAAATAACAGGTCCAGATGTAACGATCATGTGTTCGGAAGACACCCGTATCCATTTAGAGACACAGCAGTTTATGGATGCACTCACACAGCAGGGACATCAAGTTGATGTGATCGGCAGAAAAAAGGATGGAAAACTCCCGAATTCCGACCTCATCATTCATTTTGGGCATGGCAGTCCAAACGGTTTAAGCAATCGCTTTGGGGAAAACTTCATAACCGCTAAGAGTATGCCGCAGTTAGCACGTAACCCCATTGCGATCATCAACGGATGTGCGACCACACCCCCCGGTTCAGAACTCTTAAGAGCATTTTTGAACAACGGTTGTAGCACCTATCTCGGCAACACAGCTACTGTTCCCGGCATGATACCCGCGCGATATACCAATCAACTGGTCATGTGTTTTCTGAATGCTTACAAAGCCACTCCTGACGATTCTATTGTCAAACTCTTCACCGCAGCACGTGCTGAATACGCACAAATAAATAATCTCTCAAAGGTATTATTGAAGCTTGAGAAGAAGGAAACGCTCCATCAATTTAGTGGGGATATGCGAACACACCTACTGACGTTTCTGGAGTGGAACGCCTACGGTTCACCATTTTCTCGTTTACATCAGGGAACAGGACATTCTGTCTTTTCCAAGTATCCGTTAATTGATCATTCTTCAGATAACGGGGTATATCTCAAAGCACCGGATCAGAGTGGCATTGAATCCAGTTTCAATATCGCTGATGCGGACGGTCAACCCATCTTATTCCTACAGGCAGGCTGGTTGAACTCAGTTTCATCTTCCATTGAACTTCAGGTAAAACAGAACGGACAGACTATCCATCAGTTGAAAGGGGACACACATATTATCTTTCAACACATAGAGAACATCTGTGTTGGCGGTTATGTTGATGGAAAAATGTATCGTGCTTATTGGCTTTTACCGTTAGAACGGATAGAAGGTGAAAACCATTTGCGTCTTGAACTCGTCGGTAAAGGAACAGAACTTCAGATTTCCCCCGAATCCATGATACAGATATGGCCAGAGTGGGAAACAACCACAGCCCCACAAAGCAAGTAGACACCTCTTCCAATATTAGACAATCTGTTAGATTGTGTGTGTTGTAGCATATTCTTCCAGATTGTGCTAATGAAAAAACCACTGCTGCTGAAAACCTTTGGACAACTGTAATATCACAAATATTACGAGCAGAAAAAGCAGAAAAAGTGCAAAGCGATATAAAAGAAGATATTAACAGCATATTAGAAATAGATTTTGATTGGGAAGATTCAGGTCTTGAAAAACCATTGCGCCAATCTTTACATTCTGCATGTGTTATTATAGAATCTCTGATAGATGATGTGTTTTCTGATGAAGAAATAGCAACCTAATGGATAGATCCATTGCATATATATATATATAGCAATGAAGCAGCTTTATATATACATAACATGGAAATGTAAATCCAAGACACTTATTTTTCTGATAAGACATGATGTTATGAAGTATAGACAAGCAGATGTAGAGGGTATTTTGCTTATTCTTGCATCATTACTTGGTTAACACCACCGAAGACAAGGGGGTAATTATGGGATATTGGAAAGCCTTTCGTAAAGCTATTCGTGAACTTGATATTGATAAGATAGCAGCACTCATTGCAGCATTTGGCGTCCCCGGACTTGTGTTAGTCGTTTTAGTAACAGTTTCACCATGGGCAGGTGCAGCAGCAATAACATCATCCCTTGCTTTGCTTGGGGGACCCCTTGGAATGATAGGGGGTATAGGTGCAATGATTTTATTAGCACTCATTGGACGGGCAACCGCCAAATTGGGGTTTATGCCAGTGTTTCGAGCAGTTTATGCAAAGCTAAAAAAAGAGGGGAAAACCTGTGAAGAAATTTTAGCGGACATAGAGCGATATCCGATTTCCAAAGAACTGAAGCAAAAGATTAGAGAACATTGTCATGATGCAACCACTTAAGACACGTAATCGTTGTGTCTATCATGTCGCCAGTTAATATTTATTGGTGCTTCGCTCTACACGACCTACAGAAGAAACTATACCTTCAAGTAGAAGTTGACAGAACACAAGCTTTGTACGTTGTTTTAGATTAAACGAAAAGCGTACTGCCAACCGAGGATGAGTTTCCACGTGTTTTTAAGTTGCGTCCCAGTAAGGTTCTGATAAACGGGTAACATGAACTCAATAGCAAGACGATGCCCTGCAAGTGTACCTGTCGGTACTATCAAATTACTTGAAAGTGCCATGTCAAGTCTATTGAAACCTTGAAAATCGGGACGGTGGCTTGGACTCATGTTTATATCCAAATCTGGATGGTTTCCTGTTATACTTCCTTTATGGGAAAACAGTAACCTCGCGCTGAGACTGATCCAATTGTTAACCCGCCGCGCCCCCCAAGTTGTAGCAGTAAGCGTGTTCCCGTGCCGATACTCGTTGGCATTGGTATTCAACGGAAATGTCCCGCGCAGCTGACCACCGTAAAACCAATTCCCCTGTGTTCCGGATAACGTTATCCCAGGACGTGCTTCAAAAGAACCGCTACCTAATTGCATAGGATACGGAAGAACGTTCCCATCATCTGCTTGCTGTACAATGGATCCTGTAGGAAACGATATACCCACATTCCCGAGAAACGTTAAGTTATGACTTTTCCACAACGTCAAAAGTGAGTCCAGTTTGACATCACCG
>CAZURU010000590.1:0-3235 GCA_964623585.1 uncultured bacterium
CGTATGCACTTCAAAGACAAGCAGAAGACTGAAGACAGCATAAAACATGTCGATGGTAAGGTTTATGCGGTGAAGCGTGTACCTCCAAGGTCGTCAGGGTTGCCAAAATGTATAGAGATTACACCAGAGTTCTTGGAGAAAGATGCTGAAAAAAAGAAAGATATCAGTTATTTTCTCAAAGAAGAGAAGGATGCACCGCTTTATTACTATCAGCCGAAATATCAGAACCACCGAATTATTGCTCAGCAATCTGTTTTCTTATTTGGACAATACAAGTTCAAAGCCGATAATGAATGTGTCATTGCAGCAGATTGCAAAGGAAAAATACTAAACGAACTTCATAAATCATCAGGTCTAACAGAAGACAGATTGTTTCCTGACTTTGAAGGTTTCGCCACATGGGTGCATAGTAAGGATTCACTATACACAGAACCTACCCCCTCTGCCCTTAAAGCGCGAAGTCGTACTGTTTTTGATAAGAGTCATGCAACTGAAATAGAATTTGAAGAGGTAATTGGGGATTTATCAAGAGCAATTAACAAAGACGATAATGATGTTGAAGCATATAATTTACGAGGTAGGGCATACACTTCACTTGAGAGATATGACCGGGCATTAGAGGATTTTGCAGAGGCAGAAAATATAGATCCAGATGATGCTGAAACTTATTTTAATAGAGGATATTTATACCAACAACAAGGTCTATATTCGGATGCCATAAATGATTATGACACAGCAATTAGTAAAAAAGAAGATTATGGAGAGGCATTTTATAGACGTGGACTGAGTAAGTATGAACTTGGTCAGGTGGAAGAAGCTTTGACTGATTTTGAAAGAGCAAGTACTCTACGACCAAATAGTCCGTATGTGCATTATTGGCTTGGTTTAACAAAAGAGCATCTTGGGCAGGAAGGGTTGACAGATTTTGGTGAGGCAATTGGTTTAAAACCCGACTATTTTGATGCCTATTATGAACGTGCACTGATATTGAAAGAATTACAGGAATATCCTTCTGCACTTGATGACTTTGACAGGGCAATTGAGATTAACCCTAATGATATATCTGTTTACTACGAAAGGTCAGAAACTTTGTTTTTGCTGCTGCATGTAGATGAGGCAAGACAAGACCTTGAAGTTGCATTAGAACTTGCCAAACAAGAAGAAAATGAAGAAATGGTTGCTGAAATTAGTACTCTATTACAGGAGGCTTTCGGCCCCAACACGAGTGAGGAAGATGATGAATAAACTATATTTCGGGAACAACCTTGACATCTTACGGAAAATCAAGGATGAATCTGTTGATTTAATCTGTACAGATCCACCATCCAACAGTGGACCCGGCAATAAAGGCTATTTCAGTGTTTCCTCTACAAAGAATAAAGGGTTCACGGACATCTGGACTTGGGATAAAACAGCAGAAGACGCACGAGTTGAGATTAAAAAGCGATCTGCAAGTTGTAAAATCTATAAAGCACTCAATGAATGTCTAAGTGGATACGATATGTTGCTAAGCAATGCTGTAACTGGCAACAAAGGCTCGATGCGGGCATACCTTACTTTTATGGGACCGAGACTTGTCGAAATGCACCGAATACTCACTAAATCTGGAAGTATGTATATGCACTGTGATCCTAATATAAGTCACTATCTTAAAGTGTTAATGGATGCTATCTGGAACCGTAACAATAGAAAGGAAAGTAACTCTTTTAAGAATGAAATAGTGTGGTATTATCGTAGTCCTTCACGCGCTTCAAAAAAATACCGAAAAATGCACGATATTATCCTGTTCTATACGAAAACTGAAAATTATGTTTTCACTACACCTAAACCTGTGTATGAAAACAAGCTTTTTCGTCGAGATAAAGAAAAAAATATAATAGACAAAAAACCGGATCGTATGCAAGATGATAAGGAGACCTATAAAAGAATACGAACAAGAACAGACGATGCATTCTTGCGTGATGTTTGGGATGATATTGGAATTCTTTCTGTAATGGTTGCCGAACGTCTGGGTTATCCAACACAGAAGCCAAGTCTACTTTACACACGTATGATAGAAACGTCCTCAAAAGACGGAGACATGGTATTAGACCCGTTCTGTGGTTGTGGTACTACGCTTGATGCTGCGCAAGCACTCAAACGGAAATGGATAGGGATTGACAGTTCAATTATTGCATTGGATGTGACAGAGCAACGTCTCAAGGATAAGTACAGTTTAAAACCATCAGAAGACTACGAGATAGTAGGATTTCCAACAAACTTCAAGGATGTGAGAGAACTCGCTAATAAAGAAACGAACCATACAATATTATCAAATTGGGCAGCAACACGGCTTAATCTTACTCCATCTAAAGATGCTGACAATGATACGGAGGCTACATTATGGTCATTGAGAGACAAGAAAAGAGAAGATGTGCGGATAGCTGCAGAAGTTAAAGTTGGGAAACCGAGTCCGGATCAAGTTCATCAGCTTCAGAAATTTATTGAGAACGATACAGCAGATATTGTTATATTGATTACGCTTGAACCTGTTACCTCCGAAATGCGCGAAATCGCTGACAAAATTGAAAAGTTTAAGTATAAAGGGCTGTCATTTCCACGACTTCAGTTTTGGCAAATCACGGATAAGTTTTTTGATGATCCTGAATCAATCTATAAGGAACTCCAACTGCCGGGGAAATTACATGTTAAACCGACAAAGAAAGGCGGTCGATTTTTTCCCGATATTCAATTTGATTCAGATATGAAGTGATTCTGACAACATCTTTACCCGTATTCTGTGTCAATCCACTATTCTGCTATTTTTATGGAGGGCTATTTAGTTTTCGTTATTTTCGTGATATTTTTCACATTTGTTAATATCTTACTAAACTTTGGACAATTTTCAGTAAGTTAGTTTAAACGTGAGTGAAACCCAACGCATCTATAGAATCTCTGTATGCGTTCCCAAAATGCGGTGTATCCCTTCTGAACACATAGCACTCCGCTGGAGTGCGGGAGGTTGTATGCACAGTTTTCTATAGACATTTTGCCCCGCTGGGGCTGCGTTTTGGTGTATTTGAGTTTCTTTTTTCTCAGTTATGTTCGTGTGAACAGCTTTCAGAAAAATCAGAGATACTTGAAAACAGGGCATGAAACCGATCGAAATTGTCCAAACTTAGTAAAGTATAGTTCCAAAGGTTAGGTGAATAATAACGATTAACCCATACCGTCTTGTTTCCGCTCCGGCTGAGTG
>CAZURU010000591.1:0-3234 GCA_964623585.1 uncultured bacterium
GAAATTCCCTGATGCGAAATGCTTCATAGGGATTGTGTTTTGTCAATATGATTCCGTTTTAAATGCGGATCTTCTATTCGTAGGGATGGCTCATAAAGGACACAAGGGTCCAGGTCAACCCCATTGGGCCAGGCAACTGTTTTGGTGCGAGTATCTACAAATGCCCGAGCAAAGTAATCTGGATCTTTTAAGGCGGCCATGAGGCCAACTAGGTCATCGGGGTTTAACAGGGTTTCCCGACAAGTGCCATCCCCAAAGGTTACAATTAGTGTATAAGGCATTCGCGTTTTTACAGAAGCGACCTCGGGAATCTCTTGACCGACACGAATGATTTCTTCAGAATCAGACATGATCATCTCCTTTTCAAGTATATATAGCCAACTTACGCCCGATGTCAAATTACATCTTCAAGAGCAAAATTCTGTGTTTGCGCTTGACACTTTGCCAAATTCTGGCTATCCATATGTTCAGTGGCGATTTGTCTATAGAGGTGCGTGATGATGGATGTTCGTTGCAAGACGGCGTAGGCTGACAGTTCCACTTAAGCATGGAGCAGTCTATTCCCTAAAATAGCAATGCCGGGAGGCATTTAACACTTCTCGGTATTTTTACACGAGGAGAATTGCGATGAACAACAGGTATCGCCAAGCTGAAAAATTCTGGAGAGAAAACATGATGGATGAAAAAGTCATAGGAGAAAGACATAGGATAAACCAGGAATATCTTGATCGCCTGGAGAATGATATATCAAAGTATTGGAGTAATGCAAACAATTGGTTATTGGACCTGGTTCTATTTGTTTTTAAAACTTTTGATAATGCTTTGAAAAAAATACCAGAAGATGAACAATCAAGCCCCCTGTATAAGATTATCTCAGAATTGCATCAGAGATCTGTTAATCATGCAAAAACAACTTCCTTTTTGTTAAAAGGCGACCCTATAGATACAGCAGTATTTCAGTGGAGATCACTATATGAAGCAGAGGTTCGCACAACATTTTTTTTAATTAAAAGATCTCATTCTCTTAAGGAAGCACAAAAAATTGCTGAACGGCTTTTAAGATATAGCGAGCTAATGAGGAAGAAAAAAATTTTAGAAGACAATTTCATACAAAAAACGGAAGAAGAAAAACAAGAAAAAGACAATGTATATAGGCAACTTGATAAATTGGGTAATTTTAAGGCAAACTATAATTGGTATGGATACGAATCTTTCGAGGCGCTATGCAAATTTTGTATTTCGAAAAAGCAGAATAGCATATCTGACTCAACAGGCAATATACAAGGAGATTTTGCATCCTATGTAAGTCTTGAAAGGAGACTATACCATATCACCAATAGCGTCGGACACCTTAATCCGATGGAGGAAAATTATTCACACTCACAGGTACGTGCTCTGCTCATAATATCAACAGCGATAAAACTCGCAAATATAAGCAGAAACTGCCTGCTTTGTTTATGTGGAATAAATACCGAGGCTAACGCGGGTTACTGGCATATTTTGGGCAAGTATATTGCTAAAATCGAGCAAGAGGTTATCTGTGCGACCAAAAAAATAGAAGTGGATATAGAAAACCCAATTTCTCCGCCCTCTAATATCCTTTTCCCATAGTTATTCTTGCCGAGAGGCTTTAGGATGCTTCCTCGGACCGTATAGAGAAAGGCAGATAGGAGTAAATAATAATGATTAACAATAACTTGACCGATATTCCATTGTCTCCTGAACCAATGAAAGCAGTAAGGCGTGCTATCCAAGATTATAAAGAAAAGCTACAGCAACTCAAGAATCTGGAACAAAGCACAAATGAAAAATTAAACAAACATGATGATCTCATAGTGAGCCTTGTAGGTAGTGAACTGTCACAACAAAATGAGTATCCTGAATGGTTTCCCGAGAATACTGATAGCCCTTTTTCTGATCTAAAAAAAGATTTGTTACGAAAACCCATCGAATTAGAAAAAAAAGTTGGACGTTTAATATTTGAGTACAATAAAATCCGTTGGTTAATGACCCATATCTTATTACATCCTGGAGTTGTTAAAGTTTGGAAACTTTGTCCTAATGAGATATTCGACCTGAAGGATTTTGAGCTTATGAAGAAATTTATAAATATAATAGTGGACCAAGATATTTTTTATGAGTCTGTCTGGTGTCCATTAGGATTATGGACAAAAGACGATGATTTAGGAATACGTATTGGGAGATTTGAAAACGGAAAATTAAAAGGAGAGCTTGGCGAACTCAAGAATTTTCGAAATGATATCTTCCATCTTGTCAAGATGTTACCGATATTCGGGATGTATAATGGAATACGACTATCCCTGTCAGATAGATTGCTTATACCAAAAAAAATAGAGATCAATCTGAATGAGAAAGTGATGGAATGTCTTTATAGAACCAAAAAATTACAAGTATTGTTGCACAGCATCAATGGATATCGATTTAATTCTCAGTTTGACCCAGGCACGAATATTTTTTTAAAAACAAGAGAAAAAATAGGTGGTCCCGTAAAGTTAGGAGCAGCTACATGGGAGGTATGTGGTTTCTTAATGCGAAGACATGGTGAACCACGCGAACGGATAAGGGATGGATATGAAGCCCGCGTGTTTAACCAGATTGCTGGCAAGGACCTTGATAAACGTACAGCAGTATTCGATAAATACAGGGAAAAGTATAAGAGCAAAGATATACTTTCCAAGTCCGATGATAGTGTGATTGATTACTATAAAATTTTTCCTGAATTAAAATCTGACGAATAATAAAGAGAAAGGCAGAGTGGTTGCTGTGTGATATCATTTATTTTAGGTTGACATTTTTTTAAAATCGATTATTACTACTATAGTATTCAAAGATGAGAAGTTTTCAAGAGAAATAAAGGTACAGAAACTATGGATAATTTGACGGTACTTGATCTATTCAGTGGTTGCGGTGGCATGTCCTGGGGGCTTTCAAAGGCGGGTTTCAAGGTTCTTGCAGGTATTGATAATTGGGAGCCGGCACTCAATACGTTTAATTTTAATCATCCAGAGTCCCAAATCATAAATGGCGATATGACACGTCTTAATCCCGAAGATGTTATGGAGGCGTTGCATCTAAAAAAAGGAGAATTAGACTGTATTATTGGTGGTCCCCCCTGTCAAGGTTTTTCAAAGAATGTGCCATCTTCTTATAGATTCTTAGAAGATCCACGAAATCAACTATTTAGAGATTTTCTCAGATTTGTTAAGACCCTAT
>CAZURU010000592.1:0-3229 GCA_964623585.1 uncultured bacterium
AATCTAACAGAATGTGCTACAAAAGAGGCACAATCTAACAGAATGTCTATTATTGGGTGAAGGTATTGAAGGTTTAGTGACAAAAGGTTTACACACCCATAAACATGATAAAGTATATTATCCATTTAATTAAGCATCGTTCCTCAGAAGCACCAAATTTAATCTAAACCAAGTGTCAAGACCTTTACGGAACACAGTGATTTATGTCGTTACAAGATTATACTACACTACAATCAGAACATACAGAAATATTGGCATCAACACTTTCAAAACGGGTCATGCCATCATTACATCAATTTGAACCTATTGCTGATTTTGAAGAACTCTACACCTTTGTTCAGGAACATCCTACCCCTATAATCTTTAATCAGAATCATCCACCCTGGCACACTGTATCTGTCGCTGCACGAATAATCGAGGGGATCGCAATCGCCACACATGAAGACTTAGAACCGACTGACTGGAAAAAACTTGCGCTGATACTGTTAGAACATACAGAATTTCTATACACCTTTAACGAAGCAATATCTCAAAACGAAGAATTATCGGCTGGAATAGCATTAGCATTGATGGGTTGTATCTGTGCTCCTATACAGCATTCAGTACTCTGGAAATTAACAGGTTTCGGTAGGATTACTATTGCACTGGGAAAAGAAGCACTATCCACAGCAGATACACATACCAAACATCTACTGAATGTTGCATTCTCACAAGCTAATGCCTTAGAGCACCCAGTTCTTAAAACAGCAAGTGACACCTATAACAGAGTCTTAAAGAAGAATCCAGCAACTGAAAATGAGATAAGGAGTCTTTTTCATAGTAATGATACTGAACCTAAGAATGCATACAGCGACGAATTATCTCCTCCTGACCATTTATTACACCTATTAGTGAATCCATCACCTGCAATCTACGCAACTACAGAAATCGGACTCGCAGCACTTAATTCCAAAAATCTTCGTTTCAAAGAACAACTCTTTATAATGGCTTCCCGTCGTTTCAAATGGATCGTGGATTCCTTCTTCTACCCCGATGGATTTCATAAAGACAAGTCGTTAAACCCACAATTTGAAGCGATTTCAGATTTCTCAAAATTCCTTAAATCTTATGATTTAGAATCTTATGAGACAGGCAATCACAGGTATAAATTAGCATGTTTTCAAGAGATGAAAACAGTGTTTCAGAATTTAATGAATGCATGCATCTATCTACGTCTACGCGATCTGTCCTATCCACCAATCGGTACAAATCACAGATACAAAATTACTGAACACGAAAAAAACACTATTAATGAATGGAGTGAATCTGGACACAAGGAATTACCTGACGCAATGCCATATACAGGTTATTATGTTATGCGGGGTGGATCTGAACACAATGCACAATACATGCTCTTTGATGGTGGAGCTACTGGGAAATTGGGTTCAAATGCAAAATTGAGCTTTTCCTTGTTTGCAAATGGACACCGACTGACTACACTCAATAATAACAATAACAACACCAATAAATGCACAGACAATATCATTATACTCAACGATTCAAATAGACTACCCGCCGAACCTGAAATAGTACCTGACCCAAACACACGTTGGATTACAACTGACACATTCGACTTCGTAGAGAGTTGGTACAAAACTTCTAACTATCAACATAAACGTTCCATCTTCTACAAGAAAAATGAATACTTCATTTTACATGATCTTATCTTGGGGAGTGAGGAAAAACTGATACAGCAGATATTTCACCTTAACCCAAACGTGCTGCAAGATAACAATCTGCATATTATCCCAACTAAATGTCAGGTCTTAACACAAGCTTCAGGACAAAGCAATATATTCATCAGTCCTATAGTTCAGACAAACGTTTCTGTCCAATTGAATGGAAGTCAAGTTACATATCAGAAACAGTGCGAATTACCGGCAATCATGAATATCATTCTCTTCCCATTTGCAACCGTGGACGATCAACATCCGTTTGTTAAAACACTCAAAGTAGAAACAGATGCGGATGTATTAGCCAGCGGTTTCTCTGTCATATCAGATTACGGAATAGATGTATTCATGATTTCTGATGACGGTTACGCGAATATGCAAACCGTGACAAATGAGACAAAAATTGTATTCATAGGCGAGTATCTGTATTTACGTGGTGAACAATTCGTGATGATAAACGGAAAATATCTAAAAGTTGGAACAAAAGTCCTTCTCGACTTAGATGAGCCATGTGAATACTTTAATAACCAAAATTAAAATTTGTTTGCATCCATCCAATTTATGTGTTATAATAACGCTTATTGTGAAAAAGAATAAGAAATCAACGCATAACGCTGTAATTGCAGTCAATAGAAAAGCAAGGTACGACTATCATCTACGTGATAGATATGAAGCCGGTATCGTATTGCAAGGCACAGAAGTAAAAGCAATACGAAATGGACAGATGAACCTAACAGATAGTTATGCGCAAATCTCTGAAGGAGAAGCATTTCTTATAAATGCGTTCATCGGTTTGTACGATCAAGGCAATCGCATGAATCATGAACCAAAACGTACTCGTAAACTATTGTTACATCGTCGTGAAATAAACAAACTGGAACGTTCAACGAAGTCAAAAGGAATGACCCTCATACCGACTCAGGCATATTTCAATGAAGGAAGAGTAAAATTAGAAATCGCAGTCGCTGAAGGGAAACAATTCTACGACAAAAGGGATAAAATTGAACGTGAACACGCTAACCGTGAAATGCGAACTTTTACATGATCCTTTAATATAATTTGGGGGTGACCAGGGTTCGACGGAGGTAATTGCGATACAGGTTGCATGTCGAGGTCTCCGCAGGCCTCGTAAAAAAGGCGGAACAATTATAATTGCTGATGAAGAATTAGCACTAGCTGCGTAATAGCAGCTACGCTTGGCTGATCTGCTGCCCGTCAGAGATGCTAAAGCGCCGTAATACGGGATAGCGGTTTAGTTGTTCTCAAGGGGTAAATCGCGAAACATACTTGAGATAGTCATTTCTGATTCCAGCACAGGGGAACATAAATGATGAACACTTAAACTTGTGATAAGCATGTAGTAGCCTTTATCAATATACTTTCGGACGCGGGTTCAATTCCCGCCACCTCCATCTTCTGTAAAAGATTAATCTATCTCACTCTGATATACTTATGTAACGTGAGCTTGATAAATCAGAACAAATAATTTACTTAGGTTGGGTTGAGGCACGAAACCC
>CAZURU010000593.1:0-3224 GCA_964623585.1 uncultured bacterium
GCGTGCCTCTACACGACCTACGCAAATGGTATATTATAAAGTAGAAATGGTATAAATATGAGGCAAGCCAGTTTCTCTATCGGCGTTAAAGCGAATGTTCATTTATTGTTCCTTAAATTTAGAGTCTGTGCATCATTTCTTTTGCACAGAAGCATAAAATAAGTATAGCACAACTCACCCCACATTGCAATTTGTTCTGTAAAGTAAACAGAGGCATTCAATTGTCGCGTTTTCACAGTTTCTAACAGATATAATCCAATTAACATAACAACTCCTCTTCTGTAGGAGGGAACTCCGATTCCCGACTATCAAAGCGTTTAGTCGCGATTCGGAGATCGCTCCTACAGAAGAAACATTTCTGAGTACATCCAATTTGCCGACAATTGAATGCCTCTGGTAAAGTAAATGAGCTATATTCTATATCAACCTTGTTTGGTGGGGAGGTGACGATGAGATCATTGTATTCTTTTTCAATAGCACGGGACATCAGGACATCTTCATTGATTATTGTCAAATGTTCGTCACTAAAATACACCTTTTTCTCATATTGGCAAGGTAAATATTGAAGTGTTTCGAATGCTCGTATTTCATTTAATCTTGCGGGAGTTCGTCCTCTTTTATCATCTGCATGCCACTACTACCACCGCTATCCGACTGAAACTGCTGCGGTTGGTCAATAGGCTGCTCAGCATTAAGGTTTTTGAAATGCTGCGTGATGAATCGCAATAACCCGTAAGCACCAAGGTTTTCCACAAGGACTTTAAACCCGAATTCATAGATCTCAATATCGGTGAGTTCTAATAAACCACTTCGCCACGCGGCAATTCTTTCAACTTTAACGCTTTCTTCCTTTGCTTGCAATGCTTTTTCCTCTTGAATCTGCTTTGCCATCGTGAGGATATCCGGGTCGTCAACTAACCATTTATGTCTCTCAGCAGTATAATCATAGTCACGTGGTTTACATTTCTGCAGAAACTTTGTGGAATACGGCGCACCCATTTCTTCTGTAAGTATTTTAGTGCCAAGTTCATAAATCTCAAGGTCTGTCATCTCTAAAATGTCCATTTTCTATCTCCCGTAACCATGTGTAAGGATTCTCAACATCAATGTGAAGACGATTCTGATAACGGTTAGATCTACTAATACCAATTTTAATTATTATTCTTCTATTCTTCCGTAGGTTGGGTTGAGGAACGAAACCCAACATCTTGACCCATTATAGAGCAATACAGTTCGCCAGTTAATATTTTATTGGCGTTCCTCTACACGACCTACGCAAATGGTATATTATAAAGTAGAAATGGTATAAGTAGCCGATCGTCGGTTGTGAGAAAGAAATTCACTTCGCCACTTTCAGCGCAGGCAAGATGTAAAGCATCCCGATCCTTAAATCCTAACGCTTCAAGTTTGAGGCCTCTTGATATTTCGACCGATCCGATGTGGACAGTCTGATAGGCAAAAGTTAGCCATGTTTTAATTTGCACACGTTGTTCTAAATCCGGAGTCCGGTTGACTTCATTCAATAAAACGTCACTAGCAATCCAATACCAATCTCCACTGAAGCAATAGGTGAGGATACGATTGACAGCCTCGGCTTCTTGATCAACCCTCACCTGGGTTCGTGGATCAAAAAGCCGACTCAAACAACAAGTATCAAGATAAATTCTCATAGATTCCAAAAAAGATTGCCCGTATAAGAAATCACACCGTCATTTGAGTTATATTTTATATGAACATTGTACGGAGACGATGTAACGATCAGCTCAACACTCTCGTTTGCGCGAGTCGTCAACATAAAATAAGTATAGCATAACATACACCACATCGCAAATTGTTCTGTAAGCAAACAATAGTATACCGATAATTGCCAACGGTAAGACAGTCGGCATAGGAAAGAGTATCGTCATTGATTCAAACTATTGCCGTAGGTGATGTGATAACTCAAACATGACTTACGCATTCCCCTCGCTTGCGGGGGGATAAAGGGGGGTAAATCCTTAAAAATAGCAGAAAATCCAAATAATCGAGGAGAAAATCCTTGAAAAGCGAAATTCTAAACAGAAAAACCCACATTTGCGTAAGTCCTGTCAATGATCAAATTCTTCAAATTTAACACGTTGGTTGAAATAGATTACCGTTACCATGATTGCAAATAAAGGATATAGAAACACTCTTATTACAAAAAGCCATGATTTGATGATCTGGTAAATAGGTGAGACTGAATCGGAGGAAAGTTCATCTTTGAAGAGACCATGTGTAATATGCAGCACGAATTTTACGATTTCAGATAAACTATAGTCCTCCAGAAATCCAAGCATGCCGATTAATATAACAAAAGAGACAACGAATATTGTTCTAACTATTTCAATAAACATCAAGAGCGGTAAAAAAGTGAAAAAAACGCGCAACCGTGATTTTCTCATTAAATCACGACTCCGTCTTAGTGGCTTTGCTTTCATGTAACCTTCAACAATGATAACAGGAAGATACAAACCCCAAGTAATGAAATAATATATGAAAACAACATAAGATAGCAGCAATAGAAACAACGCTATCACTGCTGAAAGATACGGAATTGATGACACTATTATGGGTTGAACCAGTGCGGGGAAGGACAGAGGAATTAGAAAGATAAATAGACTAATAATATAACGAGGATGTACCTTTACAAGCCGCCGAAAGGTGTCTCTAATTCTGATTGGTCTTTGAAAATAAACTTCAGTAGTTACGATTACTATAGCTGCGGATGCAACTTGAGAAATGAGATCATTGAAAATGCCCCTAATCAGTCTATAGGCGTAATTCTTTGGGAGAAATCCAGTTCCCCAGTCTTGTAAGAAATCTGCTATAAAATAAACAACAGCGATTCCAATAAGAAGTTTAAATGCCACTCTATAAAGATGCAATACACTATCTAAAATCTCTATCCAATTCATCCTGATAAGGTTTGGAATTCTATTGATACTGTTTTTCAATGACATATTCCAATCACTTCAGACATATTTGATAACATTTTACGTCTATTTGGTAGACTTGTCAATCACAACTCATACATGTTCCTCAGGACATTGACAGTATCTGTCATAATTGCCTTGTTTGTTGTGTATTGCTTACTTGCATGAAACAATCTGTTAAAATAACTGATATTCCAAAATCGCAGACAGATCTTAATATCCTTATATCCTTATACCACCCGTATTGACAATTGTAGGTAATACCATTTC
>CAZURU010000594.1:0-3210 GCA_964623585.1 uncultured bacterium
CCGGTAATGAGAGAAAAATTAATTGAAATGGTATTAGAAGGAACTGAGAAACCGAAGACGATATCAAGGAAGTCTCGGAACAATATGCATTAGAGCGTCATCGTTATGTGCGAATTCTCTCCATACTGGATCAAGCTCTACTGCTTGTTTTAGTGAATTTAATGCTCTTTGTGGATTGTCAGTCAGAGCGTAAGCGCAAGCAAGGTTATAATGTAGGTGGGCATACTTGGGAAAATCTTCAAGCGCGTCAATGCAAATCGCATGAGCACTCTTCGGATCATTCATTCTGAGAAAAGCAGTTGCTAAATTAACATATCCATCTGGTTGATCTGGTGCCATCTGTATTACACCTCTAAAGGTTTCAATGGCTTTAGTATACTGTTCTGCATGCATATACGCATCTCCAAGATTATTGTATGCGGATGGTGCATTCTTGAAGAATAGGGTTCGATTTTTGTTTTTTATGGCTTTCTGGTAAGCTTCAATGGCTTTGGTCGGTTCACCGTTCCGTAAATGGAAGGATGCTTGTCTATAGTTATCATTGAATTGTGATTGATGATGCCAGACCCATAGAAACAATACTGTCACAGCAAGACAGAAAGTCATACAACCAATTCTAAGACCCCTGTTTGTGGGTGCTTCTTCAGTGTCAGTATCTACGGCAGATTCTCGCTCTTGTATGACGTTATATTCCTCATCAGGAACTTCGTTGCTATCTTTCAATTGAGATCGGTTTTCTTCAGAAATCATAATTTTTATAGTCAACCATTTTTAAAGAGTGATGTTACATTATCGGTTTTTGTGAGTTGTAAACTAATTCGGCACAGCCAAAAAGTTTATGCTACAAAAAAAGACACTATCTTATAGAATAATATTATATAGCAAAAATTGAAATAAGGAAAGTAAAATAAATGAAAACTTACGGTTTCGGTATCATTGGTTGCGGCATGATCTCCGATTTTCACGCCGCCGCAATTTCGGAATTAGAACACGGTCAGTTAGTTGGTGTGAGCTCACGCAATGCTGACAATGCAAAAAGACTCACAGATAAATATAACGTTGATGGTTACTCAGATTACAACGAATTGCTCAAAAGGAATGACCTTGATATAGTCTGTATTTGCACCCCAAGTGGTGCCCATCTTCAACCTGCTATCGCTACAGCAGAAGCAGGAAAACATGTCGTCGTTGAAAAACCTCTTGAAATTACACTGCAAAGGTGTGATGAGATCATTCAAGCCTGTGAGGAAAACGGTGTCCAATTGTGTGCTATTTTTAACTCCCGTTTTACCGAAGGTGCTGAACTCCTAAAATCGACGATTGAAAGTGGACGATTCGGCAAGTTAACCTTGGGGGATGCCTACGTAAAATGGTATCGTTCCCAAGAATACTATGATAGTGGTGGATGGAGGGGCACATGGGACCTTGACGGCGGCGGTGCACTCATGAATCAATCTATCCATGCAATTGACCTACTTCAATATTTTATGGGTCCTGTAAAGTCTGTTCAAGCATTTACGGATACATTAGCACACGAACGTATTGAAGTTGAAGATGTCGCGGTAGCAGCACTACGCTTTGAAAATGGCGCGTTAGGTGTTATTGAAGGCACAACCGCAGCCTATCCCGGTATGTTCAAAAAAACTGAGATTTGTGGCACAAAAGGCACAGCAATCTTAGAGGAAGAGGACATCGTAAAATGGGAATTTGAAACTGAACTTCCTGAAGACAGTCAAATACGAGAGAAATTTGCACAACAGACTGATACGGGGGGCGGTGCTTCTGATCCACGAGCTATCAATCATGCAAATCACAGACGGCAATTGGAAAACTTGATTAACGGACTGGAAAACGATGCGTCCATTCTGGTTGACGGTCGTGAAGGACGAAAAGCAGTTGAGATAATCCTCGCAATTTATCAGTCAAGTCGTGAAGGACGTACCGTTGAATTACCCCTTCAATAATCCAATACTATCTTAATTGCCTCATTTTTCTTGTGCAATGCCATTTCAAAACCTTTTTGTACTTCGGTGAACGGTAGATGATGCGTAATAATCGGCGAAACATCAATCCGACCTTGTGCAATCATATCCATTGCTAACGGGAAATCGTTCTGCACATCAGGACCGACAGAACATAAAAATTTAATGTTCTTTCTAAATAATTCTGCGAAGTGGACATCATATACTTCGTCATCTGGCACGCCAAATGCCAGCAGTGTCCCTTCGCGTTTCAATAGTTTTAGACAAGTGTTTATCGTTTCTGTTTGATGTCCGACCACCTCAACAACAAGGTCTGCCATTCTGCCATCGGTAATATCTTTAACAACCCCGACAAGGTCTTCAGTAGCAGAATTTACTGTGTGTGTTGCACGCATCTGCTTTGATACTTCAAGTCGGAAGTCAAATAGGTCGGTAGTAATCACAGTTTTTGCACCGAGATTGCTTAGCATAAAGGAGATAAGTAATCCCATAGGACCTTGTCCAATAACCACTGTATCTAAGTTTATCAAATTGCCTAATTTACGACATGCCCATACTACAGTGCCTAAAGGTTGTGACATTAAAATACAATCTTTTCGTTCATAGTCTACTAAAGGGATTGTAACATCTTCGTTTGAAAGGAAGTATTCTGCACATGCACCTATATGTCTTGGAAGTGCCAGAACTTCATCACCCGCTTTGAATCTCTGAGACTTACTTTCCGTAATAACACCGATAGCTTCGTGGATCGAGAGTCCGTGACCCAGCGGGTATCGTTCAGGTAGGTTTTCAAGCACGAAATGCGGCATATCACTGCCACAGATTGCACTGTGAAGTGTCTTAATCATCACGGTACCGTCGGGATAGTCTGACAAACTCGGCTTCTCAATGTCTATTATTTCAATATGATGTGGTGCAACAATTTGCCCCGCTTTCATAACAACTCCTTTATCGCTGAATTCATAGAACTTCCTATATATAGTAAGATTTAAAAACCACTTTAGTCCTTTTGGGATGTTATGCCTTTTTAGTTAAAAACGATGTATAAATGATAAACCATCATGATAGTATAACATACGCTAATGCTTGCAACAATGAAAAAAGAGAGGTGTGAATTTCATCCTCTCTTTTTCTTTATAGAAACCCTTATAAACCCTATCTATAAAAGGGTTTGGTAATAAGTAGATGAGGGATATGGGAGACCGTCCCACCCCATGCTAACTCTACA
>CAZURU010000595.1:0-3205 GCA_964623585.1 uncultured bacterium
ATTTCCTCGTATCGTTGCTCCTTTGAATCACGGATATAATTCACAGTTTCTATGAGGTAGCTATCAGCTGTGATCAAATAGTTTGCTCCGGCAGCCACTGCACTTGCGTAAATGATACTATCTATCTCGCCCATATAAATAAGACCAACTATGCCTTTCGCCAACTCAATTACCTCATTTGTACGGTCGCTATCACTTCGCGTAATCGTAACGCCAGACTCCTCTAACATTGAGTCAAGACCGTCAATACGATCCTTGATAGCTGCTAAATCCTCAATGGCTATCCGATCTCGAATTTCCTTTGGCAAAAAATTTGACCATATTCGATGAGGGATGCCCTCTTGGGCCATTTTTACACGTGCTTCCCCCTCCGTAATTCCAGTGAGTATCTCGATTTCTGAGACGGGTGCGTATTCGACCTGTACATCCCTTGCTAGTAACACAATCGTCTCCAAGCCTTGTAGCAGTGATTCTTTTAGAAGTTTTTCAGAAACTTTGCCAAAATGGTTTTTCAATATTGAGACCGTTTGCTCGTCCGTAGGAAATTCAAGACCATCCTTCTTAGCGGACTCCAGACAAAGCCGAATGTAGTGTAATGTCATCGTGTCCAGAAACACTACTTTCTGGAAGGGGTACTCCTCTTTCATGGCTGTGCATTCTCGCTATTAGTCAATTGGGGATAAAGTTCGTCTTCGATTTTGTGAAGATAGTTTTCTGTAAATGGTAGTTGCACATCAGCATCCACTTGGGCAATCGCTCGAAAACATGTTTTTACGAGTCGTCTGGGATTCGAGTAGGTGTTGGGCCGGAAGACAATATCATCCGGAAACGGGAAAATATCTCCTATTGATTCGTTCTTCTCGCTTGATCGAGCAACCTCTATCCGTGATCTCATTAAGGCCAGTGCTTCTGAACTCGTTAAGAGATCAATATTCAATATTTGGTCAGAAATGCGCTCAATCAGCGAAGGTTCAAACTCCTTGGTGATTTCATAAGCATCGGGAGTCATTGACATGACGATCCAGAAGTCGATCTGCTCGCTTTGAGCGAGGTTTATCAAACGTTTCAGCGTTGCCAGGTAATCATGTGCAGCGCGTCTGGTGAGCCTTTTTTGAAGGCCTATTTCCTCGAATTCGTCAATGAGAAACGCAATGGCTTTAGCACTCGTTCCTTGTAAGATCGTTTTCAATATTGCGTGGAAGTAAGGTGCTTCTTCCCCCTCCGGGACCATGCTGCTGCTCTGCCTCGGTACGAAGTCCCGATATTCGAAATATGGTTTTTTCACAATCTCGGTAACGATTCGGGCGAGACAGTGAGCGATCTGCTCGTCGGTCGTGACATCCGCATTTATAATCGCTTCTTGAAGGGGACCAGTCATGTCCTGTTTTCGGCCTAGGCGGGATGAACTGGACAAATACGCCTCATAACCTTTTTCAAAAAGGCTTGTTTGATGTGAGCCAGGCACATGCGAACCGGCAAGCTCCCAGATAAATTTTGCAAAATCCTTGCGTCCGATAGTGCGCAACAACATATTGGCAAGGTCATAGAATTGCACCCCTGGATTGTCGAAGTAGAATGATTTAATTTGACGGTCTGGAAAGACTTCGCTATGAAGCCATTGCAAGAGACAGGTCTTTCCTGTCCCATACTCACCAACGATGACGATGGCCTTTACACCGGATCCTGTTTGATGTAAGTCAAGAAGCTCTTTCATTTGAGTTTCCAACACCTTTGGAGGCGACAGCTTGGCCTGGAGGGGCGCACCTGTGGCCGCTGGCTCGAAGGGATTAAAGTCAAGCCGGAGTTTTTTTAGAATATTGGACATGGTTGTTTGCCACCTCTTGAGATTTGATAGTTATTTCTTCATGTACGCGAATATGGGAGATATAGGGACCATTTGAAATTCTGTAATACCTTCGCAACTCCAAATTCTCCCTCTGCGGCGATGTCGCTGTCAGCGTAGCGAGGGCACGAGATGTTGGGATCAGCAAGATATGGTTAGGCCATTCTTTGAGTAGCCAATCAATGGCACGAAAGAGCACACTAATCGGTTGCCTTTGTTCTACACAACAACGATCGATGAGATCGAAAATGGATAATAGAGTCCATTCTCCTGATGTACGTAGAGAAAGTAATAAGCCCACTGTTTGCAGCACAGGGGAATCAATTTCTGTAGAGAAAGGCTCAGGGTGGGATAGAGGAAACATGATCGTATCACCACCAGCTTGTTGGCAGTATTCGTCAATGAGTCCTAATTCATCACGCGCCCAGTAGCGTACGCCATATAGGATAGCAGCCACGCTGACAGGTGAAGCACATTGTACTGTACAACCTGTTGTATTATTTTGGAAAACGACCTCTCCAGCGTGAGAGGAATGGTGGCGGGCCCACTTAACGGGGAGACCCTTTTGCCGGAAGTTGGAAACGGTATCAGAACTTATATCCAAAGGCATGAAAAGATCGAAAAAAAGTGATCTGCATTGTTCGTTTTTTAAAACCAGTGCAGCAAATGGATCTTTCGCAGCATCACATAGCGACTGATCTTCGTTGTCTGGGGCTGGCTGATGTAGGAGTTTGCAGACATCAGGATCATCGTAATTGACACGCAACATCCGTCCATCTCGTTTGAGTGCGCGCAGGTGTAACAAGGTATTTCGATAGTGGTAAAGAGTAGTAGGTGAAGGAGGGGAATTACGCTGCGTAAGTGAGATGTGGTTTTCCAGCACCAGGTTGTTAATCTCACTAGCCCTGAGTCCGGTCGGAGAGTCTGCAACGGCTTTCAAAATGCGATGGAGTCCGGCAAACGAGACGGTACGCATCCAGTATTCGCTCTGTTGCAAGTTGTCTTTGCTGCGATGTTGTAGCTGTGCCATATCGGCTACCCCTCTACATCCGTGTATTTTGAAATTGTCGGGGAATACCTCGGTAGCTATACCTATTTGTGGCAACCTTCCAAGTTATAGAAATATCGACAAAATGTTGTCCGTGGTCAAATCAGTGGTTTTTTATCAGCACATTGTCTCGTGTATTTTCGAGAAACTTACTTCTTAACGACTCATCGTCTAAAACGCTCATACGCCGGTATTGCTAACCGCGTGGGACTATCTAATAGTGGTCTATCTTGTGATGTTGTACTTCTTCCACTCAGGTACATGAACGGTCATCAATGCCTTAAATAATCTTCCGTGGTTGGGAACGCGGAGGT
>CAZURU010000596.1:0-3195 GCA_964623585.1 uncultured bacterium
AAACCTATAAATCAACGATGTGAATGCGCGTATGGCATTCATCCAAATCAACGCCGAATACGCGTTTGGTATTCGGCCAAATCAACGTCAAATGCGCGTTTGGCATTTGTCTGGTGTAAAGTTAAGGGATTTTCGATGCCAGAAACCCTCTTCAGTCCCGAAGGGACGCAATGTTTATAGCTAAACGTTATACAAACCCTCTTTAGTCCCGTATGAAGTTAAAGAAAATATTTGGGTAATTTGGCGAGGTTAGGAAACCTCGCCAGCAGAGTGGTGATCGTGCCTTATGCCAACAAGAAATTACCTGTTTAATTATTTAAACTTCATTAGGGACGATATGTGTAGTAGTGTATCCAAATATAAACATATCGTCCCTACGGGACTGAAGGTTGTTGGGGTATACATTTTTCTTTTGACGTCTTACTATCAAGTGTTCCTACTTACTCATTAAGAATATGCAGTGCTTCCAGAAGACGCAGTGCTTCCTCGGTGTCAGTTTTCAGTTCTGTATTCCCTGCTTTTATCGCAAGTCGTAAAGCAGTGTGGAAGTCTTGCTTCGCTGCCAATGTCTGACCTAACAGTGTCTTGACAAGTCCCCGATTGAGGTATGCGATGGCATTATCAGGTTTGAGTCTAATATCGATGTCAAAGTCCGCAATCGCAGCAGTGTATTGTTCTAACTGATACTTTTCATGTCCCCGATTGTAGTATGCTTTGGCATTATCAGGCTTGAGTCTAATAGCGATGTCATAATCTGCAATCGCAGCAGCATGTTGTCCTAATTCCCCCTTCGCATGCCCCCGAGTGATGTATGCCCTGGCATAATCAGGTTTGAGTTGGATAGCCGCTGTATAGTCTTTTATTGCACCGGCATAATCGTCTAAAACGTACTTTGCATTGCCCCACAAGAGATAGGTCTCAGCAGATATAGATTGTCTTCCTTGCGTCAGTGGTTTTGCTAATTTTGACTGCTCCAGTAATTTCTTAAGATATTCTGATGGTATCGCAAAATTGAGATTCTGTGCATCCAAAGCACGATGTCCAGCAACGGACACGCCAATCACTTCCCCTATTTTGTTTAGCACAGGTCCACCACTGCTTCCCGGAGAAATAGGTGCAGTCATCTGCAAGTGTTCTTTTGTATCTTCACTGCGCTTGCTGCTGATTATACCATCTGAAAACGTGCCTTCCAATCCTTTTGGATTGCCAGCGACATAGACCTTCTCCCCAATCCGAAGCTTGTCACTATCACCGAGAGAGAGCGGTTTGATACCAAAAGCGGTAACCTTTAGCAATGCAAGGTCATTTTGTTTGTCAGTTGCTGTAACGCCTTCAATATTGTATGTGGTGGACTTACCGACTAACTTTGCAGTTCCCTTTGCTGCGCCTTCAATCACGTGGTAGTTGGTAGCGATTAGGTTGGGTTTCACAAAGAACCCGCTGCCGATGCCTAATGTTTTGCCGTTTGTATCTTTCATTTCCAAATATACCGTTGCTGCTAACGCTTTTTCGGCAATATCTTCGGCAGGCATGGTGGTTTGTGCGGGTGCGGTGTTTATTGTGCAAAAGAGGAGAAATACGATAATAACAATCTGGGGATTTTTCCAAAATAATTCGTCTATATGATGTTTCATTGGATACTTCCTTTGATATTGGGTATTTTATATGTATAGTTTTTCGATGTTTTATACATATATAGGGAATAGAAATATATTATCATAAAACTGTAATTCTATCAAATTATAGAGTTAAAGGGTGCGTAAAGTTTTTGTCACCTTTTTTGTCAGAATCTTAACGCGTCTGTTTATGTACATAGCACTCCGCTGGAGTGCAGCCGGTTGACAATCCTTTTTCTATAGACATATTGCTCCGCTGGAGCAAAGAGCCAATCTATTGACAGTTCGGTGTCTCCTTACGACAGAGATATGGTATGTCAATAGAATTTGGATTGCCTAAGACTTTGCACTCAAGTCAAGTAGTATGTCTTATGACTTTCTCCGTGACGATGCCAAAATACTTGCACACCCTCCCAGCGAAAAACAATTGATTGCCAGCTTAAGTTATGGTATACTCTTTTCATTGGTTTTACTAATGAGGTGGCTATGAACGACTATAGAAACATTATTACCATTGAACCAGGTAAACGCAGCGGACAGCCGTGTATTCGGGGAATGCGGATCACCGTTTACGATGTCTTTGAATACCTTGCGTCGGGAATGACAGTTGCGGAAGTGCTTCACGATTTTCCCGAGTTAACCGAGACAGACATTCGTGCCTGTTTTGCTTATGCTGCGGACAAGGAAAAATCACAGGTTGTCGTTTACACAGATGAAACTTCTATTCGATCAGAACCTATCAGACCAACTGGTGGTACTACTGACGGATCTGTTTCCTAATTCTATCCATGTCAAGACGATAGGGTTAGATATAGCGACAGATACCGAGTTATGGGATTACGCTCGTGATAACAACTATTTCATCGTATCAAAGGACATAGACTTTAGGAATCGAAGTGTTATTCACGGTTTCCCTCCAAAGGTGATTTGGATCAGGATAGGAAATTGCTCGACAAGTGTTATAGAACAGAATTTACGTCAACATTTCGCAGATATTAAAGAATTTGCGAAAGATATGAATGTGGGATTATTTGTCCTGCGGTAATCGGCTTAAACTCCAATTAATGTCCTGTTGGTAGTGTATTCAATGTTGTGTCAGATGGCTTTGCACGGTGAATGCGACCAAGTGACAGTCTATCATACTTTAGGCATGGCAGACCTTCCATCCTCAAACTACTCATGCATAAAATCTTAAAAAATACAGAATTGTGGTTTTTTACTTGACACCCGTTTAATGTAAGTGAAAATGAGAAAAACCTGAAAACATCCGATTGTATACTTCAACTTTTGACACCTTACCATAATAACAATCTGGGGATTTTTCCAAAATAATTCGTCTATATGATGTTTCATTGGATACTTCCTTTTGATATTGGGCATTTTATATGTATAGTTTCTGCGATGTTTTATACATGTCTAAGGATATAGCACTATATTATCATAAAACTGTCATTCTATCAAATTATAGGACTATATAGGGTGTGTAAACTTTTTGTCACTAAACATTCAATACTTTCACACATAAAAAAACAATCTCTTAGATCGTGCCAGTTGTAGCAAAAAGAGTATTACTTTCCCG
>CAZURU010000597.1:0-3187 GCA_964623585.1 uncultured bacterium
GAAACATCAGAAGCATTTGAACGGTCCACTCCCCAATGCCACGCACCTGTGTGAGGTTTTCTACAATGTCGGCGTCCGACATTTCGCGAAGGCGTGACCCCGGGGGAATCAGGCCATCCATAGTTTTTTGCGCGAGATCATTTACTGCGGCTATTTTTGCCCGGGACATTCCCGCATTGCGAAGCATCTGGTCATCCATCGATAGTACTTCATCCGGGTTGATATTTCCCCCAGAAAACAGGACGCGAACCCGTTTGTGAATCGTGGCAGCCGCTTTTCCTGAGAGTTGTTGATAGATAATCGACCGCAAAAGCGCATCAAAAGGGTTTACTTGTTTGGGTAAATCAAGGGTTATTGGCCCTGCCTGCTCAATCAATTGACCGAGTGTGCGATCATTTTTACACAATACGCGCATCGCTTTTTGAGAATCATAAGTCAGCACCTCGACCATCTCCTGCGAATAATTGTTGTGATTGCCTACCTGACGACACAGAACAATAATAAACATATCGAAAGAAAAATAGAAAATTCTCCACCAACCTGATATACCTATCAACAGTAGATTTTCCCAATGTGGATAACTCAATTTCCGCGCCATTGGATAAAAAAATCAAAACTCATTGATTTTTAAAGAGAAAGAAGGTCTGTGCACAGACCTGTGCACAAGTTTTTGGGTGTGGAAAATAATCTGGATAAATTGTGGATTCTTTGTGTAAAAAAGATATCCACATGCTCAAGTGTGGAAAACCACACTACTTTTCCACACTTTTTGCACACAGAAATACACAATGTCATATTGGCAGGAGCATTCTTAACCCACTATTTTTAAGCGAGTTTTCCTTTTATTGACGTATTTTCCACAGAATCCACAGCGTTATTATTATTGTTGTATATTACAGTACATATTTTTATTCTATTAACAACATAAACAGAAATTGTGAGTAAATGACAACCTGGACATCTAAAACAGGAATATAATCGATAAAAATAACCCCCAGATCTCATTCATAGAGGTCTGGGGGTTAGATCTATCTGCTTATGCATTATTGGGCTATTACTCCTTAACTTACGATATGATCTTGTAGCTCACTGACAAGATGTTCAAATTCTGGATCCGATGATATTTTGTTCTCGACGCTTCGACAGGCGTGAATAACTGTGCTGTGATCGCGATTTCCAAATTGTACACCAATGGTTTTGAGTGGAGCACCTGTAAGAGATTTGCTCAAATACATACTCACATGCCGGGCTGTTGCCACATCTTGCTTTCGAGTTGCACCAATCAGTTTGTCTAAAGGTATTTCAAAAAAGTGAGCGGCAGCTTTTTGAATGCGCTCAATAGTAACAGTTGGTTTGGTCTTTTGGGGCGGGCTTAGAAGCGTCTTTCGCGCTGTTTCAATCGTAAGTGGATAGCGTTGTAATTTAGTAAAGGCCACCAGGCGTTTTAATGCTCCTTCAAGTTCGCGGATGTTGGTATGGATCTGTTCAGCTAAGAAACTGGCAATTTCGTGGGATAATGAAATACCCATTTCTTCTGCTTTCTGCATTAAAATTGCCACGCGCGTGGAAAGGTCCGGCGCTTCAATATTTGTAACCAGACCCCACTGAAATCGAGAAATCAACCGATCTTCAAACCCTTTGAGATGAGATGGCGGGCGATCGGAACTGATGATGATCTGTTTATCCGCTTGAAACAGGGCATTAAATGTATGGATAAACTCTCTTTGGCAACCTTCGGTTTTCACATAATACTGGATGTCATCAACCAGCAACACATCCGCCTGGCGATAGATTTGATAGAAATTAGAGATTGTTCCGCGGTTGACTCCTTCTAAATAGTCCGTGAGAAACTGTTGTGCAGTAACATAAACCACCCGTTGAGCTGTCCCCATTTCGATACAGTATGCACCAATAGCCTGTAGCAAGTGGGTTTTTCCCAATCCAACGCCGCTATAAAGGACAAGGGGATTAAAAGCTGTTTGTCCAGGCGACTCTGCCGTGGCTTTTGCAGCGGAAAACGACACTTCATTACTTTCGCCAACAACAAAATTGTCAAACCGATACCGTGGGTTAAGAGGAAATACGGGTTGGGCAGGTCCAGAATGAAGAGATGGTCCGACAGATACAGGATCGAGAGATGTTTCCTGCATGAATTCGGGACCCTGTGTCACGGGAAGTGCCATTTGTTGATGAGTATCACCAACGGCAAAACTTATGCGTGGATTCCAGGTAAAAACTTCCTGGATGGTCGTTTTGATCAACCCGATGTAATTTTGTTCTAACCAATCGGCATAAATTCTCTCGGGCACCACCAGAATAGCTTCTTCGGAGGTAAATTGCCGCGCCGTAATTGGAGCGAACCAGGTTTCAAAACTTTGATCCTGTATTTTTTCCTGGATGGCGTGGAGACACCGGTTCCATAAGTTAGAAGAGCGTTCATCCATAGTGCGAATATCCGTCTATGGCTGGCAAACACGCGCCAACTAAGGGAAACATCATGAGAATGCTTTAAGCATTGGAAACCGTTGTCTGAGGAATCCGAATATAAGGGAGGTTGATTTCGGTTCAGAAGCCGGAAGGCTCTCAATTGAGGGGGGGAAATTGAAAGTATTCTGAAATTTTGAAATCGAAATATTTCGGTTATTCTTAACAGCAGACTACGGTGGGGGAATCCACTTCAAAAGTGAATTTCAAAAGATTCTGAAAGCTAAGCAATGAAATAAGTAGTGTCAAGAGTGTTTTGATGGAAGAGAAATAATAATAAACATTTGAAAAATAATAAAATAATAGTAAAAAGTCAATATATAGTGTACAAAAAAAATGTACACTATATATAGTAGTGTAACCAGAGGGCTGTCCTATCAAAATGAAATCCCTTGACAAAGCAGATATACACCTCTATATTCCAAACTCTTTGTCGATATAGATAATTGAAATTTTTGTAGATACGAGGTGGTTTGATGAAACGGACGTTTCAACCACATAATCGCAAGCGCAAAAATAAACACGGTTTTCGCGCTCGCATGAGTTCTCCCGGTGGTCGCCATGTGTTGAATCGACGGCGCCGAAAGGGTCGCAAGCAGCTATCGCACTGATATGTAGGTGTGTTATGGGAACACCCAACCTACGCATCCGACGCGAAATTGCGAAAATTCGACAGCACGGCCAGATCTTTCGTGGGCGTTGG
>CAZURU010000598.1:0-3167 GCA_964623585.1 uncultured bacterium
GGATTCTCATCGCAATCGCGCTTACGCTCTGGTTTCTCTATCTCGCAGGCAAAACAACGAATCCTGAATCCACTACAGACAATTCGTAATATCAGTCGTTTTTTTATTAACTCATAGCGAGTAAGAGGTAAGAATTCAAAGCAAGGGGATCTGAGGCGGAGAGAAAAAGAGACAAATTACCTCCCTTTGGTTCTCTATTTTACTCAATATGACTTCTATTTTAATTTGACAAACACTTTCGCAAAATGTATAATATTACAAGTTCATTTTTATCTATTTTTTTTAGAACGTAACTTTCGCAGCAGACAATAGTAAAACAGTGGATAAACAACTAACTTCAAAAATCTCACCAATCAATATCCTGAAGGCCTCTATAGGCAGTAGAAGTGGCAAAAACATGCCGAGTATAGGTGGTAGGTTTACATGCTTTGCTGCTAATCGAGTGTTCACTCCCCCCCGCGCTACACAAATGTTAACCTAAATAGATTTTCGTTTCTCACTCCCTTCATTTTTTTTACGCATCTCTTAATTTACCTGTGTCGGCACAATACTTTGAGGTTCGGCACTAAAAAACTCGTTCACATTCCCTCTCTATTTCAACATTTAACCAGCGTTTTTGAAACCTCGAACAAAAAAACTTATTATGGTAAACTTCTGTCTGTTTTCAGTTTTTTTGCAACTCTCACCTTTTTCATTCAACTTTCCAGTCCCGGTTTCATTGGAATCGATCCGTACTACCACATCAAAATTAGCGAACTTATAACACAGCAGGGAATGTTAAAAGAGTTTCCGTGGACACAGGTAGGTATCTGGAAAGATAAATTTGCAGATAAAGAATTCCTATTCCATGTGTACCTGATACCTTTTATTTTCGTTTTCCCGAATTTGATAATTGCTGGAAAAGTCGCGATTTCGGTTTTGGTTGGTGTATTCTTTACACTTTTTTATAGATTACTTAATCAATTTCAGATTCAACACCCATTTATTTGGACGCTGGTTGGTTTCGGTACTAATTATATCTTCATACAAAGACTATGTATGGTACGTCCGCATGTCCTATCATTGGTACTCATTCTTCTCTTCATAGAATCACTCTGGAAACAGCAGCGATGGAAACTCCTGCTGATTTCAATTGTGTATGCTCTTGCCTACACAGCGGCACATCTTCTAATATGTATCGCAATTATATATGGTACAGTCTTATGGATACATAGAAGAAAATTTGAAATTAATCAACTTTTATTGACGTTTAGCGGAACCGTGGGCGGCATGGTTGTTCACCCACAATTTCCAAACAATTTAAAGACGTGGTATGTGCAAAACGTACTTCTACCTATTTTCAATTGGGGGAAAAGTACAGAATTCTGGTTTGTGAACGAAGTTAAACCTCTGTCCCCGCAATCTTTTATAAGCCTAAACGGTGTTACCCTCTTTCTCTTTGGAATAGCACTGACGGTTCTGATTTTAAATCGCCGCAATTTAAGTAGTCTTTTTTTCTTTATTTTTTCTCTCACAACTGTTTTTTTCGTGATGACGATTTCATCAATACGATTTATTGAATATTGGGCACCTTTTTCAGTTATATCTTGTGCTTTGTGTCTGAAGACTGTCAACCCAGTAGAATCAAGGGGCTTGAAAACGGCTATTAAGATCGGGTACGTTGGATTACTGAGTTTTTCGCTTGTTTCGTATGTTTTAGCGATCCTTCTCATTCCGTTGCACCCTCCGCCCAAATTAGCGCGAGCAGGACATTGGTTAGAAGCCAACACTCCGGAAAAATCGGTCGTTTTTACGTCCAGTTGGTCCTATTTTCCACCGTTATTTTACTATAATGCCCAAAATTACTACTTGTTCGGTTTAGATCCGGTGTACTGTTACGCGTATGACCCAGACGTATGGAATCTCTGGAGAGCAGTTGTTTCTGGAGAGGAGAAAAAACCGTCCCAGAAAATTAAGCATGTATTCGGGGCGGACTATGTGCTCTGTACAAAAAACGCTGAAGCAACGGAATATATCCTTACAGAACAGTTGTTTCAAGACAATCAATGTCATGTCAGTTACGAAGATGATAATTACCTTATTTTTTTTCTCAAATAACACCGATTCTGACCATCTGAAGAATGTTATCGGCAATTGTCGATAATAAATCCGCCCTGGGAACGAGTTCATCCAGGGCAGAAAGGAGGTAAATCCGATGCAAAAAAAATCAATGGCAATGATGATGATCGCGTGTTTGCTGTTGCTTCCAATTATGAGTCTTGCTCCATCTGTAGGAAAAGTTTTTTTAGGTACAGCTTGGATTGCAAACTGCTCTGACCGGAACGACAATGCTTATTTTGGTCTTGGTGCTATTCTGACTGATGGTATCTACGCAGGGATAGCCACAGCTGTTGGAGTCACCTCTGCTCCTGTTTTAATTGGGATCGGGGTTGGCATAGCATTATAGCCATTACATACACAACAGTGGATACCCTTAGTCCTGTGTCAAATTTGAATGTGTAGGTTGTTTGCAGTAGTCCAGCGAATTACGGACAGTGAATTGCTCGAGTACGAACCAATATACCTACATATTCAATATGGATAAAGTCCCAGGACTGACTGGTTATTCCGCACAATTCGTTTGGCCGAGCAGCGTTCTCATCCAAACCACTTATTAGTGCGAGTTTGACATAGTCCCTCGCCAATAAGGACTATGTCAAACTTAGATAATTCCTTAAGTTCAATGAAAAATTTCCCGAATTTCTTTTTTTTAGCGGTAGGAATTTGGATCATCGGGGGAATTTTAGGATGTTTACTTCCGCTCAATAGTATTGAACCTCAAAGAACAAATTGGCAAGAACATAGCCTGTTATTTTCAAAGGTTGGTGCGCAACACATTATTAGTAATAACTTATTCGTGATTACAATCGCATTACTCGGATTTTTTACAGCAGGAATTGCCAGTAGTTTTATTCTATTGATTAACGGGTTTATCTGTATCCTCTGCTTGAAGCTAATCTTTCCGCTTGATTTAGACTTATTGAATAAGTTAGGTATTAGAAGCGGCTATATCATATTTGAATGTTTAGCAATTTGGATAAGCAGTACACTTGGATTGAGTGGATTACCACATATGACTAAACTCCTTTCCGATTCTAAATTACATATAAGTGCTAATGACATACTAT
>CAZURU010000599.1:0-3153 GCA_964623585.1 uncultured bacterium
GGAACGGTTATCGCGCACTTATATTTGACCTATATCGCATTGCTATTTCTGTTTCGATTGCTACAAAAGTTGTTTCAGTTTGTTTCCCGCCTGATGCGTAGAATGTCCAGTTTACGTTCAAAGTGAACTATGGTGTAGTTTTGCCGTTCACTCTTAAACCTTATGGTTATACGGATTGTCTTCTCTTCAGTCCCGTATGAAGTTAAAATAATACTTTGGGTAATTCGTAGAGATACCCAGTGCGGTTAGGAAACCGCACCTACCGGGTCTGGGAAAAAT
Source organism: uncultured bacterium (assembly GCA_964623585.1). Taxonomy (GTDB): domain Bacteria; phylum Poribacteria; class WGA-4E; order WGA-4E; family WGA-3G; genus MSPOR6. Next base: position 280 of record CAZURU010000599.1, read on the forward strand.
AAACTATTACCCGATTTAATACTTTAACTTCATACGGGACTAAAGACGCACCAATAATAAATTCATTTCCTTAAATTGACGGCGTAGCGTAATTGTGATAGAATCTAACCTTATGAAGATAATCGTTGCTCCTGATTCATTCAAAGGAAGCGTCACGGCACTGGAAGCAGCGAAGTCTATTGAAGAAGGACTTCGACGTGTTTTTTCAGATGCAAGCATAGATAAAATCCCAATGGCTGATGGGGGTGAAGGTACTGTTCAATCTCTTGTTGATGCAACTGGTGGACAATTCCGTACTGAACGTGTTCTTGATCCCCTCGGCAACGAAATTGAAGCACAATACGGATTACTACCTGATGGTGCCAGCGCATATAACTGTGCTGTCATTGAGATGGCATCTGCTTCCGGTTTAACTCTCGTTCCAACAGAGAAACGAAACCCGCTACTTACGACAACTTATGGCACAGGTCAACTGATACGTTCCGCACTGGAAGCGGGATGTAGAAAACTGATTATCGGGATCGGTGGCAGTGCGACAAACGATGCAGGGGTTGGCATGGCTGAAGCACTCGGTGTACGTTTCTTGAATACAGATGGCAATCCAATAAACAAGATAGAACGCGGCGGTGGAGGACTGAGGGAAATAGCATCTATAGATATGGAGGATATCCATTCAGCAATATCTGAAACCGAGACAGTTGTCGCCTGTGATGTCAACAATCCTTTGACAGGTCCAGATGGAGCATCTCACGTCTATGGACCGCAGAAGGGGGCAACACTGGAGATGGTGAGAACTCTCGATGACAATCTATCCCACTTTGATGACATCCTAACACAAACGTTTGGTCAATCTTACGATAGTATTCCCGGGGCAGGGGCTGCGGGTGGTCTGGGTGCTGGTCTTATGGCGTTCCTCAATGCGAAATTAAGACTGGGCGTTGATATTATGATGGATGCTGTTAATCTGAGAGAACGGATGAAGGGTGCATCGTTGGTGATTACAGGAGAGGGACAGATAGATTTTCAGACAGCGTTTGGGAAGACACCTGTAGGTGTTGCTAAGGTCGCAAAAGAAGCCAATATCCCTGTCATAGCAATTGCGGGGGGAATCGGGGAAGGTGCCGAAACTGTTTATGCAAAAGGTATTGATAGCATGTTAGGTATCGTTCACGCCCCGATGTCTCTTGAAGATGCGGTTGAAGATGCTTTGCAATTAATTGCTGATACTGCTGAGCAAGCTGCAAGATTAGTCATGATCGGAAAACATCTTCAACAGAGATAGTGTGGATTAGATTCCGCATAAAACGCTTCCCAACCCACAAGAAGATATAATTTCCTGTTTACAACAGTACTGCGACATCCTTCATGAAATCATCAGTTTCGTTCTGCCATCTCTTTAGTTCATCGGCTAAGGATTGAATGCGTCCCGCATTTTCAGGTTGTTCTGCAAGGTTGTTCATTTCCCACGGGTCTGCTTCTAAGTCGAAAAGTTGGATATAGTCAGTTCCTTTACCGGTTTCTTTAGAAACATAGTGTCGGATGAGTTTCCATTTTCCGTTGCTGACAGTGCGATGGATGTCTTTGTAGGCAGCGAAAACTGAATCGCGAACTTTGTCTACGCATCCTTCCATCAACGGAACTAAGCTGATACCTTCAACTGTATCTGGACAGTCAACGTTTGTCAGATCACATACTGTTGGGAACATGTCGTATAGATAGGTCAAAGCTTCTACGGTTTGACCTTCAGGAATGCCAGGTCCAGCGAATATTGAGGGGACACGGATACTGTGATCGTAGACGTTCTGCTTGCCAAACAGACCGTGTTGTCCTACAGCGAGTCCATGGTCAGAAGTATAGATGACGATGGTGTTATCAAGATGTCCTTGATCTTTTAGTGTCTGTATGACGCGTCCCATTTCATAATCTTGATGTGAAATCATTCCGTAGTAATCCGCGATGTGTTGCTGAACGATTTCTGGTGTGCGTGGGAATGGTGCCAATACTTCATCACGAATCCGCATCTCTCCGTTGTCGAACGGATGTTCGGGAAGAAAATTCTCTGGGAGTGGAATGTCTTCTGGTGGATACATTGTTGCGTATTCACCAGGTGGTGTTCTGGGATCGTGCGGTGACGTAAAGGAGAGATAAGCGAAAAACGGGTCTTCTCGGTCGTAAGTTTCTATAAACTCCACAACGGGGTCTGTGAAAAGTGTCGTAGAGAACTTATCTCCAACGTATCTGGCATCAGCTGGGTATTTGCCTGTCGGGTCAAAATCAAAGACATTGACTTTATATTGATTACCCATGCCGCCGAAGAAGATTTTGGCACCCCCATCAAAGCTGTTGGCAAACGAATTTTTGTCATTGTGCCACTTGCCGGCAAAGAATGTGTTGTATCCCGATTCGCGCATGGTTTGAGGCCAAACAGCCAATTCAGGGTTAAGTTGGTTTCCTCCGCTTCGGAATAGGTTTGCACTTGTAAGGACAGCGGCACGGCTTGGGACACAGACTGCCCCGACAAGGGATCCCATAATATGTGTCTGTCGGAACGTTGTGCCGCGTTCCATAAGTGAATCCATTGTTGGTGTTTTGACGGTTGGATCGCCCATCCCACCGATGGCATCCCATCTGTGGTCGTCAGCGATAATAAATAGCACATTAGGTTGTGATGACATGATTCCTCCTCTTAACGGACAATTCACAGGCTTCGTTTAAATTCTTGACCTTCATTATTCTGTCAGGACTTACGACTGTCCACTAGTGGACAGTCCAAGCTAAAGTTGTGGGTAAAAGTAAAAGTCGGCTTGCGGAGTTCCCTCCTACAGAAAAGGCTTTTGGTAGGAGCGATCTCCGAATCGCGACCTACATATTTTG
>CAZURU010000600.1:0-3147 GCA_964623585.1 uncultured bacterium
TTGGTCTCCGTGTCTACATCACCGAGCTAAAGCTTCGGTGTCTTGACACGGGGGAATGATAAAGAATGCATCATCTGCAAGATAGTCTCCTTTAACACTCTCAACATAACGGAGAGTAGAACCATCATACAAAACGGTAGCCTGATAACCAGCGACGTTTTCTCCACCTGCTATATTCAAGTTGATAGTCAACTGTTTTCTTCCTTGCATAGTAGATTCAATAGGGTTTGGTAACAGGCTTATTGTGGCGTTTGTTTGTTTTATAGACGTAACGGGTATTAGTGCAGTCATTGCTTCGCTATATCCAACAATCGCTTTCGCTCCTAAGGTAATTGTAAGTTGAGCATCCTCTTCAAAGTCACCAGAGAAACTTAGTTCAAACGTCACAACCGTATCGCTAACACGGTCTACACTATTGGTTCTAACGTTAACACCTTCAATGCCAGATAGTATAACTGCAGATTCTACATCTCTTTCCCGACTCGTGAAACTACGTCCACTGAGTGTGATTGTCACAACGCCGTTGTTCAATGTCGCCTCTGTCAAAGGGAATTCGGTTGATACTGCCATAGATTCTTCAACAGCAGTGACAGGGAGTTGGACAGTGAAATCCTGATTATAGCTCCATACTGCATCTGCACTCAAAGCAATGGTGAGTGTTGCATCCGTGTCTATGTTGCCGGAAAAGGTGAGTGGAATGGTCACCTCTGAGCTACTAACACGGTCTACACGACATTCGGTAAACGATACATCTTCAATACCTGAAATCGTTATTGCATCTCTGATGTCTGATTTCCAACTCGTGAAATTCCGTCCACTAAGTGTTAGCGTCACAACACTACCGCTTAAGGTTGCTTCTGTTAGCGGTGCTTCAACGAATGCTGTTAGTGTTGGGTTCACTTCCTGTGCGTAACTTGCACCTTGTACACTATATATCAACAATATTATGACAAAAACTGACAAGGTTATATTACTATTTTCAAATGACCTTTTCATTATATACTCCTTGAGTCTGAGATGTTTTAGAATTGAACTTTAGAATTAACGGGACATTTTGAATTGTAGGAAGGAACTCCGCAAGCGACTATCCGTGAGTTTCGTCGCGAATCGGAGATTGTTCCTACAGAAATGTGCCTCTTCAATTTCAATGTCCACTATATATTACCGTATTCTGTAACAAACAGCAATCTAAATTCGTTTTATGAATTACGAATTTTATGACATTATATTGAATTATTAGACTTTTTATTCTATAGAAGGAAGTTTGAAACTATGAAAACCGTAAGATATCTATCATTATCTTTATTCGGTAGCATTTTGATCCTACTTTTTAGCATAATAGGGTGTTCTGATGTGCCTTATACAGGCCAAGTCATCACTGTTGACCGTGTAGACACATACCTTAATGCAATAGGTAGCGATACCCTCTGCCTTAAAGATGGATTTGATTCTGTTTGCGTCAAACTTGATCTGGACAAAATTGAGATTGACAGTTCAGATATAGGTTATACACCTACTGTTCATGTTCATCCAGAGAATGTCGCTTATGTGTTTGAGTATCAAGGAAATCCTATTCTACGAGCAAAAAGAACCATGGACACCTCAGCACTTGTGCAGAGATTAGAGGATGAAGGTAAAGTAATAGGTTTACCCTCAAATGGAAATAATCTGAATGTTCGACCAATTCCTGAAGGATGGACTATTGAGATATATTCCACTGCTCCAATGAATGTCAGAGTCGTAGAAGGTTTAACCATAGGCACTAACACACAAAAAGACCTTAGGATTTTGAAACAGACTAAAATGGATGATGGCGTACAATTTGCCGTTGAAACCACGAAACCAGAATTAACGGTTCAGGTCAGAGGGTTGATTCCAGGGAATACAGCAACATTCCATATCAGCGCAAATGATATCAACTCAAATGATAATACAAACATCTTGAAGTTACAACCGATACGATAACCGTTAATAGTAGGAGGAATACGTGGAAAACTTACAACGTGCCATAACGAGAATTCAACTATTGTTTTTCGGAACAATATGTAGTATCCTAATTATCCTTTTCAGTGTTTCAGGATGTTCTGATTCTGCCACTACGACATCGATTGCTGCAAAGATAGGTTCAACGCCTACACCTACGGGTATGGACGATTTTTTCACCACCACAAGGGGTGGGCGATACTGTATTCACAATGACTCGGATATCGACTGCGTTGATCTTATCCCACATGTTAATGACAGGATAGATGCCAACGGACCTACCATCCACATTTATCCAGAAAAAACACAGTATCTCTTCTACTATGAAGGCAAACCTATTATCAGAATCGAAAGACCAGGGGATACCACAATCCCAGATCCGAACCCCCCTACAGGAGGGCCATCAACTCCCGGAGATGACGACGCTGATGATGGGAATGATGACGACGACGATGATGATAATGATGATCCGAACGATGCTGATGATCCCACTAATAATGATCCCACTAATAATGATCCCACTAATAATGATCCCACTAACAGTGTAGATGATGGACATGGATGGCTTATCTGGATATACTATCCGGAAGGTAAAGCTCCAATTAATCCTCCTACGCTTAGTAAGAGTAATGTGGTCGTTACAATAAATAGTATTGTATTAACGGACGACGACATAACAGGTTTTGCACAATTCATTGGAACCGATGGGCAAAGAGGTATTCAATTTTTCTATCCAACAGAATCTGCAGAACTTTTAGATTTAAAGGTACAGATGGATGGTATTGTTGATCAAGAGGGTAACGTCAGATTTAATATTAACTATTTGTGGCATTCATACTAATACCATTTCTACAGTAAAGAGGCATTTTCATTTAGAAATGGTATAAGTATCCGTAATAGATTCGTAACCCTTAATCAATCAAGTTTGGTAAAAACATAATCGATGCCCTTAACCCCTGAATGGCAATTCCAGCAAAGTCTACCTGCTGCTAGGACTGTAAAATCAGCATCCTGTTCGGATCGTGAATACTCAATAAATTCCCAATCGTTGTGATCAGGATTACTTCCTTCAACTTTCCGCATAATCGCGATGAGTCCGATATAATCTTTACCGGGTCGAGTTGCCTCTTTTACGACGATGCTGCCATTAGGATATGGGAACTG
>CAZURU010000601.1:0-3140 GCA_964623585.1 uncultured bacterium
GGATGAGAAGGCCACGAGTCGCAAAGTGCTGACCCGTTTCCAAGATGTGTGTGATACGTGTTTCATTAACATAAAAAAAAGCAAAAAAAATATCAAACAATATCTGGATAATAACGCCTCTTTACCTTCGTAAATTATCGCGCAGTAGCATGTGTCACTAAGCGGACAATCTCAATTGGAAAGGTATTTTTGAGAATATCACTCAGAGATATTCTCGTCCGGCGTAGGGTGGCGGTCAGTGGTCGACTATCAGACACCAGTAAGAGGGTGTTTGTGGCAGTTTAGCGTATAATCATAAGTGTCAATTTTAGCAACAATAACCGTCTCGGTTTCCCCAGGCCCGGTAGGTTCGGTTTACTAACCGAACCGGATCCTACGCGGAAACCTTGAAGACTTTAAAAAACCTCTTCAGTCGCGTAGCGACGGAATGTTTATAGCAGCGCGGGACCAAAGAACCTCAGCCCCGTAGGGGGTTTTTGCTTGGGTGTTTCTTCAGCATTTGTAGAGACATTCCTACAAAATACCGTCAAAAATCACTAAATTGACATCTGTGGTGCGGTTTGGAACCGAAAGCCGGAGCCATCCCACCCGTTACTGGGAAGGGGCACCGGACCTAAAAAAGAAGATTCAAAAATTTAGAAAATCCGATAATTTATCTAAAACTAAATCGTCCTGTTTCTCAGAACAGGCGTTCAATTTTCAAATGGTCTGAATCGCGGATTTTAAGCGGTTTTCTGTTAGTTCGGGGTGTTACTTGTCTGAATCAGGATTTACTGGATTGGAGGATTTTCAGGATTATTAATCTTGTGGGATTACCGGCTGTGGTTGTGCAACGCTTAAGGTTGGATACTTATATTATCGCGGGTGTTCGTTTTACCATAGTCAGATGAAAATTTCCACAATGCCCTATCAAATTCTCGCATTGAGACATTATTTTTGTTCGCAGTGTCTCCGCAAAATCCAATGTACTCCAGCCAGAACGGATATGAGGTTCTTTTTTCCCACGGCAGACCGACAGACCAAAGCGCGTGTATGTCAAGGATGGGATACTGATTCTCATCAAACAGGTGTAGAATTGCAGAGGCGGTTGGCTGTCCTATACCTCGTAACTGGGTTAAAGTTAACAACTTCGTCCAGTTATCTGTAGTTGTGAACGCTTTCTTCGTAACTTCCTTTATGAAGCCCTCGGTGTTTTCTAAAGTAAGATTTGCTCGTCTGGGTGATTTCCAACGTGCTATATCATGCAAATTTTCTTTCGTGAGGTAGCCGAGCTCTTGGACTTTACTTTTCAGATCAATCAGCTGTTGTTCTTTCGTGCGGTTTTTCTCCCTCTGACGTTCCGTGTATCGGTCTGCCCAGTAGCCGATTTCGGATTCAGGAAAGCGTAATTTCATTTTCATAATGTGTCCTTGTCTGACCAAATAACGTTACAAGTTACATTCACCCTTAAGGTATACACATTCATCCACGATAGAATTAATTTCTTGTTCATTGAAACCTATCAATTTAAGAAAGTGGAGTTGAAACAGTGTATTCATCTTGCGGCAAAGAAATTGCAAAACCTCTCCTTTAGCAGTCTTTGATTCCAGCCCTGAATCATAATGTGTCAGATAATTTCGCGTTTTCACAATTTTGTCTATCAGCCCCAGTCTTCTCTCACCACCCATAAATCTGCTAAAAGGCTCAGTCATTCTTTCAAATCTGTTTCTTAGTGTTAACTCATTGGCATAATTCAATTTTTGAGCGAACCAATCCCTTTCCTGTTTTGGGCATTTATTAACGAGAGATTTTCGTATTTCTTTAAATTCAACTTCATCCATGTGCTTTTCATCAGATGTCCTTCTATGGTATGCTTCTAGAGCCTGTACCAGAGTCAAAAATTGTATATTCCAAGAAGGTAGCGTTCGAGCTTTTGTCAAAAAGTACAAATCGAGAGCAGGAGCAATCGGCTCGTAATTTTCTATCCACTTGTTAATTATGTTTTCAGCACGATCTTGCATTCCCTTGAATCCAAACAGCATATTGAACTCATTAATTTCTGGTTCACCTTTAGCGTAAGGCCAACTTGAAAAGTAAATAGTCGCGGCGCGACTGCCTCCAATATTTTGGCGAAGATGATCAGAAATTGCCGTTACACTATCCAAGCAAACTATCTCATTCATGATAAAACTCAAAAAAGCAGCAATTTTTTGAGCTACGGACGTGAACTCATCTAATTCACGCGCTGATCGAGAAATTAATTTGAAATAGGTTTTTTGGCACACCTCTGCACTTTTGGTACTCGGGAGACCTGGAAATGTCGGAACAAACGTAATTAGCAACTGCATACCGTTATGAAGATTAAAGGAGACTTCTTCTGGCAGGTTATATGATATAGTTAGAGTCCATTCTCCACTTTCTTCATCAACTTCAATGCCACTGATACCGACCCATTCATCAATTCCTTCAACGGAAAAGGCGACGGTATCAAAACATGTGCCCGCGCCTTCATTGTAGGGAAAACCAATATATGCCCTATGCGCCCAGATGGTATGGAATGTTCTCCACTTGCCGTGCGTCATACTACGCGCCTCTGTTATTTTATAACATTTATCAATCATAACAGGACCATCTTTTTCAAGATGTCCAAATATCCGGAAACCATCAGTATTATCTTCAAGTAATGCTGGTATGTTAGTATACCCTGGGTGTGTAAGTTCAAGTTTAACAGCCCCTCCATCCGATATTAAGAGTGTTCCGGATATTTGTTTTTCAGGAGCAGAAGGGAGCCAAAAATCACCATCTCTTCTGATTTCTTCTTTAATTCTCACTAAGCTTACCTCTTAAGTTTGGTTCACGAAATCCAGACAGTATCAAAATATCTATCATTCATCAAGCATCACATGTTCTGAAAATCTTAGCACCGCTCAATCTCATAGAGAATGGTACGGCACATTCGCATGCGGATTTGGTTATTAGATGTCAGAGGCGTGATGTGTTCGGGTATATTGAGTTCAGCGTAAACCCAAAAGTCAATCGTCCCTACACGACTATGAAATGACCGTTTTTCTACTCCTCTTCAAATTCCTGTGTGGTGAATTGCAGCGTTCGGCAATTTTCTGTTACCGTGCGGACAACGTCTTCAGGGAATCCATCTGCAA
>CAZURU010000602.1:0-3122 GCA_964623585.1 uncultured bacterium
CCACCGGCGAGTTTAGGGAAGATGAAATCGTAGAGGTTATGCGGCGGATCCCTCCCGCCGCTTCTATTTCGTGTTTTTAAGTTCTTGAAGGGACTGCTCAATTTCGGTCTTGAGTTCTTGATTACCAGCCTGTTCCGCCAATTCCAAAGCTTTCTGGAAATCGGTTTTTGCTTCTTCCACTTTGTCTAAGAGACGGTGGGTTTCACCTCGTGTGTGATACGCTTCCGCCAAATCAGGATTTTTCCGAATTGCCTCATCGCAATCAGTAAGCGCAGATTCAATTTGACCTAACTTAACTTTCGCAAGCCCTCTATTGGCATACGGCCAGGCATCATCAAAGTTTAGACGGATGGATTCATTGCAGTCCGCAAGTGCAGATTCATATTGCCCAAGTTTATTTTTTACATGGGCTCGGTTGTTATAAGCTGCTGCGTAATCCGGTTTTAACCGAATGGTTTCATCGAAATCAACAATCGCAGCTTCATATTGATTCAGTTCATATTTTGCATAACCTCGCATGAAGTACGTTTGGGCATAATCTGGATTGAGTTTTACACCTTCATTAAAGTCAGTGATTGCAGCTTCATATTGTTTCAATCCAATTTTCGCATGCCCTCGATCTAGATAAGCTTGGGCATAATCTGGATTAAGTTTTATACCTTCATTAAAATCAATGATCGCAGCTTCATATTGTTCTAATTCAATCTTTGCTGAACCTCGCATGAAGTGGACTTGCGGATCATCGGGTTTGAATTGGATGTATTTATCAAAATCAGCGATGGCACTCTCATGTTGTTCTAGTCTATATCTGGCATAGCCCCGCACGAAGTAGGTTTGAGGATCATCAGGTTTAAGTTGAATATATTTATCAAAATCAGCGATGGCACTCTCATGTTGTTCTAGTCTATATCTGGCATAGCCCCGCATGAAGTAAGTCTGCGGATTATCTGATTTTAACTGAATACTCTTGTCAAAATCGGTAATAGCAGATTCGTATTGTTTAAGCTTGTTTTTTGTGCGTCCCCGGTAGTAGTAGGCTTTAGCATCATCTGGTTTTAACCGAATATTCTCATCGAAATCAGTAATGGCAGACTCGTACTCACCAAGCCGTTCTTTTGAAACCCCGCGGACGAAATAGGTTTCGGCATCTTCCGATTTCAGCTTTATGGTTTCGTCGAAATCGGCAATAGAGGCTTCATATTGTCCGAGGTTCCCTTTTGCTCGGCCTCGCATAGAGTAGGCAAGCGCATTATCTGGTTTAAGTCGTATTGCGTCATTAAAGTCAACAATAGCCTCTTCATACTGATCAAGTTCAGCCTTCGCAACACCCCGTTTGATGTGAGCGCTTGCGTCGCCTGGTTTAAGTCGTATTGCTTCATTGAAGTCAACAATAGCCAAGTCAAATTGACCCAGTAAAGATTTTGTAATCCCCCGATCAATGTAGACAGCAGCATTATTTGGCTCAATTCGTATCACTTCATCGTAATCCATAATAGCGGATTCGTGTTGTTGTAGAGTACTTTTCAGGTTGCCTCGGCTGTAATAAGCATCGGCATAATCTGGCTTAAGACTAATTGCCCTATCGTAAGTAGAAAGGGATTCTTCTTGATTCCTTTTTGAGAGTAAAATTCCGACAACAAACCATGCTTGGGCAGAAAGTTCATTATTGTGTCCTTCCGCAATATTTGCAATAGAACGCCACTTTTCAATGGAATCGGCAATTTTACCGTCTTGTACTAATAAGATAGCATCAATTACCGCCTTGCCCACGAGAGGCAATTCCGGGTTAAGCTGGAATTCTCGTATTTTCTTGAATAGTTCTTCAGCCTTATCTGGATTGCTAAAGTCTTCAATAATTTTTGTTACCGGTTTTGTGCTCACGGTTTTGCTCTTTTTTTAAGGATAGATTGTTCGAGAAAGATAAAATGAACGTAATTGTTCAACATTCTTTGCTTACTGATGCTAGGTCTAGAATAATACAGCCGTCATTGCTTAATAGGTAGGATTTACCAATGACAATACCGGTGTGTTATCCAATACCTGTGTCACCTCATTCCTATACAAGTGTTAGTTCAGGGACGTGTTTGTCTTCGTAATTTTCAATGAGTGTACCAACGAAATCCATCAAGGATGTCAAAATATGGTTCTCGTTTTGCCCAACGACATCGATTAAATCATCCAAAACTGTTACAAGACCTTGATAATCCCTTTCTGTCAATGAGGCAAAAAGATCTGTTTCGCTTTTTCCAATGACCTCGACCAGATTTTTCACAGCAATCACAAGTGAAGTAGAATCAAAATCAACGTTTGGTTTAAGAATCTCAGGTTTCCCGGCTGACCATAATTTTTCTAAACGACTGGGCATCAGTGGTGGATCAAAAACAACAGAAACTTGCTCTTTGATTCCGAACACGTTTGTGTCAATTTCATCAACCGGAAAGTCAGATTCAATAGGTGCTACCCTCGGTGAAACACGAGGTGAAGACTGTTTTTCAAGCATAGTTCACTCCTTCCAATTTCCTTTAAGATACTCATCATGCGTCAGCACCGCACGGATGTAAACTTTTTTCCGATTATAGTGTATAGCTGCAATAAGGCGAACAGCAGTTTTACCTCCAATGTCAAAGACCGTTAGACCGTCTACTTGGTCAACATTGTGAGGAGAAAACATCTGCAGCAATTCATCAGGGTTCTGAAAATTGTTCTGCTTCATCCGTCTATACCAACGTTCAAGTGCTGGTTTGGCAGTTTCATCTTTGTATTTAACGAACTCATTTAGTCGCTTTCGCGTAATAACATGCATTGGGTATTCATATAGACTGTCAAGCGTTCTGATTAGTATATCCTCTTTATTGTTCTGCATGCCGCGCTGTTAGCGAACAATCATGTTCAATTTGGTATAGTTTCTCCGACACACAATCAAGCATCACCTATTATATCACGTAAAAAACCAGATGGCAAGAAAATTGTTTTGATAGAGTAGTATGCTCAAGTTGCTTCTATTCATCAAAGTATTCGGTGTGGAGACTCCCTCGCTTCAGCGGGGAGAGGAAACACCGCTCCTTTTTTTATATTAAATAGTGCAGTCCGTTTTTTCGCCACGGTTCTGCTTGGCGATTCTC
>CAZURU010000603.1:0-3121 GCA_964623585.1 uncultured bacterium
CAACATGCGTCAAACTATCACAATTATAGTGCCCAGATTGCCCACAACTCGCAGCAGAATGATCACCCGATTGCGAAGTCTCATGAGAACCACATACATGGTAAGAGGGCGTGGACGGTGTATTGTCTGAATCATCATTATCATCACCAGCGTCAGCACCATCATCCCCATCATCGTCATCTGTATAAGCAGTTTCCCATGAACTTGGTGCATCAGAAGGTAAATAGTCGTGCATACCAGGATTCCCAGCACCAAAATATTTAGTACAACGACCACTCAGTGAGACAACTAGTGGACAGTCCAAGTTAAAGTTGTGGGTGTAATTAATAGTCGGGAATCGGAGTTCCCTCCTACAGAACAGGCTTTTGGTAGGAGCGATCTCCGAATCGCGACCTACATATTTAATCTGGACTGTCTACTAGTGGAGAGGTATACTCTCCGTTAAACATCACGTAATTTGTGCAAGTTCTAAAATGCTTACCACAATAGACATTTACTCTTTTTCCATCTTTTATGGACTTATTATGTTTTGTGCAACGGAAGACATCATGAAAATTTGGCACGTCATGTCCAGGACATTTATAATATTCTCTTCCGCACCCATCAATTAGGTGCCAGACTACATAAAAGTCACTGCCACAAGTTACCTGATGACTGGTTTCAGCCTCTCCTGGCGAGTCAAAAATGATGTCACAATCTCCCTCACACTTATAATCAGAAAATTCTCTACGGACTTTCCAATTTTTAACGTGTGGAGCAACTGTTAGATCACCTGAGGTAGATCCTTGATGAGATTCATGGCTATTATAACTTTGAATCTCCATGTTATAGTTGCTCCAAGCAAGGTGGTATGCAAGTATCCAGAGGTCAACCTTTAGGTGTTGCCTTTTAATCGCTGAAACAGCTGTATCTATGGCATCTCTCAATCTATTTTCTTCAGTGATCATCACATGTTTTTGATGTGCCCAAGTGATAAAAGATCTAAGATCCATTTGTATGGCAGCAGCAATACCGTTAATATCATTTAATGCTTTATCTATAGTATTTTGTCCTTTCGCTGACAATAAAGTCTCAGTTTTATCTAAGACTGCGTAGCGATTCGTGACTTCTCCACGTTCTATTAATATACGTGTCACTACAGCATCGTGAGCAGTCCTTGCATTAATTAGGGTCGAAGGTTCATCATGACTTGCATGTATTGTTTGTTGAAAATTAAGAGAGAAAACGCAAACTAAAAAGAGTTTAAATAGAAGATATAGATTATAAAATTTCATCATTTCTCCTTCACTCAAAAGTTGTCGGCCAACCACCCGGATCTACAGCAGATTCGGAATCAATGAATGGCCAAAATAATTTCCCTAAGTCACATTGCCTTACAAATGGGACATCATTCAGATCATCAATTAGTTCACCATTTGGAAATAAGGACTTATGATGCTTATCCATTACTTTATTAATTGATTTCAACGCTACTTGAGCTTTAGGATGGTTATCTTTTCCAATTTGCCTATAACGTAAATAGATATAAACGTTAGAGGCAATTGTTTGCGCTTCTGAGTCTTCTGGAGGAAAAGGTGGTATCCACTCAGCACTCCAATGTGCTTGTTGCCTTAACAATTCCCGCAGCCCCTCAACTGGATTCTCAGGTATAGTGATTGTAATATTTTGGGCATCTTCATGATTGTCATGTCGCACTATACCTCCTGAATTTCGGTCTTTTCCCGCTAGTTCTTCTTGGTCGGACAATGATTGAATTCTGTTGGTGTTTATCAATGGTTTGTTTACGTTGGATGTTTCATTTACATTTTGCTGCTTTTTACGATTCTCAATCAACTTATTCACTTCAGCAGTCTCGTTTTCAATTTTCTTGATTTCCACAAACTCTTTTCGAATCAAGTAAACACCCACAATGCCAATTAAAACCACCAGCACAATTATGCCACAAATTAATCTCTTATTCATTCCTTAAACTCCTTAAATATACAACTTTGAACCACTTGTTACTCACAATGATTTATCGGAGTATCAAGAGATGGCCATGTAAGTTTCAATAAGTCGCTATATCTGGCAGCTTGTTCATGCGCTGGCAAATACTTTTCCTTCAGGGATTCTAAAAATATGTTCTCAATTCGCTCTACTTCTTTTAACGCTGGATTATTTGTCCTTTCTCCAGTACTCTTGTAGTATTCTATGAGATACCTACATTTTGCGAGATTTGCTGCTTCATGGTCATCAGGGGGAAATGGTAGTATCCATTTCGCACTCCAGTGTCCGCGTTCTTCTGCTTGCAGTCGAAGGGCTTTCACAGGATTTTTTTGAAGTAGTTCTCCGTGGTAGGTCAATGGACCGTCACGCGTAGACTTCGCTTGTTGTTCCTCTTCAAGGGATTGATTCGCTGTGATTCTAACTTCATACCAGTGGTCACCGTGCCATTCCCAGGCGAAGTCTTCTTTCGCAGGACGAGGAGGAGGGGGCGGGGGATTCCCTGTCACAATGTGTTGCGTGTCTTTCCGTTTCTCGACTTCAACTGTTTCCGCCTCTTTTTTTTCAATATCCTTTATTTGCTCTTTCATTACTTCCTTGAATTCAGCGAAGTTATATAGAATATAAAACACAAATCCGCCAAAAAGAATAATCAGGATACCGAGTCCACCGATCCACCAATACGTTTGCTTGTTCATTATTTGTCTCCTTATTTTAAAAAGTAGATCCTGCTATTTGCTGCGTCCAACGGGCAAGAAGGACCACCTTTCCAGGTCTCCCGTATATAATCTTTTGGCATCCAGCCAGAATTGCAGTCTGGATAAATGTTTGATGGTTCACACTGCACAGGTATCGGAATGTCGGGACGCGCTAATCTTATACCCAGACTTCCAATCGCCAATGCTGCAAGGATAATACCAATAATAAAATATCGCACGTATTCAAGGTGTTTAGACTTGTCGCCTCGTCTCATCTTGTGCCTCCAATTATAACAGGAAATAGGTTAACAATCTACTATTTTCTTGACAGTTTTGCTGTCGCACCAGGGTGTGTAAAGTTTTTGTCACTAAACATTCAATACTTTCACACATAAAAAACAATCTCTTAGATCGTGCCAGTTGTAGCAAAAAGAGTATTA
>CAZURU010000604.1:0-3110 GCA_964623585.1 uncultured bacterium
TGACGGAGGACACCACCGACAGTGTGTCCCATATCGCCTGGACTAAAAATTCCGATAGTGTTGGGCATAAAGAGCTGCACCTCCTTCGGTGTTAATTCCCATATTCAGGATTTTCAGAATTTATGTAGCATAAACTGTTAGTTTGTGCGGATGACGCGGATTTTTTTAGATATGCGTTATCCTCAACCAATTTCGGACTTGGCTGATTTTCCAGAAAAGTGAATGCCTCTGCGAAAATGGAAAGAAGAATATTGTCGTTTAGTAGACTTTATTCAGCAATATCTCACCTCGCTTCTGATCCATTTTTCTCTCGAAATCTTCAAAAGCGTACATATATGTCCGTTCCAAAATCCGTGCTTCACTAATAGGGACAGATTTTATTAGTCCCATTTTTGGATAACGGTCATTGTTTAGCAAACCTCCAATCCATTTAACTTTATCAATAGTTCCTGGACAGGTAATGTGTGCTTTAAGTCTGGTAGATGGATCGTCAGTTTTCCCGACATATTTAACCTTCCTGCTGTCATTAACCTCCTCAAATAAGACGTAGATATAGGTAGTTCCATCCGGTGCTTTTGGGTATTCGTCACCGTAATCTATAATCTGCCCATTTGATGTATCATAGAACACCGCACAACTTTCAATAACTTCATCGTTAGGGTACGGTGCTTTTTCGCCAGAATAGGCTTTCCATGCTATGCATAAGGTATTGATCGGCCCCTCGGATGCATTCAAAGATTTCAGATAATCTAGAAAATCAATAAATTTCTCTGCTTTACGAGGCCAAGTGTCATCAAAAATGGCATCTCCAGCTAAATGACTGATGACAGAAGCTTCATCTTTTTTCTTAAAAAGCCATCTTGAAAAACCAATGGGTCGTACATATTTCCATTTTTCCTCCGGAATCAATAACTTTATCCCAAAATATGCATTCGGACCATCATTAATGACTTTAATGCGATAGCCAAGGTTATGAGCCGCTTGGATAAATGCCCCGTTTGACACGTATGTATTCGCCCAATCTTCTACTCTATGTTTTAAAGAATATGAACTCTCATTTCCTATTTTTGAATAAGTTTTACTGTATTCTGTGAGCCATTCTTCACAGGTCTCAATTTCATTAGGAACTAAGGGTCTATCTCGGTTGGAACTGTGTTCAGAGTTTGGAATAAGCCCATCACCAGTTATCATAAAGTCCTTTCTTCCTGATCTCAACATGACAATCTCCTTCTATATTCTACTAAACTTTGGACAATTTTTAAAGATATTCAAGGGCTGGATCAGATCAAAAAATCCGCGTAATCCGCGTAATTCGAGATTCAAACGACTTATTTCTCTGCGGGTGTCAGCATTGCGGCGATGTCTTCGGGCAACTGAATTCCTGTTATCCGCTCAAAGTTGGTAACGCTTCCCTGATCTTGACGGAATTCAGCGATGATATCTAATCCCCGTGCCTTGGCAGCATTCAAGTCTGCTTTGGCTTTTTCCCATTCTCGTAGGAGAAACCATGCCTTAGTTCGTAGGTAATAGACCCTGGCATTATCAGGTTGGAGCTCTATAACCTTGCTGAAGTCAACGATGGCCCGATCAACCTTGTCTATAGAGAAATAAGCAAGACCTCGTTTGTAATAAACTGTAGTATTATCGGGATTGAACTGTAGTACTTTATCAAGGTCTTTGATGGCGCGATCAAAGTCACCTTTTATGAAATAAGCATTACTACGACCAATATAGGCTTCAGAAAACTTGGTATTGAGTTTTATTGCCTTATTATAGTCTTTGATGGCGCGATCAATCTCCTCTTTTTCCATCAAAATATATCCGCGGTTGCTGTAGGCCTCAGCAAATCCTGGTTTCAACTGTATCGCTTTACTAAAGTCTTCAATAGCACTGTCAAAATCATCTCTGTGGCCGTACATAGTGCCTCGATTGTAATAGGCTTCGGCAAAATCCGGATTGAAGGATATAACTTTGGTGAAGTCCTCGATGGCTGGATTAATCTCACCTTTTTCGATGTAAGCAGCACCGCGATGGTAGTAGATTGTAGCATTACCAGAATTGAGTTCTATTGCTTTGTTATAGTCTTTGATAGCACTGTCAAAATCACCCTTGAGGAAGTGAATACCTCCGCGGTTGCCATAGGCCTCGGTAAATCTTGGCTTCAATTGTATTGCTTTGCCGAAATCCTCAATAGCGCGGTCAAAATTACCTTTTTGGCAGTAAAGAGTGCCTCGATTGTAATAGGCTTCGGCAAAATCCGGATTGAAGGATATAACTTTGGTGAAGTCCTTGATGGCCAGGTCAAGTTCCCCTTTTTCGATGTAAGCAGCACCACGATGGTAGTAGATTGTAGCATTATCAGGGTTGAGTCCTATCGTTTTGCTAAAATCTTCAATGGCACTGTCAAAATCGCCCTTGCCACTGTAAGCATACCCGCGATTACTATAGGTTGCGGCATAATATGAGTTCGGGTCTATAGTGTTATCAACCGTAGTTTCGTCAAGAATCAGATAACTGCGATTGTTATAGACCTCAGAAAAATTCAGTTTCAGTTCAAGTGCCTTGTTAAAATCTTTGATGGCGAGGTCATATTCGCCTTTGATCCCATAAGCAGTACCCCGATCATTATAAGCTGCAGCAAACTTGGGAGCGAACTGTATCGCCCTACTATAGTCCGAGATAGCGAGATCAAGTTCACCTTTTTTTCCGTAAGTCCTCCCGCGAGCGTAGTAAACCTTAGCATCATTAGGATTGAGTTCAATTGCCTTGTTATAATCGGTTAGTGCTCTATCAAACTTACCTTTTGTTCTGTAAATAGTGCCGCGGTTGTTATAAGCTTCGGCAAGCTTAGGGTCTAGTGCTATTGCTGTACTATAGTCATCAATGCTCTCATCAACCTCACCTTTTTTATAGTATATATTGCCACGATTGCAATAGACTTGGGGAAAATTCGGTCTGAGTTGTATTGCTTTATTATAATCCTCCATGGCTTTGTCAATCTCACCTTTCTCGTTGTAAACTCTACCACGATTGTAATAGGCCACGCTTGACTCTCGTTCGATTTCTATTGCTTTGGTATAATCTTTAATAGCTTTATCATGTTCATTTTT
>CAZURU010000605.1:0-3098 GCA_964623585.1 uncultured bacterium
ATCGGAATTCTTAGCTTGAACGGCGAAGAAAAATTATTCACACTGGATGGACAACATCGACTCATAGGAATTAAGGAAGCTGTAGAAGAAAAGCCCCAGTTAGGTGAAGATGAGTTGTCAATAATCTTTATTGCTCATAGAACAGATTCAGAAGGGATGAAAAGGAGTCGAAGACTTTTTACGACC
The DNA here is from genome assembly GCA_964623585.1 of uncultured bacterium. GTDB lineage: Bacteria > Poribacteria > WGA-4E > WGA-4E > WGA-3G > MSPOR6. Next base: position 187 of record CAZURU010000605.1, read on the forward strand.
TTAAATAAAAATGCTGTACGGGTTTCAAAAGGGGAAACGATCGCTCTTGATGAAGACGATGCAATGGCTATCACTGTTCGAAGTTTGGTTACGAAGAACCAGATGTTTATGGAAGATCGAATCTTAAACAATGCAACTGATAATGTTCCAAAGAGCAATCAGACTTGTCTCACGACTATTGGAAATTTGTATGATTTGTTAGGTATATTATTTACGAAAGTATACATCATATCAAAGAAAAAAACACTGAAAGAAAAAAAAGACGAGTTAACGAAAATACGTCAATCTGATCATATTCTTAATCAACATTATGTGAATGCTTGTGATTATTTTCAACAACTTACAAACAGTTTCTTACCGCTCCAAGAATTTGTTAATTCAGGTAATGATTATCCAATTATTGTGGAAAAATATAGACATTCGGAAGGCGGTAGTGTGCTCTTCCGTCCTATAGGATTGAAAATATTAACAGAAATTATGGCAATTCTGGTAGAAAAATATCCACGATCAGAATGTTTCAAGATGATTTCAAAATTGCCTACAGACTTGACTAAAGAGCCTTACAATGGTGTCATTTGGCATCCTACACAAAAGAAGATAATAGGGGGTAAAACGCTCGTTAAAAACCTGCTGCTCTATATGCTAAATTATCCACTGAAAGATGTAAATCAATTACGCGAAGATTACGCCAAGGCATTAGAAATAGAAACGAATAAAGTTCAGCTGCCCAAGAAGATTTTATAGTTTGTACTTTGTTAGTCATAAAACCTGCCCCCTGTATTAAGATCGGGTTTGAAGGGCACTGGATTGAAAAATCAACCTCATAACTTGTGACGATTTCAACACTTTATTCCAAGTGTTCTGATGACAAGGTATTAGCCCTAATGTGAGAGAAGATTAGCCAAATCCTCCAAACGTTTCACTCGACCGTAAAGCAAACGTACTCCCCGATTCAGATGTGCTCGGAAGTATTTAACGAGTGTCTTGTTATCTGTACCTATTCCGTTGGTAATGCACCATTCTTCCAATAATGCCACAATCAGCGGGTCCCATTCTCCCATCAGTGTGTCGCGATGAAGTTCTGATCCATCAGTTGTATCTATGTCAACTTCCGGTAGATTAGGCTCTGCAAGTGATAACATTAACCCGATTCTACAAAGGATATTGGGTAATAGTCCTGTACGCGACTGTAAAACACCCAATTTATTACGGGAATCTTTAGAGGTGTGAATTCGATTTAGGCGCATGGCACACTACCCAAAATAACCTTTCTCTATTGTCGTGTGCCCCTCAGCTTGGTGATACGCTAAGTGGAATGTATGTGAGGTATAAGGTTCTAATAGAGATAGGAGATGACCTATAATTTCAGTATCGGTCGAAAGTAAAATCACTTGGTGACTGACATAAGGAAAATAGTATTCAACAAGGAGTTGGCGGTGATTGCTGTCTAAGCGTCCAAGTGGTGTGTCAAGAATCATTGGCAGTAGTTTACCGGAGGTCCTCGCTAATCCCCATAAAAGCGCAATTGTATAAATTTGTTGCTCGCCTGCTGACAATTCATCTTTTGAAACTGAATGATTGGACATATCATATAATGTTACAGCAAAAGTTTGCGGGTCAAGTTCAACGTGTTTAATTCGATCCGGTTTATGGGAGAGTCGGTTGAAACCTTCGACGATAGCATCACTCAGTGTACTTATTTTTGCTTGTGTGAGTTGTGCAGTATATTCGGTAAGCACTGCCTGTACACTCTTTACCTGTTTTGGACGTTTGATGTGTGCTTGTCTTAGCTGCTGAGTGCGATATAACATATCTCGTCTTTGCTCAACTTTTTCTATCTGGTCTTTTAATGAGCAAATCACTTCATTAGCGTTTTGCTCTTGTATTTGTAGTTGTCCTAGTCGTTTATTTAAATCTGATAGATCCTCGATTATTGGTTTTAACACATCTTCGGGGGGCACTTTTTGAAGAGCGTTTTCTACTTTTTTAAATTCCGATTGGGTACTCTGCAGGATATCATTCAATTCCCTAAATTCTTGCGGTATTTTATTCAGGCAAGTGTCAATCCACTCCAATATACAATCATACTCAGCAGATGAGCGTTCCCGAATTTTTTTAAACCCTTGCAATTCCTCGGGGTACTCAAGTGGTTTTGTTAACAACGAGGCTACTTTGTTCTGAATTGCTGAAATTTGTGAAGATTCTAAAGAGATGTCTGCCCAAAATTCTTCGGATGGGAGGTGCTTAAGTAATAGATCCTTGTGTGCTTTTAAAGCGCTATTTTTTGCGTCCCATTCATTTAACTGTAGTTCTGTAACGAACTGTGTTTTCAACCGATTCAAGTTTTTTGGAACTAAAGTAAATGGAAACAATTCTCCACATTGAGCACGAATTTTGTTCTTCAAGTCTTCAATTTGAATTTGGAGTTGTTCTTGTTGTCGTTGCAAATTTTCGCGTTGCCGGGCATAATTCCCACCTTCGGTTGCAAGTCGGTGTTCTTGCTGTTCGATTTCACTTTCTAAATTATCAATTTGCGTTGCGATTTTTTCAGATTCAACTTCAATATCTACAAGCCTATTTCGGAGGTTTTCTATTTCCAATTCCACCTCGGTAATTTCCTTTTGGACCGATTCCGGACTATCACGTTTAACTAAACGGTTTGCGTAGATATGCAGGTCAGATTGCAGTCGCTCTACTAAATTTAACCCGAATAATGCTTTAATTGACTCCCTGAGAAAAGCATCATGACCAGAATCATCTACTAACTTCCGAACGTTCTCACCATCAAAAAAGAAAAATTGGGAAACGCCAATAGGAACCAATTCATTAATGTAATCTTGCCAGTACTCTGCCTCAAAATCAGTGTTTAACCTATCATTTTCATAGATAGCAAGAACTTCTTTGATAGCTTT
>CAZURU010000606.1:0-3091 GCA_964623585.1 uncultured bacterium
ATCCGCGATAATCCGCGATTCTGACAAAAAAGGTGACAATAATTTTACACACCCCTTGAAATTGACTCACTTGCACACTAAAGATGTTTTTGCTAAAATATGTGTAGCAGTTTTGGACATAATAGTTGCCTAAAAAGTTTTAGGATTTTGTGATGAGAATGAGCAAATCAAGTAAAAAGAGAATAGCTATGATATTTCATATAGAAAGACTAACACCATTATTTCTGCTAGCAGTATTACATCTCTGGGGTTGTGACGGGTGCGGACAAAAATCCGCTCTGAAGGGTATTGAACCGCAGGTTGATTTCAACGAACAATCCAAATACGGACCGGTGTCAGCGAACACACGCAAACCGGCAAAACTGGCACCTTTTCCTGAACCGAGTTTTGAAAACTTGATAGAACAGTTCAAAGCAGATGTCGCTGCGAACCGTGGTGATCCAGAAGTGCTTGCTCGCAAAAAACAAGCGATAGAGAACCCTGATCTGCTATGGAGACCTGGATTTTGTGTCCCGAATAAGAACTATCAAGACCCCAGATTTGCTCCAGAGGGAAATCCGTTTACAATAGATATAATGATACTGAGTGAGGACCAGAAAGGAAAACCGATACTCGCCACCTTCGGGGATGGCGGTGACACTCAGTATGAATTCAAAGGTAAGGTTTTCTACATTACAAAAGAACAGGAGAAGAGAATGGCAGAAATCTCACATACGTACGATCTTCCAATAGAAGTGCGGATCCGTAAATCTTATGAGATAACACTTGAGGGTATAGATACGTTCACAGCGGCAAAGTATCTGAGCCGAGAGACTGCCAGTGTTGCACAAACCATCGGTCTTGAATACGCTGAAAGTGCCGTGCGCGAAAACCCGAACTCTGTAGAGGCGATGTCTATTTGGGCAGGCTGCGTTCCGTGGGCACCTATAGAGGATAAAAGAGATGCGTATGAAAAGTTGTTAGCAAAGTTCCCTAACGATGCAAAAGCTCATTCAACCCTCGGTTATATATACCACAGAAAGCTGAATTCACCAGAGTTAGCCCTCCCACATTACCAAAAAGCGATACAGCTTGATAGTCGTCACGAATCAGGTAAAAAGAATGAATTAGCCTCCTGTTATAAAACACTTGGGGAATTGGAGAAAGCGGTCGCAGTCTATCAAAGTATATCTGTCATAGACTCATACGGTCAGGGAGGGGGTGGAGTCTATACAGCTCTTACGACAGCACAAGATGGGGTATTTATACAGCGAAAAGGACGTTCATTTTACAATCCTAAAAAATTGGAGATCATAGACAATACAGAATAAACATAGACCGCTCATGTTATATCTTATATTGTTTAATCAGAAGGATTATTTTATGAAAAGACACTATCTTACTCTTTTACTTTTGCTGTTTACATCACTCCAGTTTGCACATTCACAAAACGTCTGTATAGAACCGAAAAATGTAAACGATGCAGAGATTACGCTCCATTCGCCACACTTGAAGCAAATTCTGTTAGATTGTGCTTCTTTGTAGTTGATCAAAGTCATATAATGATCCAGAAAACCTTCCGTGTCTTCCGTGTCCTCCGCGTAATCCGCGATTCAGACAAATAAAGTGACAAAATACTTACACACCCGTTGATTTTTCACTGAAAATATTTTGACATGTAAAGTGAAAATATGCTATAATTATGTAATTAGCAAGGTTTCATACCCCACCTCAATCTGCATAGCAAGGAGATGATGCCGATGGACACCAAACTTTCCGATGAATTTCCACCGAAGTTCGCAAAAGAAGGGTTAACTTTTGACGATGTTTTGCTCATCCCCGCAGAATCAAGTATTCTACCAGATGACGTTAGCACAAGTACACAGTTCACGCGCAATCTCCGACTCAATATCCCTATCAGTAGCGCACCCATGGATACCGTCACAGAAGCTACGCTTGCTATTGCGATTGCACGGGAAGGCGGGATCGGTATAATACATTACAACTGTTCTATTGAGGAACAGGTGTCTGAGGTCGACCGGGTAAAACGTTCAGAAAGCGGAATGATAAACGATCCGATTACATTAACTGAAGAAAAAACGATCAGAGATGCACTTGATATCTCCGCACGATACCATATCGGCGGCGTACCAATTGTAAAAGATGATGGATACCTCGTAGGGTTGATAACCAACAGAGACCTTAAGTATGAAACCGACCTGGACTTACCTGTAACAGCACGCATGACACCAGGTGAAAAACTGATTACCGCATCTCCAGGAATTACGCTTGACAAAGCAAAAAAGATACTACACCACTCTCGGAAGGAAAAATTACCTATTGTTGATGACGACTTCAAGTTGTGTGGTCTCATCACGATAAAAGATATAGATAAAGTTCAGATGTTCCCACAAGCCTGCAAGGATGCTGAAGGTCGCTTGCGGGTAGGGGCAGCAATTCAGCCATCAACACCTCTGGTTGACGTTGAAGCGTTGGTAAATGAAGAAGTAGATGTTCTTGTTTTGGATACAGCACACGGGCACTCAAAAAACGTGATTCGATCAACTGAGATTCTAAAAATGGAATTTCCAGATGTTGAGCTTGTCGCTGGGAATGTCGTTACCCCCGAAGCAACAGAAAGCTTGATTGACGCGGGTGCGGATGCTGTGAAAGTTGGTGTCGGTCCAGGGTCAATTTGCACAACACGTGTTGTCGCCGGGGTCAGTATTCCCCAGATAACTGCGATATACGATTGTGCACAAGCAGCGGAAAAAGAAGGCGTTCCGATTATCGCTGATGGGGGTATCCGTTATTCAGGAGACATCGCAAAAGCAATCGGTGCTGGGGCAAGTTCTGTGATGATCGGTAGTCTACTTGCTGGCACAGACGAAAGCCCAGGATCAACAGTCATCTATCAGGGAAGGACATATAAGATGCACCGCGGTATGGGCTCATTAGGTGCATTGCGAAAACGCGGCACATCGCTCGGAGAACAGACAAACGATGAAGAATTAGCAAAATTAGTACCACGCGGGATTGAAGGTAGAGTCCCACACAAAGGAAAACTGAGCAATTATGTTTATCAATTAGTCGGCGGGATACGATCCGCTAT
>CAZURU010000607.1:0-3087 GCA_964623585.1 uncultured bacterium
TTCCTCAACCCAACCTACGGAAGAATGGAATAAAAATAATTCAAATTGGTATTATGCTCATTTCTGGACATTTTGTAGAATAGCATTGTGAACACCTTTTATATAAACCTTTGGTATGTGTATATATAACAACAACCAATTGTAATATATATAAATATATTTGTCAAGTTAAAAATGAAAATAAATTATAAACAGACGATATAATCTGACGATATGTTTCAAACTCCATCAAAATATCTCATTACAGTATCATGCAGGACTCCATTCGTTGCTACCAATGAGGCAGTGTCTATCGAAATGGCTTGTCCTTGTATATCTGTCACAGTCCCGCCAGCTTCCCTCACTATGACAGTAATAGCAGCAATGTCCCATATACTAATTGCCGCTTCAATTACAGCATCTACTCTGCCAGAAGCCACGAGGTGATAACTGTAGAAATCCCCGAACCCTCTTGAACGCGCAACATCATTGATGAGATTGTAGACACCAGGAAACGTCCCTTTTTCAACAAACCATTTCAGTCCGCCATGACATATCATCGCATCTGATAATTGAGAAACATCTGATACTTTAATCTGATTGCTATTCAGGAATGTTCCTTTACCGACTACAGCATATAGCAGTTCATCTAATAATGGGGCATTGGAAACACCAAGGATGAGTTCCTCCTCTTTCATTAACGCAATCTGTGTTCCAAAGATTGGGATTTTCCGAATGTAATTCTTTGTTGCATCAATTGGGTCAATAATCCATACGTAAGGGGAATCACGCTTCTCAATGCCATACTCTTCTCCCAAAAACCCGTGGTCTGGAAAGGTCTGTTTGATTGTCTCACGTATCGCTTTTTCTGCTTCTGTATCTGCACGAGTAACTGGGGTTTCGTCCGGTTTTAACGTCACGTCTAATGTATCTGCGTTATAATATGAAAGCAGGATATCTTCGGCATTTTTTGCTGCATCTAATGCAACTGTTAGAAATTGACTATCCATAAATCATCCAATCATCTTAGTGATAAACATTTAGTTTGAATGTGTTCTTAAAAACCGTCTTGTTATACGTGAGAAAAAACTACGATTCTCTGCTACCAACCGATAAACCATCTCTGTTATTCTTGCGAATCCGGGGAGTTTCTCGTAAAACCAGATAAGCATTCGATTGTCTAAGGCACGAAATATCGCTTCTGCACCGGAATAGACCCGTCCATCATCTAAAATGAACTGTACCGAAGTCTGAAAATCAGAAATCGGAATATCTGAGAATTGATGAGAAACCGCTTGGTAGGGGGTAAAGACAATACGATCTTTTGTCAGATGTTTCCACCGATTTATACAGAAACTGCAAAAATCACATGCACCATCATAGACAAGAGTATGTTTTGTGTCTTTTGATTTCATCGGATACACATCTGCATCTGCAATGCTTAGAAACAATTAATGCCACGCTTCTTTAATTTTTAAAATCGCTTCAACTATCTGATCCATGTCTGACGTTGTTCCAATTAGCATGTTCTGAAACAACCACACACTCTCACGACATACAGATTCAGCATTAGGACATGGTAACGTTTGTATCCGATTAGGATACTTCTCTGCAACATGAGCAATGCCAGGTTCTTCGGACAAGGGTGAACGGTAACCCGTTGAGCATGGAATTCCTTCTGCGGATAGGGCGTTGACAAATTCCTGTCGAGATTTATCCCCAAAGCCTTCTGGTTCGTATTTCATACAATAGAGATGGTATCCATGTTTTGTTACCCAATTAGCATGTTTCGGAGGCGTGATCCCGTCAATCTGTTCCAAAGCATTGCTAAGATATAGCGCGTTTCTATTTCGTGAATTGGTCTGTTCTTCAAGGAGTTCTAATCGCACTAACAGGATTGCAGCAAGGTATTCAGAGGGGCGGTAGTTCCAGCCAAGTCTTGGATACTCCCATCTTGCACCACCAGGTGCGCGTCCAACATTCATGAAAGCACAAACGCGATCATGTATGTCCTTATCATCTGTTGTCACCATGCCCCCTTCACCAGATGTAAGATTCTTTGATGATTGAAAACTAAATGCACCCACATCTCCTACACTTCCCACTTTTTTGGATTGATATTCCGCGCCGTGTGCCTGCGCACAATCTTCTACTATCTTGAGCGCGTGTTTATCTGCTATCGCTTGGAGTGTTCCCATATCAGCTGGATGTCCACCTAAATGTACAGGTAAGATTGCACGTGTATTGGGGGTAATTGCTGCGTCAACTGCCTCGGGATCAATCGTAAATGAATCTGGACACACATCAACAAAACAGACTTTGCAGTTACGTTCTAACACCGCGCTTGCTGTAGCAACAAAAGTGTAATTCGGTACAATCACCTCACCACCATCGCTGAACCCATCAAGATCTAATGCCCCAGCCAATGCTGCACTGATGGAATCCGTTCCATGTGGCATAAAAATAGCGTAATTTGTTCCTGAATATTGTGCATATTTATCAGAAAAACGTGGGATCATCGATCCCCCAGAACCCTCATGACCACTAAAATAAACTTCACGAAGTAAAGGTTCTATCTTATCATCCCATTCATCAATAGAATGATAAGGCCACGTCTTCCACGGATGTTTTTTCGTATTCCTGACAGGAGTCCCGCCAGAAATTGCTAACTGATTGGACATTCATAGCACCATATATTAATCTTGAGTTTGTCTAATACCTTAATCAAAATATGCAGAACTTATGTCGTGAATCAATCATAAGTAACGTTTAGATTTATTTTCTCGTAATACCATTTCTATTAATTAACTTTTCATTACCGGCTGTTTAGAAATGAAACGGGGAACGGCACAATCTAACAGAATGTGCTACAGTAAAGCAACATTTTCAAGTAGAAATGGTATAATATGCAGTTGAATAACACATAGCATATCTTATTTTAGAGGCAATTGCAAGTGAATTCACCATGTTAGTTATTGGAATCTTCCAGTCTTCCAACCTTACAACCTTAATCTTAATTCACACATAAAAATGAAAAGGGTGTGTAAAGATTCTGTCATCTTTTTCAGAAGAGACAGCACACGGAGAGTGCCTACTACTATTAAGAAA
>CAZURU010000608.1:0-3080 GCA_964623585.1 uncultured bacterium
CACATTCTGTTAGATTGTGCCGTTCACCGCTTCATTTCTAAACAGTCGGTAATGGGAGAATAAATAATAAAAATGGTATTATATGCTCAAGAAGGAGTAGACAACCTGTGGCATCACTTAATGATATTGCTAACGAATTCATCAGAGAAGAAATTGAAGAATACATAGAACAACCTGACGAAATCGAACGATTTATTCCTAAACTTTTAGAGGCAGGAGCATTCTTTATAGGGGGTTGTTGCGGCACAACACCTGCACACATCAAAGCTTTTCGAGATGAAATTGATTCCAGTTCATCCAGGACATCATAATCAATGGAAACAATTACCCTTACATATAAACGACTGCCAGACAGCATCAACTATTTCAAACAACAACTCCTATATGAAGATGAAAATGTAATCGTCACATCTCAGCGGATTAAACCCTCTTCACCCATCATCATAAATGGTGAAACAGTCTTAGGGGACAATTATACAGCAGTCTGGTTCGTATTCACCGGTTTATGGTATGATATCGGCAAAATCTACAATCTTAACAGTCAATGGACAGGTTACTATTGTGACATAATAAAACCAGTAAACAGACAAGTAGGTAAATTTGAAATCGTTGACCTATTCTTAGACGTATGGGTGTCACCCGACAATAGTTTTGAAATTCAAGATGAAGATGAATTTGAAACTGCAGTTAGAAACGGTGACATATCGCATAAATTGGCAGAGCAAGCACGCAAAGCACTGTCTGAACTGATTTTGACAATTGAGATGGGACAATTTCCGCCAGAATTTGTAGAAAACTTTACAATACCTTTAATAATCTGATATTTGGAGTCTGACATGGCTGAATTAGCAATAAATGGGGGAGAACCAATTCGCACAAAACCTTACCCTACATGGCCCCAACTCGATCCAGCAGACATTGAAGCTTATGAGGGTATATATAATAGTCGCAGATGGGGTGTGGGAGGAACAAAAGTTCCTGAATTTGCAGAACAATTTGCTGCGTTTCAGGGTGCAAAATACGGTGTCTGCGTAAATAGTGGCACTTCAGCACTCTATATTGCATTGAAAGCAGCAGGTGTAGGACCTGGAGACGAAGTCATTACAACAGCATACACATTTCAGGCAACCATAGTCGCCATTCTCATGACACATGCAGTGCCTGTCTTTGTAGATACCGCACCTGACAGTTTTCTGATAGATGCTACAAAAGTGGAAGAGGTAATCACAGAGCAGACGAAGGTAATCCTTCCAGTTCACATAGCTGGATACCCTACTGACCTTGACATGTTGGTTGAAATAGCTGGCAGAAATGATATAAAGATCATAGAAGATTGTGCACAAGCACACGGTGCAGAATGGCGAGGAAAGGGCGTCGGAAGCTGGGGAGATTTCGGATGCTTCAGCTTTCAAACGTCAAAAAACCTGTGTGCTGGTGAAGGTGGAATCATTCTAACGAACGACAGAGAACTCTATGAACGTACATACTCAATACACAACTGTGGACGCACGCCACCAGATGCCGAATTTGGAAACATAGAACCTTTCGGAGGTAATTTTAGGATGTCCGAATGGCATGCTGCGATACTCCTCTCTCGTCTGACAAGGCTTGAAGCACAGACTAATTATAGACACATGCACATGCGGTGGTTAGATGGATGGTTCGGTGAGATACCGGGAATAAAAGTAACACCTCTCGATCCTCGCGCAACACGCGGTGGCTGCCACGGATATAAAGCAATTCTGGATTCTGAGGAATTTGAAGGTATATCCCGCAACACTTTCATAAGTGCTATGCATGCAGAAGGCATACCTTTAGGGTATTGGTACAACACCCCCATGTATCGTGCAGCATTACTTTCCTCTAACCTCTTTGGATGCGACAAAGACTTTAATGACGTACATTGTCCAGAAACTGAAAGGATATGTCAATCTGGTCTCGCCTTAAGCCAGAGTGTTTTGATGGGGATTGAAGAAGATATGGAGGATATAATCAAAGCTGCAGCTAAAATCCGCAGAAATGTCGGTGAATTGATTGAGAGAAATACCTGATTGTTGTGAAGATACATTAAATTCCAAACAGGACTTACGCATTCCCCTCGCTTGCAGGGGGATAAAGGGGGGTAAATCCTTAAAAATAGCAGGAAATCGGGGATAAAATCCTTGAAAAAGCGAAATTCTAAACAGAAAAACCCAAATTTGCGTAAGTCCTACCAAAATTAAACTATCTTTTTTACATAGAGATGACTCTATAAAGTCAAATACTTCTATTAATAAGGAGAATTATGATGTGTAATGAACGTGAAACGCAAAGGGAAGTTCGGAGAATCGTCCGAATGTTAGAAGCAACAACAAAACTGCTTGAGAAAGCATCTGTCTTAGACAATTTCGGAAATGGTGAAGGCCGATGCATCAAACAGTTCAACAGTGCACTTGCCCGTCTCTACGATTTAAATGCACTACCTGAAGGACTTTTTGAACCGTTAGATGATGGTGCTTCTATCGGAGACATAGGGTATGCCTATCATCAAGTTTCTACGTATCTTAAGGAAGGAATCGCCGTAGATTTCGACTACACCTTTAAACAAGAGAAGGAAACCATCGGCAACATCATGAAAGATGTAGGGGAAGCAGTATCGCGTACCATCTTCAGCGCAACAGAGGCAGATTCAGATGAACATGATTCTGAAGAACCAACTATAGATACAATAGAAATTTATGATGATGATGATGATGATGATGCAGATCCTATAGAACCGCGCCTCAATAAATTAGAAGAACAGATGGAAACTGTTGTCGAGATTCTACAAGAACTCCGCGCAAAGAAGGACAAAAAGGATGGAAAGAAAAAGGATTGACAGGGAATGTGCTTGGTGAAGATTTGAGCTTATTCAACAGGAATACTGTATGGAACTTTATGAAATGGGCACTTTGAGATGAGACAAAATCAATTGTCTCATCTGTACCTATACTTGTTGTATAATCCGCAAACTTCATCAAAGCACGAATTCTACCGTTCAGCATCCTTATACCAATTTCAATTATTTATATTCCATTCTTCCGTAGGTTGGGTTGAGGAAC
>CAZURU010000609.1:0-3074 GCA_964623585.1 uncultured bacterium
GCCTTGATTCCATCCCATTCAAAATGCATATAATACTTATATCATACATACTACTCTTTTCGCAAGTTTACGGTCTAATATGAGGACTATGAATAAGCCCTTTGTATATCTATCCGAAGAGTCAGCAGGAAGAGTTGACGCCAGAGCAAAAGAAAACCCAGAAATTAATCGCAAAGAGGTGGACTGATGAAAAATGAACTGTTCGATGACTTGCTCAAAAGCATGCACGAGATGGACCGGATAGTTCAGGGCGAGTTGGCGCCCGGCAGGGTAATCCGGTTCAACGAACCGGAGGTCAAACGGATTCGCATGAATACCGGCCTCAGCCAGAAGCAATTTGCCGCGAAAAGGTCCATTCCACCTAGCTGGAAGACTGGCAGATAATGATTTGCAGGATTGAAAATGTATATGGGAAATCGTATTGAGGAGCAGATTGCTCTCCAGCTCATTAATAAATTGTATCCTCGTAAATTCCGCTTCTACCCGAGCATGGCCAACCATCTTTAGATTTATGAGAATTTAATTTTGCGTTCTGCTTTTTTCTTCTAAATTTCTTATGACACACCGGACAACGATAGACATATGTCGGACCATTGCTCGGATATGTAGATATTCGTCTTCTTGAAGGACTTTGCCTTATCGCCGAGTTAACTCCTTTGCGGCGTATTGGTAAACCAAGCCGCATAGAGGATGCTGTTTGTATGAGCGGCACTGAGATACCTGTTGGACTAAGTTCAACCTGATACCTCGGTACGAATACTTTATTTGTAATAGACGCATCATTAATCTGAGTGATCTTATATGCTCTGATTTGACCATCTTCAGCACGAACAGCGTACAAAAGTACATTGCCGTTTTGTGCCTGCCGCAGTGAGTAAGGTTCGATGATCCTGGAACTTCTTCGGCCATTATTATCAGTGTAATCCAAATTCACACATAGCCTGTTTCCTGCAGCGAAACGAATGATTTCCAATGAATTGCCGTTCAGGGTTCTCAAGCCAAGATGGCCGTATGCAGGCTGGTAAACCTGCTCATCACCAGGGATTGCTGCAAGTCGCGGCCTTTCTCGCGTGTCACGTCCTTCAAGCCAACGGAAGAAACCAGGTAAGCTATTCCAATAAGTATCCAAGTCAGGCAGCCTTGGAAGTTGGTGAGCCAACATTGGTTCCCAGTTCTGCGCCATTTCATCCCGATATGTTTCCATACCATCAAGATCAGGAATGCTTATTCCCTTATAGTCACATTTTTGCGAAAGGATATTTTGTAAAACGGCAGGTGCCGGCAAGTTATCATTCCGAAATAGATTGATGACATCATACAAATCTCTTGGTCTTCCCCTTTCACCAAGCGCTCTTACTTTTTCGCCAAATACTTCAGGGTAATCGTAGCTGTCAATAAAAATACCGTCTTGTGGCGCATCTGAATAAGGGTGAAATACACGTCTTCGTGAGGATGGCATGACCAACACTTCATCTGCCGTCAGATCCAGTTTTATTTTGGGGAGACTATGCTTACCCTTGGAAAAAAAGCTTCTGTAATATACGCGCCCCTGACAGGATTGGTGGTTTCTGGGGTTGGCGTATATGTCAAATACAAGCCTGCCGGAAGGAATATCAATTCCTGTTTCTTCATATAGCCATTCTGCAACTGAAGTGAATTGCTCCTGTAAAATTACCTCATTAATGTGTGTTTGATCTCGAAGCGTGAAGTCCAAATCCTCTGAAAATCGGTAGGTTTCAAAGTAACACTTCTTCAGGCAAGTGCCTCCCTTGAATATCCAGGATTGAGATAAAACAGGATTCGTATTAATTGCAGCGAGCAACCAGCCGAGTACATAGTCTTTCTCTACGACATTCGGCGTTAAACCCGTCTCATCGGCAAAGGCCAGTATTTCATCCTTGCTTATCATTTCGCCTTATCTCCCGGCACCCATAAATTCCACCGTGTAACCAATCGATTATTTTCAGCTTTTTTGTCGAGAGTGGCATTGCCCGATGTGATGCGTTCCCGGCATGCATTGATAAAAGAAGGCTTGAACTCAAGCGTTTCAGCCAGGTAGCCCAGTTTTTTAAATAACGCGCCATTGTTGAATTGAACAGCGTAGTCCAGCAACACATCGAGGTCGCTTGGTTTATTGAACACCCGTCTGAACTCGTTCAAGCAATCCGTCACGTGTTGCAAGCCCGCACCCAGGTACACATCATCGATACAATCCAAGAGTGTTTTGTACGGGTCTGAAATATGTATCTTCTTATTTTCCCGCCAAATGGTTCTCGTCCCGAATAAATGCTTTTCAGCAACATATTTGATAAAAAAGTTAACACCTTGGTGTGTGGTTACACCATAGGGCACCCGTTTATGGGTAAGGACACAGATTGACCTGAAAAGCTGTTCCGTCAGTTCCCAGTGTTCCAGGGCGCTCCAACCACCAATATAGCCAGGCGTGTATAACTCCGGCACCAGCACCCAAGGGTCTTCAAGTACCTGTTTTTGCCCAAGCGCAGATGGTTGAACAGGAACATACAAACCATGTGCAACACGCCGAATAACTCCTTGTTGATGCCATCCCGCCAGCAACCTGGAAGCATGTTGCCGGTCAACCTCCAGAATCCGCATTGCATCGGAGACTCGGATCGTGCCGGATGTTGCGCGTAATAATGCCGCTAATCGCTGTTGCCTTTTTGAAGGCTGATTACTCATAGAACTATATCAAAGTGCAGAATGTTAGCATTTTTAGAGAATATCATGAATTTTAGTATAGTACTACTAAAAAAAGCAATAAAAGGAAAGAAAAACAGATTATATTGTTTTTTAATATAGCTCCTACGAATAATCACAGACCACTTTATCTTTATGGATAATTCTCCATGTGAGTTGATGAGTAGAGTCCTGTAAAACAACAGGTTACGATCTGGACAGCCATTTTCGTGGCGCCACGAAAATGGTCAGACCAGGCAGGGATTACAGAAAGCGCTTTCTAGCAGGGGAAACCCGAGGCTGGATAACATCAATGCGATCATCCGCGCCCTGGGTTATCGTCTGACGCCGGTGAGAATATAAATCCCGGCCAGTCC
>CAZURU010000610.1:0-3073 GCA_964623585.1 uncultured bacterium
CTTCCAATATAAAACCTAAGAATCACCAGAGCTTTAGCTCGGTGAGTATGTCAAATAAGCACAAACAACTTAGCACCTATTATGACCTATTATGATAAAGGTAATCCTGCAATGAAAATAACGAGATTAGAAACCTTCCTTGTGCAACCGCGCTGGCTCTTTCTAAAAATACATACCGATGAAGGTTTAGTCGGACTCGGCGAACCGATTTTAGAGGGCAGAGCAAAAACATGCGCACAAGCAGTTGACGAACTCGCGCCATACCTTATCGGTAAAGACCCAACAAGGGTTGTACATCATTGGCAAGCCATGTATCGACATGCTTTTTACCGAGGCGGTCCCATCCTCACAAGCGCATTAAGCGGCGTTGAACAAGCACTTTGGGACTTAGCAGGTAAATCTCTCGGTGTTCCTGTCTATAAACTCTTCGGAGGACCCACACGCGACCGTATCCGACTATACAAAGGTGGCGGCGACCCAAATGGAATCAAAGAATGGATAGATAAAGGATTCACCGCATTCAAAACAGGTGTTGCTGGTGGTAGACCTGCACGAATTATTGAAAATAAAGCATTCATCGAAAAAGCTGTCAATCATTTTGCCGAACTACGAGAGGCAGCAGGTTCTGAAGTAGACTTGGCTATTGACTTCCACGGTGCAGTAAGTCCACAAACCGCAAAAATACTGATTAAAGCATTAGAACCCTATCAACCAATGTTTGTTGAGGAACCAATACAGTGTCAAAATGTTGACACACTTGCAGAAATTGCACGAAGCACACATCTACCCATCGCAACAGGAGAACGAATTTTCACAAAATGGGGATTCCGAGAAATCTTGGAGAAACAAGCCGCATCAATCCTGCAACCAGACCTATGTCATGCAGGTGGTATAAACGAAGTACGAATCATCGCTGGTATGGCAGAAGCATACTATGGCGGTATCGCACCACACAATCCACTCGGTCCTATTTCCTTAGCAGCATGTATCCAATTAGATGCATCTATCCCAAATTTCGTCATGCAAGAACACACAACACTCGGTGAAGGTTATCTAAAAAATCCATTCATTTTTAAAGACGGGTTTGTTGAATTACCAACAGATCCAGGATTAGGCATAGAGTTGGACGAGAATGCACTTGAAGATAAAATTGACCACGATTGGAGAAACCCTGAATCCTACCATCCGGATGACGGTTCTGTCGTGGATTGGTAAGGGATAGTAGTTAACAGTCAGCAGCCAGTTGAAAACTGAAAACGAACAACTAATACCATTTCTAAATGAAAATGCCTCTTTACTGTAGCACATTCTGTTAGATTGTGCCGTTCACTGCTTCATTCTAAACAGTCGGTAATGAGAGAAAAATTAATTGAAATGGTATAACAACTGAAAGAATATCTATTATGAAATTTATAATGTTCACAAAACATCTACAAGGGTTAAAATTACCAGAAATAATCACTGCATTACAGACAGTTGACGTTGAAGGTGCTGACCTTTGTGTGCGTCCCGGATATCCTGTAAATCCTGAAAACGCAACGAAGGAACTGCCCGCTGCATCAAAAATGTTTACAGAAGCAGGTTTGTCTATTCCGCTTGTCACTACCCCAGGTGATTTCTTAGACCCATCAAAAGATGAAACAGAACGTGTCTATGCTGCTGCTGGCGAAGCAGGCGTAGAAAACATCAAACTCGGTTATTGGCATTGGCACACAGATAATGGCGGTTACTGGTCACAAGTTGATTACATCAAAAGTCAACTCGAAGGTTTTTCCCAACTCTCTGAAAAATTCGGACCGCGCACATGCATCCACAACCATTCAGGAACATCTATGGGGTTAAACTCGTGTGCAGTGATGAATCTGGTCAAAGGGTTCAACCCACAACATATCGGTGTATTTGCTGATACTGGACACCTGTCAATTGTCGGTGAACCAATTAACATGGCTCTTGATATTGTCCAATCACATCTCGCTGTCATAGCATTCAAAGACCTTGCACGCTCACCTGGGATGCGTAGCGGAAAAGTCGTCCGGATGGGGAAAGGATTTGTTGATTGGGAAACAACTCTTAACACATTAAAGTCAATGGACTATTCAGGTCCTGTCAGCTTTCATAGCGAATACAGTGGGGACCCTGTAGATAGTGTGATTGATCTCGCCCGCGTAGATGTGAGATTTATACGGAGTTTGATAGAAAAATAAGGAGATAGAATGGCACAATTTCAGTTAGGGTTAAATACAAGCACAATACGTCCTGCTAATCTGATGGATAAAATTCGGATTGCCAGAGAAACAGGTTATACAGCAATAGAATTGTGGAATAACGATCTGACAGATTACGAAGAACAGGGAGGATCACTCACTGACGTAAAGAAGGCACTAGACGATCATGGACTATCAGTTCCTACCGTTATTGCCTTGCATGGTTGGCTCAATGCAACGGGTATTGATCTTAAAAACGCATTGGAGGATGCCAAAAAACGGATGGCACAAGCTTCAGCTGTCGGTGCAACCTATATCATCTCAAGTCCTCCGCGTGAAGTAGCGAACCTGCAATTAGGTGGAGAAAACTATCGTAAACTCCTTGAACTCGGGCGTGAATTTGGAGTCAAACCTGCAATGGAGTTCCTCGGATTCGTTGATGGTGTAAATCAGGTGAAACATGCTTGGCAGGTTATGGAAGTCGCTGATCATCCTGACAGTACGATTGTCCTTGACCCATTCCATATCTATCGTGGTGGTGGAGAAATTGAGGATATAGAAGGCATACCTGGAGATAAAATTGCTGTTTTCCACTTTAACGATGCCCCTGCCGAACCTGCACGTGAAGAACAAACCGATGCAGATAGAGTCTATCCAGGCGATGGTATCCTTGATCTTAAGAGAATGATCTCTATTTTGCAAGACGCAAACTATACAGGTGTCATCTCGTTAGAACTATTCAATCCCACTTATTGGGGGGAAGATCCCGCAGAAGTTGCACGTATTGGGTTAGAGAAGATGCAGGATATACTGAGTAACTAATACCAATTTTAATTATTATTCTTCCATTCTTCCGTAGGTTGGGTTGA
>CAZURU010000611.1:0-3071 GCA_964623585.1 uncultured bacterium
TGCCCGGATGCCGATATTCTAACGGTCGCATGGCTGCTTGAATACATCGGTGAGAAAAAATAAAAGTTATTCAAGAAGTGATGTAGCAATTTCCGTTAGGTCAACGCCCCTTTGGAAGACGGTCCCCTCGATTTTAGTGACAACCCCGTCACTATATGTAATCGTGGCACCCTTTGGAGACATGTAAAGGGTATATGTATCGAAACCCTCTACAGCTTCTTCTTTAAACCTTGAAGGCAACTTTGGCACTGGAATTCCCGAGTGTGAGATTGTTTCTCCTGCTTGAAAAACAAAATTGCGAGTTTTGTGTGATATATCAGGAAACCCATCAAAAAACTCAGAAATCTCAACAGGGTCCGAAAACGCCCTAAAAGTTGTTGTTAGCGTGTCCCCGACCTTCAGAAGCGTTTTCTCTTCAGGCCATTTCCTGGCAATAACGCGGCGATTGTTATCCGAATCAAGTGCTATCATAATCCCATAAGGTGCAAAACCGAAATCCTGAATAGAATGCGGTTTGCCAAATATCATCGGATTAGGAATAGGATAACTTATCTTGTCTATATACCTCCCGTAGAAGGCGGACCGCCTTATGTCAAAGCCAGACGGCCTCATGTCAATGCCAGCAGGAATAATAGGATAACTTATCTTGTCTGTATACTTTTCTATCCATGCCTTTGATGCTGCAGCACTCAGCACTTCACACCCTAACAACTTTTTTCTCGCGATAAAATCATTCCATTCATGATCCATTATTGAAACATCTATATCGTGGAAAGTAGTACCGTTACGTGGCACTACAATATCTTCTTGAGCCGTTTCCCGCCAAGGCGAGAGGTTATGATGTCTTTTAAAGACAGTGCCATCGATTTTTGTGACAATGAACCCGAAACCTAATTGAACAATACGAGCTCTATGATCGGTCTGATCGCTCACTTTATATGAAATAGTAGCGCCATTTGGAGACATGTAAGTGGTACATTTAAAATCATAAAGATCAACAACTTCATAAACGGAGGGTTCAATACGAACCCTTGTTTCTGCTACTTCTTCGAGATACGGCTGGACAATTGTTTCCTTCGCTTCAAAAACGTAAGTTTCAATTTCGGTTTTCCAGTCAACTGGGCTACTTTCGTTTCTACTAAAAATAAAAGGTGGAAACGGCAATAGTATATCACCGACTTTCAAGAGTGTTTTTTCTTCAGGCCATTCCCTGGCAATAACGCGGTATCTATTATTTCTATCGACTGCTATCATAATCCCATAAGGTGCAAAACCGAAATCCTGAATAGAATGTGGTTTGCCAAACTCAATTTTCTTAGGAAGACTTATCTCATCACTATGTTCTTTAATCCACGTTTCCGATGCTTGAATACTTAAAACTTCATACCCTAACGATTTTGATTTATCTATGAAATTATTTGTCTCACATCCAAATAGAATGGAAATTAGAGTAAAAATTAGAGTTATGTAGTAAACCCTCATTCCGACGGAGACCTCAAAGATCGTGATTTTGCTTTCCATGCAGAAACCTCCACGTGAATGTCTATAAAATCAAAAGTGCGTTGCATTCTAAACTTACTTATCACTGCCCTGTAAATAAATATTTTCGACTTCGGTAGGATTCGTCGAAAACCATTCGGTGCCAACAGTATCGTCACTTATCCATCGCCCTCGCCGCTTTAATTCAGCGTGTATACGTTTTTCAAGTGCCTTGCAATCATGTGTTTGTATAACAAGTGAGAGTATAACTTTCTCTGGAAGTTGATCGCCAATCTGTGCAGCAACCCTGTCTTCTGCGCTGTCTGTAGTGCAACCTATATTACATTGCTAACGATGGAGACCTTCTGATTCAGCGTCCCGTTTGTAAGTCGGTAAATAATAAAGGTAGACAGATTCATTCCCTTCCCCTATACGCTTTGTCTCAGATGCGTCAACCTTCCCCTTCTTTTCTTTGTTTACGCGTCGATCACGCTCGAGAGAGGTAAGTTTCGCTGTTATCCTCTTATTATCAGCTCGCTGTAACTCAACACGCCCGTCTTCCTCTAATTTATGTAAAATGCTGTAAACTATCCCAATTGGGTTTCCCCAGATGGTTGAGTTTCCCCAGGTGTCCTTTAGCCCTAATTTCTGTGCTATTTTTCCACGCTCCACATATTTGTCCCCCTTTCCAAATAGCACTTCTAAAATCGCTTCCTCAATATGGCACACTCCAATGCACACAAGTTGTTTTGGTGTCATCGGCTTATACCTCCTATATGTAAGTTCATTCAACACGCCCACTTGACTTCAATACACGTGTCGACTAAAAGTTCTTGGAGTTTCTTTCCAACGATTTTCTGATACTCAGCAAGAGTTTCCTTATCAAGAAGACGGTTGATCTGAGAATCGTATGTAATTGTGATCGTGTCTAAACTAAAAGCACTGATGCGCGCACGATCTGTCAATCCATTCGGTATATCCGGACCCTGAAAATGTTCGCCGATTTTATCCCACACCATGGATAGTGATTTGATGGTGTTGGGATCCCATGTCCTTTTACCTGCCTTGAGTGCCTTGAACAATTCAAAGTAAGCATAACCTGTTTGGAATTCTGTCTCAAAGCGGACGATAAGATTTCTCTGTCTTAGAGAATCACTCATGGCAGTATAGGCGTATATCTCATTTACTTTTACTCTTCTGGAGCGTTGCCTCCATTCTCGCGTGTGTTTCCTGTTCTCCACAAAGGCTGAGAAATACTTCATGTTCCAAGTCCAGCAGGTACTGTTCGGTGACGAATTGTGGAGCCGAAAGTGTCCCGCCACAGAGGACGTAAGCCAATTGATTGGCAGCGATACCGTCGCCGATATCTATCAGGCTGGCATCCGCATTGGAAATGATAGGTTTGGCATCTGTCATTTTTAACGTTGACCTCTCAATAATTTACCTTAGTAGCGTTTCCACATCGCTTGATAATAGCATACTACGCATCAAAATGGTAGACGATTTCATCGAACCGATCCGCTGCGAAAGTGAATAAAAAAACAAGGTTCTCCGTTCCGGTACAACGCAGCGAATGTTTCGCATTCGCGGGT
>CAZURU010000612.1:0-3070 GCA_964623585.1 uncultured bacterium
TTATGGAACCTTTGGGTGATAGAGACATCGGACCCATCTATGAAATGCGTCTGTATACCTATCCGCCGGAGGGGATGCCCCAGGTTTTAGAGGCATGGAGCGCAGCCATTCCCAATCGCCTGAAATTCTCACCACTGGCAGGCTGTTGGTATTCGGAGTATGGCGGTGTCAACAATTTCATCCATGTCTGGGCATACAAGAGTTTTGAAGAACGCGCACGGGTCCGGGCAGAGACGCGAGAGAAGGGGGTCTGGCCCCCCAAAGACTCCGTCAGACCGATCACCCAAGAGAGCAAACTTCTACTCCCTGCACCGTTTTCACCGATGCAGTAGTTTGCTCTTGAGCATAGTGATAGCTGAGATCTTTGTTAAAATAGGTAGGCGAGGTTTGTAACCTCGCCTTTTTCGCGTGCCAATTTCCCGATCTTACCGATCTTCCCTTAAAATGTGCTCTGCCCTGCTGTAGGAGCGAGCTGTGCTCGCGATTCTTGTTGACTTGACATCATCACTAAAATATGTTAAAATACGTTATGTGGTTTATTGGGCTTTCAAAATCCCAATTTCCCAATACAAATTCTGAAAAATACGCGAAATGGAAACAAATTAATGGATATTCTATAGTAAAAAACTTGAAGAGGTTAAAACATCAAACATGAATCAACGAGATTTAATACGTACTGGAAATACCACCATAGGCATTTATATTACAGCTTCTGATATAGGTTTTCCGGATTCTATAGAAGATTTAACGAAGATTCTAAGTACACTCGACCCTGAGGAAATTTTGATCATTCTATCAGGTATCAATTGTATAATCCAGCATAGTGAAAACTTATCTGTAACCAACGCTGCTCTTCAACAAGCTTTGTGTTCACGTTATTTGCGGGATCAAATAGATATTAAAAATTCGACTGGAAATTTCATTTTCGGCAGACAGCCCACCCTGCGTCTATTAACAGAAGTCGCTCGCCTTTTGGATATGCACTCGAAAGGTGATATAAGCCAAGACGATCCAAGAAACAGGCTGGCGAGAGCCTATCTGATTGCTAATGGATTATCAGACAAAGAGAAACTTAATTCCCAAAATGACTTAGAAATAGAGGCAGAAGACCAAGCAGCTCTTAGAAGAAGTGTAATGGTTGACTTCATTCCACTTGTGGAGTATAGAATGCGCCCACTTTCATCGCGCAGTAACAGTGAATTTTTGGTTCGCACCTATGAATTACTCTGTCGGCTTGAAAAGATTGATTCAAACATTGATGTGAACGATCTATTTTATCAAGCAACCGGATTGACATTACGGAACTACTACTATCTTATTGCTTTGATAGTGTCAAAGTACTTGACTCTTTCGCTTGAGAAAATTTTGGAAGGTGAAGACAGCCTATTCATCAATTTTAAAGGTTCTCCAGCCCTAAAACCCTTGTACGACAAATTACTTCCACATGCCTGTATTTCAGTAAATACCCTCGCTGCTGAAACTGAAAAATCCCCCAACTTGACAAACGAGTTTCGTTTGTGGAGACAGTACCCGCTTGTAAGGCTAAACGAAAATCATATCATTTGCGTTGACATCAGTTTCTTGTTGGATAAACTTCAAACTGGGGTGTTTTGGATTATTCGGGACCAATTAGAAAAGCTTAAGAAAGGCGACGGTCAGAAAATTATTAGTTTATGGGGAGATGTTTTTGAGGATTATGCTGCGTCAATAATCAAACGTGGCATCAACTCCCAAGAACCGTCAGTGGAGCGGTGCATTCTTAACCCCAAATATATTGGAAAAGGCGTGAATGAGTGTACCGATATTATAGTCTGTAGTGATGACACCCTCATTCTATTAGAGTGCAAAGCTACGCTCTTAAGTGCTAAGGCTAGATTTAGCGGTGATTTTGGCAAATTGCGCCAAGAACTTCAGACTAAACTTGTTGAGACGGAAACCAGAGGGGAGAGGAAAAAACCCAAAGGCGTTGGGCAATTGTGGCATGCGATTCAAACTTTAGGACACACGAATAAAAAGGAGAGAAGGAAGGTTGAAGGAATAGATATTTCCAAAGTAAAAAAAGTCTACCCCGTTCTGGTTCTTTCTGACCGCGTATTTGAAACACCCTGCATGAATTGGTTTTTGAACTCGGAATTCCAACGTTTTGTGAAACACAATGACTTGAAAAAGCATCTTGAAGTTATGCCTCTTACGGTATTAACAGTTGAGCACCTTGAGGAGCTTGAACCGTGGCTTAACGATACACCGTTCTACACACATCTTGATAGATGGTTAAAGCAATTTAACCAAAGGGATGTCCGTGGGTTCGGCGATTATACACATTCTTTACACGAATACAAACCTCGCGAAAACCAATTTATGAGTCAACAGTTTGACCGGATAAAAGATGAAGCATACGAATATTTATCCTCACAGGGCCCCGATTCATAAATCTAAAGTTGCTCAAGTTCCTATCTGTGCTCCGTAGTCTCTGTTTTTTAGATGATAAGAGACATATATCCTACGGATGTGATCTAACATCAAATAATATGCCTTACAGCACTTTACCGGCGTTTGCGTTTTTTGATGATGTCCCGCCTTCTTCCTATTGGAATAGCATCGGTTGGCACATCGTTAGACCCAAATGGATGCGATAGCCGGTAATTCGCGCCACGCTTGCGTTTGATAATACCCTTTGAGGCATCAACAAGGCGATGGTAATCCGATAACAGTTCGGTGTCGATCTTTGGATTTTTTTTGATAGTTTCCTTGTTAATAGGTTTGTCCGAACTGTTAACATTAATAGCACGGGATTTCATTATGGACCTCCGTTTTTATCAAAAATACTCGCGGGTGTGTACAAACACTTGCAGCTGCTCTCTCTGAACATAATCTTTAAGTAACTCAACGTAGTCATCAAGAGCAGCGGCTAGATCTGGTCTATCCTCAATTTTCTCAATTTTCAAACGTAGTTCTTCTGACATCAATGTATCTCTTGAAATCATACGACTGTGAGAATGCCACCGTTCATTGTCGCTGAGGACTTTAGCTATATCCTCTGCTCTTTGCTTCTTATCCTCATCTGTAACCG
>CAZURU010000613.1:0-3070 GCA_964623585.1 uncultured bacterium
ACGCGCTATCGAACCGGGCGAATCGCCCATCCGTTTTTTGCATATAATGATAAATTTCTATTTGCAATTTACTTGAAAAAACAAGGGCTTGCAATGGCATTTTTGCGTATAAAGATTATTATAAGCAAAAATTTAAGACCAATCAGTATCATCGTCTGATTGGTCTTCTAGCGGCTGAGGTGCCCCTTATCTGAATAAGTATGGAGCCAAGCACGGTATTAGGGCCTGGGGGTAGTAGTGAAAACCACTGTGTGTCTATCCATTTGCCTTTAAACCAATATAACGGAGGAAGTAATCCCCTTCCTCCGTAACAGAAAGGGTGGTACCTTGGACCTGCAACATTCCATAACGAATCAGCACGTCCAAGATAGTTTCGCGTTGGGTTGGATCTGGAATATGTGACTGCCACATCAGGTGGAAATTTTGTTTTGTTTGCGATGGATTCTCCGAAAGCCAAAGAAGTGTCTGTTTGGTAATTGGGATATAAAACATGTTTAGATAGGAAAACTTCCACGTATATGATGAATACTGCGCGTCGCTGAGTTGCTTTTGGAGTTCATTTTGTTGGTCCGAATAAGCGGCGACGCTTTGTTGCAGGTCTTCGATATACTCACGGATTAGAGCTTGCATCTCGGGGGTCAAGCTGATAGTTCCATCAATCGAATCGTCTTCTGAATCTGCATTCGAGGGTCCAACGGCTTGCGTTTGTATGTTGCCCCCAGGAAAAGAAACACTTCTTATATTTCGCAATAAATTGTCGATAGCATCCTTAAAGCGGGTAAGTATTACCATTGCCAAGAAAGCAACAACTATAGGCCACGAAATTAGCAATTCTGCTAATTTCACAAATGATTCGAATGACTGAGGATTGCGCGAAAAGATGATCGATATCAAAATACAGAGCACTACAATTATAAAGGTCCCTATGACCCAGGTAAGTATCCTAGGAATGGATCGCATGAATACCTCTCAAGATTTAATGGTTTTCTGATAAACCTGAAATGTCCAATGTGGCTACATATCAGTGAAGCGTGTGGTTGTTTTTGCATTTAGCTTACCAATCAGGCGCAGCCGTTTAGGAAACATAAAGCTCAGGCGGGTTCAATCAGTTCGTGTTATCGACTGTGGTTTATTTCGGGATCATGCCACTCTACTTATGGTCAGAGCAGCAGTTCAACGTGCGCTATAAATCTGAATGTTTTAGGATTTCTTGAGGGGTTTTTGTGTTTTTACTAACAACCCATATCCCTTCGCTGACAACCCATATAAATTTTCAAGTGTATGTTTCACGATTTCAATGGCTGCTTTGAGGTCATCTTCGGGAGGTGCGGTTAATTGGTGAACTGCTTCGTTTCCGATAAATCTGAGTGCATGTAGAATCTCAGCATGCCTTTCAGACAGAATCTTTGTTTCGTGAAGACCATTAATTTTTTTTTGTAAGGTACCCAATTTCTTTGACGACATTTGTCCATTCTTCGCTATTTCTTCTTCGCAAATACCCTCGATAACTGCCCGTAATCCTGCCGCGCAAAGAATGTAGTTTCCGATATTGAAAGACTGAATAGATTCCTCATAGATTCTATAGATGTTGTAGGGGGCCTGACGGAAAGATTTGACAGTAAGTTGGTCTTTATCGGCTTCAGGATAGCGAAACACGGTGGGCACGGGACCCTCATTCGATACCTCATCTTCACTTGTGTGCCAAATCTCTCGAAACGAGACCTTGTCACAGCCAGCACACTGGATTATCTCCCAAGTGCCTTTTGCATAGTCAATTTGCATGCGAGGATCATCTTCGGGCCAATAAGTTTGGCAGTAGGATCGAATCACTTTATGATTTGTATGTTGCCTACAAGAGTTACAGGGCAGTTTCTCCATGTATTAGCCTTTCTAAACCGGAAGTGAACCCGTCAACCATCATTCTTGCTGGAGGACGTTCAGGCGGAACAGCACGGGGTAATGATCTGAGTAATACTGTGCAAATAAGCTCCCATTGTACGGATCGCTGGGATAGGTTCCGTTGCCTCGCCAAGTGCTGCACATTTGACCAATCAAATAATTATTGAGGTTGTGCTGTATAAATCGAACCAGAAGCTACAAAGCCGTCTCCTTACAAAGCTCAAACGCCATGTCTCTGAATGGGCCGACTGATTTCCCAAGTACTGCAACACCCGCTTCATGTGGACACGGTACCTCCAAATGCGATTGTGTGATTCCGTTAAGGCTGAAGGCATAGCCATTGATGTGAACAATGCAGTATAGATCATTTCGGCATTCAACAATGACGCGATCAGTTCGAAATAGCCATTCCTCTCCAAACTCAGCTTTTGTGATTATCCGCGTCGGCCATTTGCCATTGATAATCTCTTGTTCAGATCGCTTGATCCAGTTTTTTTCTTCTTGCTTAAGAATTTGTACGGAACGACGATAGTCGATGGTTCCAAGTTCCTCATCGCGGAGACTTCGGAATTCCGTGTATATCCCTGAGGCCTGACGGAGTCTCCCGTTTTTGTCGGCGTGATCACCGATGGTAAATTGTAGCGCAATGGCTCTGGTAAGTCGTTCCATCTTGGCAACTAATTGAGACTGAACTCGCGGATAATAGTCTCGATAAAGTGATTCTGTATCGTCCAAGAATGGTGTGATGTCTTCAATGCTTGACTCAAGGGACTCCCACTCTTCTCTTGGATTAATCGGGCTTTGAGAGCTACCAGCAACTATGTCGAGGTTGTAGTAGCGTCCATGCTTGCCAAACAAAGAAAGAATTCGGATGCACTCCTGTAGAGTCTGATCAGTCGTGATAAAATCGAATTCTTTTTTAACATAAGGCCGCGTCTTTCCACCATAGAATTCGTTGCAGAGCCTCTCAAGTAGAGCTTCTAGATCATGACCAAGCTGTTTCATGTATTTCCCTGGATACGAGCCTTTTTTGCCTTCATATACCAAGGAGATATAGCATTTCATTAACCGCTCAAACCCACTTGCCATTAGCTGGTGAGGCAAATGGTAGAAGTCGTTGCTCATGTCTATCTCTTGAAGACTTCCAAAACCGGCTCTGATCAATTCGCGG
>CAZURU010000614.1:0-3068 GCA_964623585.1 uncultured bacterium
ATGCTGCGACATTTTCCAGCGAGCGATGGTAGAGTTCCAGGCTGGATCGACCATCTAAATGTGCGCAGGCCTGAATTGAAAAAGTGAATGTTGTACCCGGTGGACGATATGTGTGAAACGTATATTCGCGTCGCCTTTTAAACTCTGATTCTCCTGCGTGCCGGTAGCGCGTTCGATAATAATACCGCGTGTTAGAAAGCAACTCCTCCATCACAATTTCAACCGGTGTATCTCGTGTCCCCACCATCACAGATGTCTGCTTTGTGTAAACACCTGATTCTGTTCCGTATTCCAGATAAATTTCCAGGTCTGCTGATGGAACCAAATTGACAGTCACGGATCTGTCGGTTGGTCGTCCCAACAACCCGGATGCAACAAACAAAGAATCAGAATCTGTATCGGGTGGATCAGTTACATTCTGCTGACCTGAATCATTAGACACACCGCCCTGACCGGACGTTCCCCCACCACCTTCCACCGCAACATTCCCATTGGAGCGGTAAGTCTGCCGCGTGATATTGCCACTGGCATCTACAAATTGAAAATCATAATCCCCATCTGGTCTCAGAAAATAGGCAATCGCATGTGTTCCACCATTTGCCTCATACGTAAGCCGATACCAGCCATCTGTATCCTTCACAAAATTTGTGATATTCGCCCGCATCCCCGTGCCCGAAGGCCGAACGGGCCTTGTGCGAGGCTGGTTGGCGACTTCCTCTCCCCTCGCCAGTTCAATAACGCCCTTAAATCCACCGTTGACATAGGGATAATTCAGCGTGCTGTGATAGTGATAATTGCCATTTGCATCGAAATGTCCATTCAAATCGTCCAGATCTTTCGCCGGGGTACCATCGGCTTCATTGAGTCCATACATCGGATAGCCATCCAGGGCATAAGCAATGGGTACACCATCGCCCACTTTCTCTGTAAGAAACAACGGCGCGATATGGTAGTGATAGTCGTCCGCACGACCGGCATGCCCTCCAAATTCATCTAACTCCCCAGCCAAATACGTATCGGTGCGGCCATTTTGTTTGATGGGATTAAAAATGGGCACACCGTTAATCGCCAGACCAATAGCTCCCCGAAACAGCGTCTGGCTTGCATACACTGGCACATCTGCAACCGCGGGTTTCAATGGAATCTGCCATGCATTATCGCCCTGATAAGGCTGCGGCAAAGGCACCTGCTGATTCCAAGCTGTAATCCCCACCATCATGCGGTGATCGGGAAAAGCGTTGGACTCGATAAACAAAAAGTCATCATTCCACTGGATATTCAGTTGGTCGGCAAAATTCTGGAATGCTTGCGCGCTCACAGGTGCATCGCCATCCGTGCCGCCGTCATTGAAATCTGTCACATCACTTTCATCACTGTAGAGCATGTGCCCTTCCGCATAACCGGCACACAACACGCTTATCACGCAAAAAACCAATCCGAACATCCTCAATTGTCGCCTCATCATTTGCCACCTCCTGTAGTCTCCAATTTATCCCCCGACTTATAGGCTTAGACGGCAGATAGCAAGAAAACCTGTGGGCAAAAAACAAAAAACTCGGCAAAAGCCGAGTTTTTTTCAAAAAGGACTGCATTTCAGGACCCGTTATTGGGAGGACGAGATCGTCCACGACGCGGGGAACGACTGTTGCCCTGCTTCATAAATACTTCATCTAACAGAGCTTTCAAACTCTCTTCCCGGCCCTCGCCAATCAAGGCTTTCAATTCCTGAAAATGTAGGAAGGTCTGTTTCTCAAATTCAAATTGTTTATCGGCAATCCGTCTGGCCGCCTGATTTATCTTGAGCGTATCTGCCTTGCTTTCAAACATCTCTACTTGCAACTGATTTCGCTTCAAATCCCGAATTTCATCCCGCAACACCTTGCTCTGCTGAAGATATACACTGTGTAGCTTCCTAAATTCTCGAGCTTGTTCCTTACTTAAATCGAGTTCGCGTTCAATAAATCGCAGCATTCTCTCCCTATTATCTAACGCATTAGCAGGGCCTCTCACTGGTCTCGGTGGTTTGTTGATTTCTTTGTACCACAATAGAGATAGTGTAGAGATATTGAAAATAAGAAGCAGTGAGATCGTCCACGCACCAAATCCCTTTTGCCAGAAGTTGCTCATATAAGCACCCTTTTATTCCTCTCTCTCAAGAACATAAAGTTCGGCAAACGCACTAATCATCTCACTTCGGTTATAGGCTTCTGTTTGATCGCTTCCAATAAGGTAGGTCACTGTCACAATATTCCAAATAAGGAGCAGCGAGAGAGAAACGAATCTCAACACACAAAATGCGAATCGATACCTTTGTGTCGCACCTCGATGCAGCCCATCAATCCTTGCCCGAAGCCTTGTATAAAAAAAGGGCGAGGGTTGCAGTCTGTCGGCAGGCTCAAAGCTCTGAAGCGTTTGTTCAACAGCTTCTTCTATTTTTCGTTCCCGGCTCATAGACTTTTCTTCCTCATCTATAGTTAGACGCGATTTTTTATAGATCCCTTCGTTTTTTTTAATTTTTAAAATCTTCCTCATAATATCTGTAGAGTTTCTTTCGCAAATTCTTCAGGCCTCGTTGAATGAGGGAATCAACAGCCGAAATAGTTGTCTCCATAACATCGGCTACTTCTGCATAGCTGAATCCCTCAAATTTATTTAAAATTATAGCAGTCCGTTGTTTTTTTGACAGAGATGCCACAGCTTGTCTCAAAATCTCGGCACATTCCTTTGTCTCCAGCACAACCTCGGGTTGAGAGTCTGGAGAAGCGCGCAACTGATTCTCCACTTCCTCAAGCCCCAGGAAATATCTCACCTGTCCAAATCGCTTTTTGCGATTTTTCTTTCGAACAAAATCCAGCGACTTATTAACGGCAATACGGTGAATCCAGGTACTCAACTTCGCATCGTTCCGAAAATTTACAATTGAGCGATAAATTTCCACAAATACATCTTGTGCCACATCTTCTGCATCCTCCCGATGGTTGACAAACCGATAGCACAAATTCAATACGCTCTCCTGGTATTGATCCACGAGTACCTTAAACTCAAAACTCTCGCCTTGAGTTTCTTTA
>CAZURU010000615.1:0-3065 GCA_964623585.1 uncultured bacterium
CATAATTCTCCGGCTTTTTCCATTCCGTTGTAACCTCAATTTGCCTGTCATGCAAGCGTCTCGTGACATGTTCTTGGGAACTTGTCGAAATTTTTGCTTCAAGACGCTTAATGAAAAACTGTTGGAAATTTTGTTGTAGATTTTTGTGATTGGGATCCTCAAGCAATTGGAGCATATTAACGACAGTTAGCAGCATATCAGCATCTTGCTGTAGAATCTGGTAAATGTAGAAAATCCGTTCATCTTCATGAAGAAAAAATAGGTTTGGCTTTTCATTGCGGTTGTCACTGATCAAACTCGAGAGAACGCGCCCAACTCTTGTTAATTGATGAACATTTGAAATTTTTGAGAGTAATCCGAACTTAACAGCTAAGTCAATATAGTTAATAGCTAATTGCGTCATTCTTTTTTTCTTCAAGGAATGTGCCGCACCTGTGTTATATTTATAATTTTCGAGGTGCTCTGCGTGAATACTGCTCCAATCTCTTACCTTGATTGCCAAAACATCTCTATTTAGTGGACGCGCGGCCACAAGTCGCAGGATCTGCGATAGGTACCTGAGACGGCGAACAAGAGAATTAGGTTCTTTAATTGCACGGTAAGAAATTTTCATAAATGTTAACCCGACTCTGCCTTAATGCTGAGCCAACAGCGTTTTCTGTCTCTAACTGCAAGTTGTCTGCAATCATTTGATATTTTAACAGGAGTTGTGAATGATCGCAAGTTAAAAACGGGTGTCCGGATCAGAGTCATTAGTCCTTATCAATTTCGGTTTTCTGTCGATAGGCTCTTGATAACCTTCTCGCTATAAGAGAGATGCTTGAGGGGCGCGAATTTTTCCTGAGATTGGTAAAAATTCGGGTGCTCAACAAATATTTTATTGCTTTTTTAAACTATATTATGATAATATATCATCACAGAAATAGAAAGTAGGCACTCTTCTAAAAAACGATCTCTGGAAGGAATAACCTCACATGCCAAAAGAATCTGTAACATTTCCACCGGGACACTATATTATCGCTGATCCTAATTACTTTGAACCACGCTTACCTTATCATTTTTTTTGGACTTATAGCGATGGTCCCTTCTTTGATAATTTCAAAAATTGTTACTATGTTGATTCTGCCAGGATAGGTGTTTTCACTGTCAGTGAAATACCTGAGTCACTACCGGAAGGGACACACCACTTTTTTTTTGATAGTAATTGGACAATTGATTTTGACGCATTCGCTCTTCGTGGGAAAATCAAGATTACAGCGACTCCACATAGTGAGTTAGGGCAAAAGCGTTTTCGTAATACCTAAAACAATAGATAAACCTGCGTCTAACAACTGGAATATCTCTTCTTCACTGGCGAGAATTCACTCCATATACTTAAAATTTATTGATAAGTGTAGACATAGATTGAATTTGTGACATACTGATGTACCAACATCCAAAATCCAAGCGTTGTATCTTCCATATACATATCTTTGTTAGAAAGGACAAGATTTATGGCAGAGACTCCTTATAGCATCTTCAATTCCCTGACCATTGACGATATCCACCGCGAAATTCAAGAAGTCTATCTTGAAAGCGCGCGTCCTTGGGTTATCGGGTACAGCGGCGGAAAAGATTCAACGACAGCACTCCAACTCATCTGGTACGCGCTTGCTGAATTACCACCAGAAGAACGGAAATATCCGGTTTACGTGATCTCGTCCGACACGCTCGTTGAAACGCCAGTGATTGTTAGCTACATAATTAACACTTTGGAGCAAATCGAGGCGACTGCGACCGAAGAGAAGATGCCATTTCAGACCAAAATCGTCCGTCCGAAAATCAATGATACCTTTTGGGTTAATCTCATTGGAAGGGGGTACCCCGCGCCTTATACTCGATTCAGATGGTGTACCGATCGGATGAAAATTCAACCCGCCAATCGTTTTATTTTGGACAAAGCCTCTGAGTACGGCGAAGTTATTATGGTTCTCGGTGTTCGCAAAGGTGAAAGTACAACACGTGATCAAGTTTTGAGTTTGCATCGCATAAAAGACTCGCTTCTCTCAAGACATACAACGCTGCCTAACGCCTTTGTTTATACACCTGTTGTCGATTTCACGATGGAAGATATTTGGATGTACCTATTATCCAACCCATCACCCTGGGGTGGTGATAATCGACAGTTGGTAACGCTCTATCGCAACACAAGTGCACAGGGAGAATGCCCATTGGTCGTTGACGAGACGACGCCATCTTGTGGAAACAGTCGTTTCGGGTGCTGGACCTGTACCGTTGTAACAAAGGACAAAGCGATGGAAGGTCTTATTGATAACGGCGAGGACTGGATGCTTCCGCTACTTGAGTTCCGAGATTTTCTTGCCGAAACGCAAGACCCTGAAAAGAAACCTGAAATCCGTGAATATCGGAGACGAAATGGACAGATTACGATCCTCAACAATAAACTTGTCCACGGTCCCTATACATTAGAATTCTGCAAGGAACTATTAACAAAACTTCTCACAACCCAACAGCAGGTCCGCGAAGATGGACCTGACCCAGATATTAAACTCATCACAGACGACGAGTTGGAAGAAATCCGCAAAATTTGGCGAACCGAACGCCAGGATTGGCAAGATGCCGTCCCACAAATTTATGCAGAAATTGTTGGAAGGCGGGATTGGACTGTTGATGATACCTTTTCTTTTGGTAAGAAAGATAAAGAAATTTTGAAAGCAATCTGTGATGAAAAGAGGGTTCCTGTTACTCTTATTTCAAAACTCCTTGACACAGAACAGCAAATGGATGGAATGAGTCGGCGTGCTAAGATACAAAGCAGAATTGACGAAATCTTCCATGAGGACTGGCGTTCAGAAGAAGAAGTAAACCCCAATAAAGGCGATAGCGGTTCCAGCAATGATTCTCCACAAACTCACCCTTAACAATGTCGGTTTATTCCGTGGCAAACAAACTGTTCACCTAACACCAAAGGATGACAAACCTATAATCCTTATTGGAGGGATGAATGGTGCTGGTAAAACGACGCTGCTGGATGCTGTTCGTCTCTGTCTATACGGTAAACGAGC
>CAZURU010000616.1:0-3062 GCA_964623585.1 uncultured bacterium
TATGGTTTGAAAACAATCATCAAACCGGTAGGTACGCGTGAATATGATGCGGATATGCTCCTGTTCATGACATACGATGAAGACAAAGAACCGAAGGATTACATTAATGATGTCTACAACTGTTTGAAGGCAAATGACAATTATAAAGATAAAGTGCATAGAAGAACTCGGTGTGTTTATATTGACTATGCCGGTGACTTTCACTTGGATCTTGTGCCATGCCTCACGCAAGAAGATTGCATTACACAAGAGGAAGAGTATTTTATCTGTAATAACAGCGAAAATAAATTTGAGGAGACCGATGGCACAGGCTATAGAGATTGGTTCAACGAGAAAACGAGAATTACCCATGGCAATCTGAAGCGGGTTACGCGGTTGCTAAAATTTCTTCGGGATCACAAAGGGAACTTTTCTGTAAAATCAATTCTCTTGACTACGCTAATTGGTAACAGTGTTTATGCCAGTGATGAAGATAGCGAAGGTTTTAAGGATATTCCAACTGCTTTAAAAACGATTTCAAATCGGATAAACAATTTTCTACAGGTGAATGTCCTGATGCCTGAAATCTGTAATCCTGTTTTAGAGGGAGAGTCTTTCACAAGACACTGGGACCAGGATAAATATAGCAACTTCCGAGAGAAGTTTGATCTTTACAACAGTAAGATAAACGAGGCGTTTGATGCTATAGACCATAATACTAGCGTCAGAAAGTGGAGAGAGGTGTTTGGGGATAATTTCGGAGAACTTAAGGATGAAACCCAAAACAATGCGGGTGTGTCAGCAGTTGCCTCCGAGCGGGTAGTCACCCCCAGAAAACCTTATGCACGGTAATTTCTATCATGAAGATAACTGATCGTGACCTTAGATGGTTGAGATTGCATTTTCCGAACTTATACTATGAGGCAGACTCGCGTAAAATTTTAGGCGAGCTGGACTTTTGTGCGGTGTATGACCAAGAATCCGGAAAGGTCACGATTGCCGATCTTGCCGAAGAAAACGACTTCTTGCTTCAAGATGTTTTTGAAATTGCGATTTACGTAGATGACCTTGATATGAATGGATGGCCGAAAGTGTTTGAGGTTGGTGGGAGACACCGTCGAATCGCCCAGGAAAACAGTGTTAACACCGCTGATTTACACTTTTACTCAGATCATGACAACTGTTGTTTAGGTATCAAATACGGAAATAACAGTGGATTGAGCATTGAAAAGTTTCTTGATGACTTGGTCATACCGTTTTTTTACCGACTCTCTTATACAGATAAATTTGGTATTGATAGGGCTCGGAGGGACCTTTGGGGCGAATACTCACACGGCGACAAAGGGGAAACAGAGTACTTTTTAGAAATCATGGATATTGCGCGACATAACCCAGGTAGAAACGATCCGTGCCCCTGCGGAAGCGGCAAGAAATACAAAAAATGTCATCTCAGTGAGGTTGAATCTTTGAATCGGTTTCTAAACAACCGACGAAGTTAGAAACCTCGCCTACCAAATTTAGAACGGCGTTTGCGTCTTTGTAGTTCATTGAAGTGTATACTTGTTTTTTAATAGGACTTACGCAGCCAGTGTAAATATTGGGTTTTTAAACGTAAGAACGACAATTTTTCACCCTTTAAACCCCCTCAATCCCCCTTATCAAGGGGGAGGTCAGAGGAAGTGCGTAAGTTCTGTTTAATCCACTGTAAATGGGAATCACACTTAGTAAGGGGCCCATATTAACATACTTGGGCCTATTCCAGCAAATTTTGATTGGAGGGAG
The DNA here is from genome assembly GCA_964623585.1 of uncultured bacterium. Classification (GTDB taxonomy): domain Bacteria; phylum Poribacteria; class WGA-4E; order WGA-4E; family WGA-3G; genus MSPOR6. Next base: position 1,762 of record CAZURU010000616.1, read on the forward strand.
TATAATGTCCAAAAAGCGCAGCACCGATAGACACCTTACGAAAAAACGAAACAAGAGAAAACGAACAAGGGTAAAAAGAGAAAAAAACAAGCAAAGGTTGAAGATAAAACTCAATGTGTCTCGCGATGATTGGGGCGATATCCAACCTCACAAGATTGCAATATTACTTCAAGACACTGCTTTTTACATTAACCAACTACTCCGGTCCCCTTTTGATGAGGAAATTCGAGTAGTTCCTTCACAAGTTGACCATCCTAAAGTTTTATATCGAGACTCATTAGAGGATCCGTATACTATCTGGATCTCTGCTCGAGACAATTACTGGTGTAAATTTGCGTACCAGTTTGCTCACGAGTTTTGCCATATTTTATCGGGTTATGAGAACCTAAAAGAGAATCCTAATAACTGGTTTCACGAAGCGATCTGCGAACTTTCATCCATGTTTGCTATTCGACAGATGTCAGTTCGATGGCTTACTCATCCAGCGTTCCCAGATCAGAAGAATTATGCAGCGTGCTTGCGCGAGTATGGACAAAATTTACTAAATAATCAAGATGCTCAGTTACCGGCAGATGTGTCCCTTCATAGTTGGTTGTCTTCACATGAAGATGAGTTACGCCAAATTCCAGTTGACCAAAAAGAACAAAGAAATAACCAAGCTTTAGTGGCTTCTCATCTTTTGCCAATTTTTGAGAAAACTCCTAACGGCTGGAACTCCATCCGTAAATTGCCTAATTCTAAGGGCGTACTTGCAGATTACCTTGTTGCTTGGTATTCGGCGGTTGGTCGCAAGGACAAGGATTTTGTGGCGAGGCTGTCAGATGCTTTTGGTTATACAATTCCACATGAATGAAATTGAATGTAAAGCGTGATAGACATGCTACCTCTATAGAACTCAAGAATGTGTAAGTGCTACATTGATAAGATATTGATCTCACTGTTATGCAAAACAGTGAAGTCAGTAGGTTATGGACGGGGGATTTCTAATTCCTTACAGATTTTCCGGGCGAGATTATTATCAATTTCGGTGTGTCTGGGCACTGAGGCGCGGAGATTCCGTTCAGGATTCCACCATCGGGAGTGTCTTCCACCTTCTCGAAGAAGCTCGCATCCGTGGACTCTAAGATGCCTGATCAACCGCCTACGTTTCATATAGCGATACTTACTTCCTCAAACCCACTTTCAGTTTGACGCGACGCGCCTTGGATGCCGAATTCTGAGATGTCAGAAGCTTTTATCTCTTCAACCTCACTTTCAATTCGGCGAGACGCTTCCGGCGTGTCAAATTCTAATGCTTCACG
>CAZURU010000617.1:0-3056 GCA_964623585.1 uncultured bacterium
CGAAGGGCAGCAGTAACTGATCAGGATCTATCGTTCGTTCTCCATTATCTGAATAGCCCCCATCGCCTCCTCCTTCCTCTATGATGATAATATCACCTGGATTGTCGTTAAGGTCAATCTTGTTGATTTCGGCATTGAGTCTGTCATCGTGTGAACGGAGTGCACGGAGGACACCCCACACAGTAGCGAACCTTTCGTTATCGTTGAGTGCGTCAACGGGGTCAACATCTGGCGGAATTGCGACGGGTAACACGATATAACCGTATTGCTTACCGGGTGCTTTACGCATCACACGACCGACTGCTTGCACGATGTCAACGTGTGAGTTGCGCGGTGACATGAACAGCACAGCATCAAGTGCGGGGACATCAATACCTTCGGAGAGACATCTGGCATTGGAGAGGATACGACAAGCATTATCTCCATCCCCTTTTAACCATTCAATGAGTCTTTTTCTATCAAGTGCATTCTTTGTTCCATCAACGTGTTCTGTTTCGCATTTGAAGTTGTTGGGACGTTGGTCTTCGGACATATTTTCGACTGCACTTTCTATGATGCCGTTCCAATGTTCCACAAGGTTTTGTGATGATCTGATGGTGTTTGTGAATGCGATGGCGCGTGTGAGGGGTTTGATTGAATCGTCGTCTCGTGATTTTCTTTCTGGGTTCTGTAGTGCGCGCCAGCATCCGACAATCTTTGCAGCATCGCTGATGTTAACTTCACTGCCACCATTGCTAAGATAGTTGTGTAGCGTATCCTGCACACCTTGTTCGGACATTGCAAGCACGACAACCTTGTAATCAGAGAGTAGGTCTTGTGCCACTGCTTTTGAGAAAGGGAGTCGGTGGAATTCGGGACCGTACATATTTGGATCGTCCATTGAGAACACGTCAATATCATGCTTTGCTGCTTTTGTCTTCGCGCTTTGTGTATAAAGACGTGGTGTCGCTGTCATATAGAGTCGTTTTTTGGCACGTATACGTTCGGCATTGTGGACAAGAACGAAGGGTGAGGTCTTATCATCGGGTCTGTCAATACCGGTGGTTCTGTGTCCTTCATCGCAGAAGATAATATCAAAATCGGGTGCCCCAGCGTCTTGTGCCTCGGCAACTTTCGGGAGTGATTGATAGGTGCAAAATACGACGCGCATGTTCTCTTCATCTGTTCTTTGTAGTGCCTCGGATATAACAGTTTCATCGGTGGTGACAGGGAATTCCAGTTCATAAAGGGATGCGTCCTCATCAGTTCTTCCCGCTTTTGTATCGGAGCAAATTCCGATGTAGCGATGCGGAATGTTTTGTTGTTCTGCCCATTCCCGCATTGCTTGTGCAAAGAGTCCGATGGAAGGCACGAGATATAACACCCTACCTCCGACACCTGCAATTTCTTCAGCGATTCGGAGTGCGGTGAAGGTTTTTCCTGTGCCGCACGCCATAATCATCTTGCCGCGGTGAGATTCTTTGAAGCCGTTGACAACATCGTCAAACGCCTTTTGTTGATGTTCGCGCAGACTAAACGACTCAAGTTGATAGTTGAGTTGATCTGGTTCTTGGAGACTGAGGTCGGGCCACGCAACGGGTCGACTTGCGAGGTCTGCTGCGCTAATCCGTTGGCATGGGGGTTCTAATCCATCAATGGCTTTGAGTAGGTTTTTACTCCAACTTTTCCCTGTATCCACAAATATACGTGCGGTATAAGGTTCGCGATTAGATTCGGAGATGAATGAATCGATATCGCTTTTTGAAACCCGTTTGTCTTCTGCATAACACTTGCACTGGATTGCACAGTATCCGCCATCGTTTTCTTTGGCGACAAGATCAATGCCTAAATCTACACCGTCAAATTCCGGTCGGAGTTCTGCCCATTCTGACCAGAGGTATACTTCTGAAAATCGTTTGTTGTAGAACGGGTCTTCAAGGAGATATGCTCTTATGAGTCGTTCAAAAAGTCTGCCTTTTCCGAATTGTGTATTGGCGTTTTGCCGGATGAAATTGAGTGCATCGTAAAAGCCGTTGTCTGTTTGTTCGCTTCCGTTTCCGAGAAGTAAAGGCAATTGTGTTGCTTGTGACATATCTTTCCTTTTTGTGACTATGCTCTATTGCTGCGTGGTCTCTGTATGTAGTTTTATTAGGCTTTGGTCACGTTGTGGATTTCTGATTATATTTTCAGATAGTATCTTACCGCATTCTGCAGCGAGTGTCAACGTATTTTGACGTGCGGGTGTGTAAAATTATTGTCACCTATTTGTCAGAATCAGCGTTCTTCGCGCACAAACTGCCGATTAGCATTTTCTGCTAAAAACAATTGATTGTCAGCTTAAGTTATGGTATACTTTTTCCAAGTGCTTTACGAAGAGGTGAGGACCATGAAAACGCTTTCGTTGGAAAAATACGATGTAGTTCTATCGTTTGCTGGGGAAGATAGACAGCATGCCAAAGCATTAAGAAATCTTCTTGAAGCAGATGGGTATGAGGTCTTTTACGATGAAGACGAGTTAGCAAATCTTTGGGGAAAGAATCTATATGACTATTTGTCGTCGGTTTATAAAGATCGGGCGCGCTATTGCGTCATGTTTCTATCAAAACACTACGAACGGAAGTTATGGACAAACCATGAACGTCAGATGGCTCAAGCGCGGGCTTTCAAGGAAAACCGTGAGTATATTCTTCCAGTGCGTATTGATGATACAGAGATCCCAGGAATTCCACCGACGATTGGATACCTCGATCTACGTTCAATTACAATAGAAGAAGTGTACGAGGCTTTAGTTAAGAAGTTGTCGGGTACAATACCAAAAACCGCTGCAACGGATAGAACGAATTCCAGTGTCGTAGAGAAAGACACAACTGAATATGTTCTGTTAATGTCTAAAGATGGAAAATTGTATTTCATTCCATTTCAAAATGCACATTGGGCTTCAACAGAAATATCGCTTGAACTACTCCCTGATTCTCCAGAAGAAACCGCTTTTCTCCGTTCCTTAAGAAGACATATCAGTGAAGCTGATATTTATCAAAGTTGTTCCGAACTCAATGTTTATCAGTGTTCTTTCGTCT
>CAZURU010000618.1:0-2655 GCA_964623585.1 uncultured bacterium
ACGCATCAAACTAAAAAGACTATACCCGAAAACTCAACATTGAACGACTACTAGATGTGCAATCAACGGATTGGGAGATTGGTCTGGAAAGCGGCCAGACCAATCTTGAAATGGCTTAACAAATCTTTGACGTCCGCGGGCTCCACCAATCTCATATGGAGGCCATGGCGAGGTGAAAGTCTGTGGACTAATTACACCCAATAGTGCCGAGGCAACGTCCAATCCTTCTTCAACACAACGCGCAATTTCAGGAGCAGGGCTCCCGGGGGGCAAACAAGCGTCTTTTTTATCAAACCAAATATCAAGTCCGTATGTTTTCCGAACTATGTCCGCACATATTTCAGCGTATTTCGCGTCAGGCGACTCATTTCTATAAGAAATAAATACAATTTTCGATTCTGAAGGGATCGAAGATCTCCCTAATTCACGATAATTCTTGCCGGACATTTCAGATTACCTCCATTTGTTGTCTAAAACAGTGTTTTAAAAGTTTTTGAGGGCCTGTGCTTCTAATTATCAGCGAAAACATCGCATTGGAAGCTGATACCCCGTTATGATGAGATGATTCCTAGCAAAACCAAACTATTGCAAACATGGCAATAGTAAGGAGTATCTCCAACAAGTAAAAAGGCCAAATCGCTATTGACCGAACAGCCTTTCTCCATTTGCAATTCTGTTTATTTTTGTGTTTTTTGAGATTCATCTCAAAATCAGTATCAATTTGCTTTCTGACATCATTATAGACTTCTCGGAACAGTCGTTCCTGCCAAAGGAAGTATCCATCCAGTCCCCAAAAACCGAGGATGGGAATAAGAAACACAAAAACGAAAAATGGGCTTGGTAAATTTGTTCTAGCGATTAAAACTGTTGCTGCAACGATGATCGTCATGCTCCAGCCTTTTAACTGGAAGCTGTTCCTTCCCATACGGTCTATAACAGACTGGGTCATTTCCAAATGCTTCACAATTCTTTCCGCGTTATTCATTAATTTACCATCCTTCGCCAAGGGCAGGTATATCCGCTTATGGTTTAATCCTTCACTATTTTTACAAGCTCGTAATCATCTTTGTTATCCCTTATTTTTTCTGCCTTTTCAAGATAGCTATCTTTATCACCTATAAAATCACACCATTTGACTGAATGAATGTAGGAAGAGTCTCCTATGTACACAGGATTAGTGATGGGATGATATGAACAATTATTATATTCTGGTTCCTTGATATTAAACATATTCTCACGCAATATCTGAAACAGTTTATAAATATATAAAGTTCGGCAATGGCAAGCAGAGCATGTGTCATCTTCAAGAAAATAACTATATGATGAATCCTCGTCGGGTAAAACGACTGCTAATATGCCATTTGTTTGGCTTGTACGCTCATTCCGTGTGATTTCTTTCAAAGAATATGATATTTCCCAAGGAATCCATTGGTCAGACTCATTTTCAGATTCGTCTTTCATATTTGGTGAAATTAGAACAAGTGTTATACTACTATCGTATATTTTATCTTTTAGATGTGTTTCAATCGTCTCATCTTTGAATTCACTTAAATCTTCATCACCTTCCCCTTTATAGATTTCATCATCTTCAAATAGTTCCATTAACTCATCAACGTAAGCACGGGCAGTTGTTTCACCGTTAAGGTTTTCAACGCTATCATCAGAATATTTATAGGAAACGAAAATTTTTCTAGCCATTTTAGAGTCCCTCCGTATCAATATTTCTCCAATAATCTCATGTCTGCTTTCCCGCAGAAAGCGAACAATCACCTAAGACAGTCAACAAATTTAAAACTGTAGATGGCAAATTTGCATTGCTTTTCGCAAAACTAAATTTCACGAGCAGTACACATAGATAACCTTAGAGCAATTTTCGTGCCAATAGAAACTACCCAAAAACAGGATTTTTTAGGGGTTTTCTTAACGTTTTCTTCTGCCAATTTGACTTGCTCTGCCAAAATGGCAAGATAAGTATAAATAGAGAAATTAATAGGAGAGTATTTGTCAGAGTTGAAGCTGGGTAGGGAAGGAAATATATCCAAAAATCCGCATAATCCGTGTACCCCGCATAATCCGAGATTCAGACAGCTCCCTCCACAATCGCAATCTCATCTTGTGTTAAATTATACAATTCATAGACCAGATTATCAATCTTATTTTCAAGGTCAGAAGTGTCAGCGTCCGGGTCAGTGTGTTTGGCATCAAGAATTTGGTCAACGAGTTCAATAATGGAGATTTGTTGTTCAGGGGGAACATCAGGAATAGACAGCTCTTTGGCATCGTTCGGATAAAAGTGTAACCCCTCGCTTAGGAAGTTACGGAAATACCAGTTTGTGAGATCAGAATTTAGTACCCCCAAAAGAAATTTGTAATCGTATTTCTTAGCAAGATCCCTATCAGCATTTCGGAACGCGCGACGTGCCGTGATATGAGTTGCTCTTGAAAGCATATCCAATCGAACGCAATTTACAACGGTGTGACTGTTGTAAAAACCCTGGCCATCATAGGCGAAGCGCAATCGATCTTTCACAACGTTGATAAACATAAGTTTCTGGTTTTCAAATAACTCTGGAAACATCGGATTGTAGTGTTCATCCGGGGCATAGTTCAACCAACCAGCTTGAGAGAATGTGTACCGCTCGATGTTTTTCCCTT
>CAZURU010000618.1:2665-3052 GCA_964623585.1 uncultured bacterium
ATGATCTTTCCCTAATTTTTTTGAACGGTGGTTAAGCCGAGCACCGTAAGCAACAAGACATATCTGATCAAAGCGAACGGCGTGCTGCCATATCTTTTCTTTTATCTTCAGATTGTCAAATACATGAGGTTTGGTTTCAAAGCGAGAATCTTTGAGTTCCGCAAAGGCATGTTGATCAATTAAAAATTCCTCTCCGCTACGTTCATCAAAATCGGTATTGCTGTGATATAAGCGAATTTTTGTATGGTCTTGCACTTTGTGATTACCAACTGTCAAGACAATATTGTACACTGTAGCGTTCTCGAAAATCCTATAGCTGCTCGCGTCCACAATGTCCCGAATGGTATAATTTTCTATCAGGATCTGGCGCATTTTCTCACCATATTT
>CAZURU010000619.1:0-1861 GCA_964623585.1 uncultured bacterium
GAAAGAGAAATATGGATTGAGGTAGACCCAGATAAACTAAAAGCTTACAATCTACATATCGCAGCTATTTCAACTGCATTACAAGTCAGAAACATTAATTTACCAGCAGGTACAATGGAAATTGCAAACACAGAGTTTATGGTAAGAACTATGGGTGAATTTCCTGATCCTGTCTATATTGGGGATACAATTATCAGCGTTCAACCATCCGGATCACCGCTCCGGTTAAGTGACATCGCTACAGTTACAGACACTTATGAAAAACCCAGAACACTTTCACGGATCGGTGGAGAGACGTCAATTAGTCTCAGTGTACAAAAAAAGAAAGAAGGGAACACAATAACACTTGTCGCACAACTTCGCGAATTAGTAGATGATTGGAAAACCGACCTTCCTGAAGGTGCTGTGCTGACTCCTGTAAACGATTATTCTGTAATATTAAAGGAACGACTCGGAATTCTCGAAACTAATGCAGTATTCGGTTTAATACTTGTTATTCTCATGCTATTTCTGTTTATCGGTTGGAGAAATGCACTGTTTGCAGCACTCGGTATCCCTGTCGCATTCATGGCAACTTTCTGGTTCATGTCAATTGCAGGTTACACGATGAGTGGCGTAGCACTCTTTGGACTTATTCTGGTAGTCGGAATCGTTGTAGATGATGCAATCGTCGTCATAGAGAATACATACCGACATATTGAAAATGGAGCATCACCGAAAGTTGCCGCTATTCGCGGTGCTGAGGAGGTCGGTTGGCCCGTCGTCGCAGCAAGCTTGACTACTATTGGCGCATTCGGTCCCTTGATGTTTATGTCTGGAGTCTCAGGACAGTTCATGCGAATCGTTCCAATTATGGCTATCATCGTCTTGGTCGCTTCTCTCTTTGAAGTCTTTGTGATTTTACCTGCGCACGTTTCGGAATGGGGTAAAGCGAGAACGGAAACAGGACGGAGCAGACTTGAAAGACTCCGCGAACGCTCAAAAAACGCATTTACTTTCAGTATCTTTCTCACTAGCTTTTTTACCTGGTTCGCAATGATCTTTGACATGGTGCGTAACAGATATGTTAGAATCCTCAAAGTCACGCTTCGTTACCGCTACGTCTTTGTCGGCAGTGTGCTTCTAATCGGACTGATTACCTGCGTCAGTGCATTCATGGTGCTTGACAAAGAACTCTTTCCAGGCGAAGATTTTCCGCAATTCTACGTAAAAGCAGAGATGCCACCTTCCTACGGTCTAAAGGAAACAACCGATGTGATGGCGCAACTTGAAACTGCAGCCAGCACACTGCCAATGGATGAAGTCTCAGCAGTAGTTAGCAACATTGGTTTGCATACACCCACATCAGGTTTATTAGACGGAATAACTTTCGGATCCAATTTTGGTGAGCTCATTATTGAACTTGTTCCAAAGAATCAACGCGAACGAAATACGGATCAGATTCTAAACGATTTACGAGAAAAGACAACGCAAATTAGCGGAATCGAAAAACTAAACTTCGTTAAGTTGGAAGGTGGTCCACCACAAGGACAGGATGTTGAAGTTAAAGTAAAAGGTTCCTATTTTTCACAACTTGCAGCAATCGCAGATCAATTGAAAGGGACATTAAATGAAATTGATGGAGTCGAAGACATTCGGGACGATTTCAGAATCGGCAAATCTGAACTCCGTATCTACCTGAAACCTGAAAAAGCGGCATATTATAGAATGTCAACACTACAAGTAGCACAGACTATACGAACTGCAATCGAAGGTGCTAAAGCAACTACATACCGTGAAGCAGATGAGGCCATAGACGTCATAGTTAAATACGACGAAGACCGACTGCAGACAACCGAGGAACTAAATAATATGGTAATCG
>CAZURU010000619.1:1961-3041 GCA_964623585.1 uncultured bacterium
CACCATCTGGGATTATATTTCCACTGAAAGAGGTTGCCCATATCGTTGAGGAGAAGGGATATGCTGATATAAAACGGTTTGAAGGAAAACGCGCTATCACTGTTTATGCATCCGTCGACAGAGAAAAAACAACACCCTTCGAGGTTAATCAAGAACTAATTTCAGCATTTGCAGACATAGAATCACTATATCCTGGATACCGTCTCGATTTTAGAGGAGTGTTTGATGAAATCAGAGAATCGTTTGCTGAGTTATGGAAACTATTCATTGTTGGAATCCTTGTTATATATATGATATTAGGTGCGCAATTCAAATCCTTCCTACAACCCATCATCATACTGTTTGCAGTACCCTTCGGCATGATGGGTGCTATGGTTGGTCTATTAATATCTAACGCAACATTGAGTATGATCGCAATGTTTGGAATCGTTGCACTTGCTGGAATTGTCGTCAATGATTCAATTGTACTCATCGACTTTATCAATAAGTATAGAGAACGGGGATACAATAGGTGGTATGCAATTTTGAAAGGTGGCAGTGTCCGTTTACGACCTATCATGTTAACATCTATGACAACGATTATCGGTTTGATACCCATGGCTATAGGACTTGGCGGGAAGTCACCTATCTGGATGCCGATGGCATATACCATTATCTTTGGACTCGCATTCGCTACAATAATGACGTTGTTTGTTATGCCTGGACTATATGCTATAACTACAGATATACGGAACGTTTTTCTAAGAAATCCTGATGCACGTTTCCGTCCCGTATCGGATGAAGAATTGTATGGCGTTGCTGTTCCAGCAGATGATTGATTCGTAGGGGCTGTGTTTCCCTGACCGTATGGATAAATGTATACTTGCTTAGAGGTAGAACAATGGCAACATTAGAAGGTTTTTGAGTCAGGAATTATGGTGTTCTGAAGGATATTACACTGGGTCGTCTTTGGGACAAACGAAAAGAAGATGCACTCACACCAATGACTGCGATAATATGATCGTCGGTTATGTTATGTTATGTTATGTTATCACTCCCCCGTGTCAAGACACCGAAGCTTTAGCTCGGTGATGTAGACAC
>CAZURU010000620.1:0-3023 GCA_964623585.1 uncultured bacterium
CGTTCTCTAATTCCCTCATAACCGCACTGGGATCATTCACCTCTTTGATAGTCTGCTTGTTGTACTTGTGCAGTAGCATGGCTATAACCCTCTAAGTCATCTACAAATTGTTTAGGTTTTTCTAAGGATATAACCGCTCATTTCTCTTCATGTCGGATTTCTGCATCACAGAAGATCGCAGCAGCGAGATTGTCCATTTTCTTTTGAACTGTGCGACCTTTGACATTGAGTTTGACTGGTTCTTTTAGTTCTGCTTTGCTCGGTTGGTATGTGGAAGGTTTGATTTTGATGTTTTTTTTCTTCACTTAGATTCCTATTGTTCCCGATCCTGTTTTACCAAATACCCATGGAGTTTTGAAACGATCCCCATTCAATATTTCTTGAACAGTTAAAACTTGGATTTTTTCATAAGGTCGCTTATTGATTGTTATATCACCTGCTTCGCCAATGAATTTGCTAAAGTTCTTTCTTAATTGATCACTCAATGGTTGCAACACTATCAGTCCCGCCATAAGCGAGTCACTGTTGTCCAAAACGCCTTTGAGTGAACGAAGGTCTTGAATTGATACATTCTTGCCCCCCTTGACTTCAAGTATCATGCTTTCAATTTCTCTGTCAAGGTACAGCGTGTCCACTTCAAAGTACAAGTGACCGTCAATACCACCATCGCTCGTTTTCTTTTTAGTTACGAAACCGTCCACTTGCTCGACTGCCCATTTTTGAAAGTGGTATTTATCCCGTTTCCACAAATCTAATGCACCTTCAAAAGATCGTGGTACACCGTCAATAATGAAATGAACATCTTGTTTTAGTTTTAATCGATCTTCTAATCTAGTTCTCGCTACACGTTTTATAGCGTGAATTGCGATGTCAATGCCAATCCAATTCCGACCAAGAAGTTCCGCTGCTTCCATTGTCGTGCCACACCCGCAAAACGGGTCAAGCACTAAATCTCCTTCTTCACTAGACGCTTTAATTATTCGTTCCAATATTTCCACTGGTTTTTGAGTTTTGTAGTCTAAGTTTTCTTCACCAGTGCAAGATATTCCAGTCCAAATATTGTTAGGTATTATCCCACTACCCGGTCGTTGCTTTCTAAAGAGCTTTCCGTCAACCCAATCAATATCCCCGTCCAAATCCTCTTGTTTTAATTTTTCCTTTTTGACCCGCCAACCCGATATATGTGGTGGAGTAATACCTTTGTATTCGTAGCACAAATTCGGTCTAGCTCCAGCACCAGGTGAGCGAAAAGGATCACGTCTTTTATATCGACCTTTGCTGTCAACTAACGGGTACATGCTCTCAATGTTCTCGTAAGGTGTGGCGATCTCGTCCGCAAAAAATTTGTACTTGTTTGATTTTGTGTAGAACAGAATTGAATCGGATGACTTTCCGTAGTTCTTTTTAGGATGTTGGTTACCTTTATGTCCTTTAATTCGCTCCCAAATTAACTCATTACGGAAATTTCGGTGACCGAAAATACCATCCATAATTACTTTCAAATAGTGAGAAGCAGTTTGGTCACAATGAACATAGACACTAGCTGTATTTTTTAGCCGAGTTCTCAGATACATCAAACGTTCTGCCATATAGGACAGATACGCAAGCAACTTTGGGTTCGTGTTCTTTAGTGCTTCCAGCCAGATTTTCCAAATTTTCGCGGCACTGTCATCAATTCCAGTATCCCGCATGGTTATAGGCATTTGTTGAATAGCGCGGATACGATCAGCATCCAATACCCAAGTGTCGTTAAACGCCTCTACTTGGTCGGGTAGTGGTCTACCCGTTTCGTCTTTGTAGATGTTGTTGTACTCACGATTAGAGTTGAACGGGGGATCAAGATATGCTAAATCTATACTTTGTGCGGGGATGATGTCTCTTAAAACTGTAAGACAATCCCCGTAATAAAGGCGGTTCACGGAAGGTTTGTGTTATCAATAAGGTCAGCATACTTCAATCTGCGACCTTCCATGTTGTCGACTACATAGTCAATCTGTTCAAGCGTATCACGCTTCCTAATGTTGTGTCGGGTAGCAAACTCATTGACATAACGGAACAAGTGTTCTCGGCTCATTTGGTGGAATGTGCCGTGATAACCACGCTTTAAGAGAGCCCAAAAACTCTCAATTCCGTTGGTGTGAGCCATACCATCTACCCACTCACCGACGCTGTGCTTGACTGTTTTGTGCTTTCGGGGAATGCCTTTGTAGGCGTGTGCTTCGTCCGTGAATACGCTAGCATCTTCGTTGCTGTTTTCTACCACGATACTTTGTAGAGTAGGTGCGTCCGTGTGTTCTACGACTTCTGCAACGATCTCGTTAGTTGCTCGGTCTTTTACTCCAACGACTGCTGTTTTACCAACTGCACCGCGTCCAGCGTGAAGTTTCTTATTTTCGTGTTTGTTCTTCTCTTTACCACCGATGTAAGTTTCATCGGCTTCCACTGGACCTAGAAAATCTTTGAGCTGATTGAATTCCAAGCATTTACGCAATCGGTGTGCTAAGTGCCATGCTGACTTTTGCGTGATGTCTAAATCACGATGTAGTTTCATACTGGACACACCTTTGATACTCGTTAAGAGTAGGTACATCGCAATAATCCAAACTTGATAACCGAGATTTGAACCTTCCATGACAGTGCCGACCTTAACACTGAACCGCTTTGCACAGGACTTTTCACGACAACGAAAAGGCATAGTCTTATGCTTTGCACCGCTTTGAACATTCTTGGACTTGCAGTGCGGACATACTGGCTCAGCACCCCAACGCTTTCTAATGAACCACGCCTCAGCGGTTTCATCGTTAGGGAACATTCTAAACAAACGAACTAGTGAAATACCTTTGCGGAAGTGCAGACCTGGTGCCCTCATTGCTTACTCCTTTCTAAACTCATACTGTATATTATACACATTCCCGGCACTATTTAGTAAGTTTTTCGCAAGTTTTCGGCACTATTGTATATAATTCCCCTATTTTGGTACAGGTCGATGTAAACACGCTCACGTTCTCCCTCCTCTTCTTCTT
>CAZURU010000621.1:0-3020 GCA_964623585.1 uncultured bacterium
TCGCTTTTCAAGGCAGCTTTCATGCTGGAAAAAGCGATAGAAATCGTGGTTTTGGTTGCCTTTTCGTCTCAAAGGTCTGTAGAAGTTCTTTGCTACCTTTAAGGTGTTGTTTTCTCAATGGTTGCGTGGGTTTGTGTCTCATCAGAGATGGTATGGTTCCCCACACTTATTGGACAAAAACAAGGTAGCTTGGATTATGGGATAACGGGTCTTTCTTTCCGATCCGCTGCAGACCTTTTCTGTAGCTCGTCAATTTTCGGATCCAACTCGCTAACTTTGTCTTGCAATGAATTTTAAAGAACTCTTTGGTTAATAGCAATTTGAGTTAAAGGAAAACAAACAAAACCAATGTGACTAGCCAAATAAACGTTCCCCAAAAAATGGAGTAAACTCTCATTTCCACTAGAACCTCAACAGCGATTACGAAAATAACAATCTCCCATAGACTCAAAATGTTGAACTTACTTAAAAATGTTAATAGTTCCTCATTTTTCAGAAAAACTCCGATTTGATGAAGTCCTGGAACCATTTGCATATCTAATTCTGTACGTACATCTTGCGGGCTTTTAAAAATGAGAAGCAACACCGTATTAATACCCTGGACAAAGACACTAATTAATGCAAGGTGTACAACACCCACATAGATGTGACTGAACTTGAGAACAGTTCTGTTTATCCTAAAAAGGCGTACAACTGCGAAAAAAAAACAAACTTAATACGACGATGAAAATCGGTATGACAACAGATACGCTAATGATCTCAGCTATAAGTTCGATTATACGATCGGTAGTTGCAATTTTATTGACATTTTCCACTTTTTCCACTGTGTTGTAGGAAGCGATATGCGTTTCAAAAGGTACAGTTGCCCACCTTATAATAGTAACACCAACACAACAAATTATAAGTGCCACAAGCCATTTTGGTTCATCTTTAAGGCGCGTGAAAACTGCTCTGGGTTTCACAACGATGTCCATGATGTTATGCAAACTTGTTTTCATTCTCTTGCTCCGCTGACTGTGTTAGTTGATAATAATGTAAAAATTAGGGATGCCTTCTCTAAACTACTCCTCTAGCATTCATGATAACACTTCTGGCAAAAATTGTCCACAAAAAGATCAAACTGATTTTTTTCCACAGATGTGCCTGAAACTCATATCCTTATAGAAAACAAAATCACCACCCTACAATCATACGGACTCATTCCTTAGGATCTGTTGCAAGGTATTTTGCATTTGTTTCTATACCAGGAGGGTAGTGAATTTTCCAGACTTTGATATCTGCTTCCTTGAAGTTAGTTGTTGGATAAACAGGTTCCCAAGCATCGCTTAACTTGCCACGTAACCCAGTTTTCTTTGGCTCGCCTTTGGTCAACATAAGATGAGTTGCCCCGTGGGTTTTTAAGAATTCCAACACCTCGCGTTCAGAATGAGTAAAGAGGACGTGTTGCATGTAGAGGTGTATCCAATGCTGAATATAATGATCTTGATCCGTGATAGTTTTAACACCCCCCAGAACATTCAGTTGGCTGCCGTATCTCCAATGAGCAGCAACAACAGCATTAGGAGGAAGCTCTGCTTTCATCCACTGAAAAGCCTTTGCTAAACTACTATTCCCAGGTATTGCTCTGCGCATCTGGGTCGCGGAATAATGTGAACGGTAGGTATGGGCTAAAATGGGTGGAAAAAACATAAAGAGAATTAGTAGAAATATGGGTACGGTATTTTTTATATATATGTGCAAGGCATATCGCTTTAATTTCGGTTGAAACTTCTCAATCAGGGTTCCTGAAATAAACTGGATAAATTGTGCTGTAAAGAACGCTAACGGTATACCGATAAAGAAGTCATAGCGTTTGGCATCACGTGTCAGAGCAACCCAAGTGAGGAACCATGAAGTAAAGGCGATTAAAACGAGTTGATGAGGACTGTGTGTTTTTTGCCTCCACACAAGAATAAGAATAAAGCCAATGGTGCAGCTAGCGATAGCAATATAAAAAAATATATTTCCGAATGATACTCCGCACAACCTATCTAGCGGTTCCCTAAAAAAGGTGGCTAGTACAAACATTACAAGTGGGAGAAGGAAGAGCCTACTAAGTTTCCTCCAATACAATATGAGCCCAAGGCTGCTTAAGAGAAAAATGCTGCCGTATCTAAAGAGCCAATATTTGAAATTTGGTGTCTGGAGTTCCGTCACGCTTTGCATGAGCCTGTTCTGACTGAATGGAACGGTGGTCTCAACGAAGGTGTCAAATTGACTTAGAATGTAACCGATTGCGAGAGCAAGACCTACAAGTGTCAAAATTAGTGCCAGGATTTGAGCAGACGGTAAGTGTTTTTTTAGTAATGGTATTTTTGTCAATAGTAGATAACGAAGGAAACGGAGACAGAAAATTACCAATGGTGGAATTAGCATCAAGGCAGATATGTGCTTTGCAAAACCCTCACCATTCCGATAGGCAAAGGAGAAAAAATAAAGGGTCGGTACAAATATTAATATCCAGATGAAGTAATACCCCAAACCTTCTTCTGTTTCAGATGTTAGGAATTTCCACAACTCAACACAGAGGATGACGATCAGAAAAACCCCAAAGCCTTCCCAAGAAAGTCCACCAAAGAAAACGGTAATCCCACTTGCAAATGTCCACAACAGTTGTTGACGTGAATGTTTCACCTGCAAGGATACAAGATAAGTTATAATAGCCAAAATACCAAGCATCAGGCACCAACTGTCGCGATCGCTGAATCCGGCAGCACTGCGTTCAATGGTCCCTGGGAGAGTTGCCAAAAGCAGACCTACAGTGCTAGAAAAGAGGACTCCGAACGGACGAAAAAGGAAAACGCAAAGTGCACCAAGTCCCAGTACAAAACAGACAGTTGGTGCATAAAGAGCAACATCATAAAGAGAAATGTTCGGCCAGCCGAGTGCAAGTGCCTTGTAGACATAAGCAAGAACATAACTATAAAGATTTAAAGTTTGGTTTAAATCCCTACCGTATGGCAACCATCGGTGCATATCGC
>CAZURU010000622.1:0-3015 GCA_964623585.1 uncultured bacterium
CGCCGATTTCCGGTTTCTTCGTGATATACCGTATTGCCCCCGCAGACGCGTTACGGCCAAACAACGTACCCTGAGGCCCACGCAGGACTTCGATATTTTCAACATCGATGACACTCAATAATGCCCCATCGCTACGACCGTAGTAAAAATCATCAATGTAGAGCGCTACGGCCGATTCCTGGTTGATGGCATTCCGGTTGGATCCCAGGCCACGCATATAAAAGGATGCATTGTTGGCGATACCGCCTGCGTTACCGATATGGACACTGGGCAACTTTGCCGCCATTTGCACAATATTGCCGATATTCTGGCTATCCAGAGATTCTTCACTGAAGGCAAGGACGGAAACAGGTGTCTCCTGAAGATCTTCCACGCGCTTTCTTGCAGTTACCACCACTTCCTCCAGTAACGGCTGTGCGACGGTATTGAATGTGACTATCGATAGTAGATTCAGGCTTACGATCTGAATAACCAGAATTGAAATCTTGCGCATTAGCGTTCCCCCGGGTGTGTTGCTTTAAACCGCCCTGGAGCGGCTCTATATCCACTCGTTTATTAGCAGTAATTGCCAAAAAATCGGCTTCCCAGCAGATGCATAATAGGAAGATCTTATCTATTAATAAAATATTATTTTTTGATATTATCTATTATTTTTTTTGATGTATAATAAACGACAGTTACTCTCCACGAGCCATAACACTTTGGAATTACGTCAAATTCATTACTTTATTGCAGTTGCCGAATCCGCAAGTCTGTCCAAAGCTGTGGACCGCTTGCACATCGCACAACCTGCTCTCAGTCAGAACATCAAGAACCTGGAAGAAGAACTTGGTACGCGGCTGTTTGAGCGTAGCCGCCAGGGTATGGCATTGACTGACTCGGGATCTGCATTCCTGGAACACGCAAAAGGAATTATCAGGCAAGTGAATCGTGCAAAGGAGAGTGTTCGCGAGTTTAATGAAAACCCCAGCGGTATGGTGTCCATTGCCATGCCCGCCAGCATCGCTAATGTCCTGTCCGTGCCATTATTCCAAGTATTAAAGGAGGGCTACCCGGGAATAGAACTTAACCTTGATGAAGGTCTTACCGGAAATGTCCGGCAGGCGTTTGAATTAGGGTTATTCGACATCATTCTGGAATTTGATGCAGATGAGTCCGATAACCTTAGTGTAGTTCCCCTGATCAGAGAAGAACTCTATTTCATATCACATTTTAAGCATGGGGGTAAAAAGAAATCTGAAATTGAATTCCGGGATCTGTCCAACTATCCAATCATAATGTCCCAGGTACAGCACGCAATGGGGCGAACCATAATGAAGTATGCACAAGAACAACACCTGAAACTGAATGTAAGTTCAAGTACAGCCGCTTTACATCCAGCAATTAAATTAATCGAAGCCGGAATTGGGTATGGGATATTACCTTGGTCTGCGATCCACGAAAAATTCGAGCAGAAAGTCATTGATGCCAGAAAAATCGTTAATCCTTCAATGCATCGAGAGGTCAGCATGCTAAGCGCACTGGATCGGCCTCGGACACTGGCGACGGACAAAGTACACCAGCTAATACAAAAGGTAGTTCGACAGGTGCACGCTGAGGATAAGTGGCGTGGTGAACTAATCCTGTGTGATTAATTTGTTAATGAGTAAAACGGCCATTATTTTTCTTGGAGTACTGGCAGGACTGGGGCCATTTGCGGTGGAAATATATCTACCTGCACAAAATCAGCTTGTAGAGAAATTCCATACAGGTCCAACCTTGATTTCAATGAATATTGGAATTTTCTTTATTGGCATGGCCATAGGTCAGTTTTTTGGTGGCCCACTGTCTGATGCGAATGGTAGACGGCCCATCTTACTGGTCAGTTTGTTCGTTTTTGTAATCGCTGGGATACTCATTTGTTTTGCACCTGACGCCCAGGTATTTATAACATTACGCGGATTGCAGGCAATCAGTGCAGGGACAGTTGCCGTGCTGGCTATTGCTATTATCAGTGATAAATGTGACGAGGTAAATACGGCCAGAATAATTTCCCAGATTACTGTTATCGCAATCCTGATTCGTATTCTATCTCCTGTTGCAGGCGGTCAATTGACTTCAGTCTATGGATGGCAAGCCCCTTTTGTTGTAATGGTAACGGTTGGTTCTGTGACAATCTTTTACGCGTTGAAACACCAGGATGAAACCCACCAAACCGGCAACCGAGGTAAATTAAAACCAAGCACGATTATTGATGATTATATGAAACTGTTGACGGATGCCCGGTCTCGTACCTTCATAGGAATTGAAATACTTTCCACAACCGGCCTTTTCGCTTATGTAAGTGCGGCCCCTCTGATTTTTATGAATACCTATAGCTTTGATAGCAAAGAATTCAGCTATATCTATGCCGGCTTGACAATTGTATTAATGATTAGTGCGTTGCTGAATAGTCTGCTGGTGAAAAAAGTAGAGATTCTAAAATTATTGAAGCTAACGATCCCTGCAATGTTCTGTATTGCAACGCTTTTAATATTGACACCCGGGTACTATCTTTCAAATCCCTTATTTTTTGTATTACTGTTATGTGCTTACATGATTCCGATGATGATGACCCGACTGAATGCCACCGCTGTAGCTGTAAAATGTTTTCCTGGTATCGCTGGGACAATGGCTGCACTGATTAGTGTTATTGGGTTTGCTGCGGGTGGTTTAAGTGGTTTGCTCTCCGGATATCTGTACGACAAGCTGGAATTCGTCCTGGTTTACATATTATTTGTCAGCGCTTTCCTGAATTTAACGCTGTATTTAATCAGCAAGAAGAGTTTTTATCCTGCTGACTCTTAGAGCGGTTTAGCTGTAAAAATGGTTTCGTAATCATTGATATGTACGCTAATGCGTGACATAAATCCAGCGTACACTACAAGCGTATAAGAGGCAAAAATATACCGGGATATTCAGGTCAGCGAAAATTGAGCAATTCCAGCACGTTCTGCACGAAGAAGAAACCGTAGAACAGGGCAGTACAGGCGACCA
>CAZURU010000623.1:0-2995 GCA_964623585.1 uncultured bacterium
TAATCATTTCTTTCGCTGCCTCGCGAGCCGACTGGCGACCGAAAATGAACGAACCCGCAAGTCCTCCGGAGAAGACGAAAATTTGCCAAAGAGCACTCTCCAAACCGCTTAAAGTTCGCTGTGTTGCTGTGTACGCGAGAATAACTGATACCCCTATTGAGAAAAAAAGTAGCAGCGCGGGTCCTATACGTTCAAGGTATTTCATAATTTAAAAAGACTGTATCAACAGATATGGTGTTTGTCAAAAAATGATCGTGATTATTAGAACTACAAGACTGGCAACAAGTGAAACTACGAAGCCAATCATCACAACCCACTGAAATCGTTCCTTATACTTGAATCGTGATTCTCCTTGACCGATTACGAAAACTGCAGGTGGAAAAAGAAATCACGAAGCTTATTAAAAAAGAAGTGGGCAGCTATGCAAAATAGGCACGCGATGGTCAGGGGAATTTGTAGCGACGCAAAAAGACCTATGATTTTCTCTCCGGAATCTGATAGAGAAACCCATTTGAACTTCAGAGTTAAGGCACAAATAAATGATAGAAACCACATAAAAAATCCGATCATCCAAGCACCGCAAGATATGAGACTGAAATTGATGCGGTGCATCACGTCATACCACGGACGCATTCCTGCGCCGATGTCTAATATGTCTTCCTTTAATCTGGAAACAACATCTTCGCGTCCATTAACATTAATCGAGACTCCCATTAAAAAAGAATCTCGGAAAACAACCGTTGCGGATTTTGAATAATTGTCGGAGCGAGCACTTAGATGAATGCGCCGAATCCTTTTTGACTTAGGATTTTCATAGGCGATGCGTTCTTTCAGTGTGTCGAATTCGCGTTCAATCTTATCTACGCAATCAGCACTAATGTCGACTTTGCCAATACGCTTTTGGAGCAGCTCAACCAACTTTTTCAATTCATCAGGTCTAACAACAAAGGCATGTGATAATTCTTCGGAGTAACGGACATTCATATCATATTCTCACAGCAGGGAGAAATGTGACGAATTCCATTGCGTTTGATTCGCCAACCCAATCCCTTTTAAATTTTTCAATAAGCTACATACCGCTCCGCTGGAGCGGAAGACTTCAAATTCATGCGTGCTATAGATATATCGCTCCGCTGGAGCGATAGAGCGGAATAAGATAGTTTGTTGTAGTGTTTCTTCAGAAAAACTGTATGAATCTTGCTAATCTGGCATTGACTACCAGATGTTGGCAAGTCCATAAGTTGACTCAATATGTGCTTTCATGCCCTTGTCAGTAACCTCAACAAGATTTTTGAAGAAAGCCTCAGTCTCTTGAATAGCTTTGCTAGTTAGGCGAACTCTGCCACTTGGCAATTCCGTCCAATTGTAAGCAGGTATATCAAATCCATGTGCGAAGCTATGGCGAACCTGTAATACTTCATTTAATCTCACACGAACCTGTAAACCGCTCATTCCACGTCTACCCCAGACCCAGTCATTGATAGGATCATACCCTGTGCACTGTTCAAGAAATCTTTGTGCATTTTCCCAATTTGGCGTATTGAATCTCTCCATTGATCTTTGTGCTGCTTGTCGGGCAATTACGTAAATAGGCGAAGAATTCGGTATTACATCGTAGAAGTAGTTCACAACATTTTTTATGTACGCGTTCCAAGCCGCGACGTAACCTGCCAGCGCTGCATGATAGTAAACTTGTATTTCATCAAGCGACATGGGACGTAATCGCCTATCCGTAGCTGCTTTACGAAGCGTCTGTATATGACTCGCTGAGGTTGTGTAAGTTGACGCTGCTGGTGATGGCACAAGAAACCTTCAAAGATAACTCACAAATTCGGTAAGTGCTTTTTTATATTTCTCTAAAGGTGCCGAATTGATTTGAACTTGTTTACCGTGTACCTTATGTGGTCCAGCTCGAAGGTTATCTAAATGTATACCTTTGACCGTCATAACAACACAAGCACTGTGATAATCAGGAATCTCTATGAACCTTTTACTCGGTAATTCTTTCGGATTTGTGTAGATCTGGCGATGCTTTTTGTGGAGATCATCTAATGTTGTTTTAATAGACTCGCTCACTGCTTCAAAAGCCCTACTTGCTTTACCACGATGGAGAGTTACACGATTACTAACAAAGATATGAAGTTTGGGTCTATCTAAATACTCATCGCTTGCTCTTTTGGCAAAGTTGATTCTCGCGTAAGTTCCTATTTTTGGATCATCCATACTATGGCCATAAAGTAGTGCGACGATATTCTCAATAGCTCGACGCGAACTATCATCGGGTGTAAAAGGGATAACAAGGTTTTCGGCTGCAGCGAGTGCTAATTGCGTATAAATAGCGAAACTCGGATTGCAGTCAATGATGAAAAGTGTGTCTCTGTTTCCACTCCGCTGGCGCAAAGCGGCGGTTAGATCCTTGATCCAACTGAGTACCTGTTTCCAGGCAGTTACAGGAATAGCGAGTTGAGAAGTCTGGCGAATTGCTTCTGAGAGGATTTCCAGTAGATAATCACCACACACCAAACGTAAATTTGCTGGAAGTTTTTTGTTAAAGTCCCGAGGGTAACAAACATAAGGAGACACATTCTTGATCGGTTCAAACGGAGAAGTCAGCCGTGCTTCCAGGTAACCCGCGACTGTAGCACGTGGTGTTTGCCCTATGAGTTTATGTATTGGATCAAAATTTTTGCGTATCACATCATAACTGGATAGCGACATTTGGTTGCCGGTGTCAATTAAGAGTTCAGAGTCTAAGAGCAACATTTCAGAGATATTTGCTTGCGGGCAAAGGTCTATCACATAGACATCGGTATCCGGGTAAGCGCGAGCGTACTCGGTTGCTGCAACAAAGCTTAAGAAACTCTTGCCAACCCCTCCTTTATTGTTCCAGAATGCGTAAGCTGTCATAGTGCAACTCCCTCTCAAAAGTGAGAAAACTTATGAAAAACTGCTTTAAATTCTAACACAAATTGGTATGGTATGTCAAGCGGTTTTC
>CAZURU010000624.1:0-2994 GCA_964623585.1 uncultured bacterium
GTGGTATTCATCATTTTTAAATTCCCACTCTCCGGAGAGCGGCACCCATTTATCTTCAGATGCTTTTGGATCATCAAAATTATCTTCAAAATAGGTTTGTGCCGTTGCCATTGCAGCCATACCAAGTGTAATGCTACAGATGACGATGAATAGGTTACATTTGTTCATAACATAATTTCCTTTCAGCAAACAAGCGTTCTCGGTATTTAATACCTAAACCGCTTCGGACTGGTTTCTCGAATTGTTATCTTCCAGACACTTTTACATTTTTGCGTAGTAATGGCAATATGAATTTGTTGAGAAAAGCAGCTCTAGCATAAAATGCTTTACCTGGACCTTTTGTTCTGGGTTGAACATATTCACCCATATATCCATGAAGTTCAGAAAATTCACCGTTAAGCACCTTATCTCTAACTAAGTTATAATCAGATTCTATTTGTTTGTAAATATGTTGATCATCCTCTAAATCAAATATCACTGCCCCGTAAAAAATAGCTTCTGTTTGATATGCACGTTCCCAAATTGTAGTAGCTATTACCAGTTTTCTTAATTTGCTCAGCAAACCACTGCTTTTGAAACTATATTTTCTAACATCATTTTCATTAATCATTGTTATAGACATAGGGTATTTAAATCTAAGTTCACTGTTTTTAAATTCTAAAGCGGTTGTTTTCAGTTCCCAATCTCCGAAATCAGGTTGTTTTGAGGAATTTATAGTTCCACCCAAATACTTTTCTACAACTTGACCTGGCCACCCTTTATTGTATCTGCCATTATCAGAAAATATTGTGACACCGCATCCATCGGCAAATTTACTTAAGTCTTTACCATTAAGATTAGATAATTTTTGTATTGCTATTTCTCTTTCCATTATAAAACCCTTCCCGCTATTGTTTTCATTCTTTCCTTTTAGTCTGGACAAAGCACTAGGTTGTGTTTACGTTGTGACTCCGAATCCAGTCCTAGTAAGACTCCTATGGTTCTGCAAGGTCCTATTCAATTTTCAAAAGATAACCTGATGTTCATTAATTTCCTTGCTATTTTGATAATGAAATGTAAACACAACCTAGCACATACTACTCCGGTAAGTAGTTTAATATACTCTCAATATACTCTCACTATCTATGATTTTTTACGACAGCACCGGAAAGATGAATTTTTCAAGAAAGACTTTTCTGGCATAAAAGGCTCTTGAAGTGCTTCCATGTCCTGCCCCTTTTGTTCTGGGTTGAATGTATACACCCATTTTGCCAGTAAGAGCAGAAAATCCTTTTGTGCGGATTGTTTCTCTGACTAAGTCATAATCTGCTTTCACTTGATTGTAGACTTCTGGATCATCTAAATCAAAAGTTGTTACACAATATAAAATTGATCTTTCCTCTTGTTGATCTTCCCAAATTCTCGCAGCTACAACCATTTTTCTTAATTTGGTTAGCAAGTGACTATCTTCAAAATCAGTTCGTTCAACATTATAGGGGTCGATCATTGTTACTGCCATTGTTTCTTTAATCCTCAATTCCCCATTTTTCAAGTATTTTAACGGAACTGTCTTTAATTCCCATGAACCAAAATTAGGTGCTTGAGCCGAATTAATAGGTAACTCTAAATGTCTTTCAAGTACATGTCCCGCCCAACCTTTATTTTTTCCGCCTCCCTCTTTAAATACAGTGACTTCATATTCACTGGCTAACTCTCGGAGGTCCTGTCCAGCAATCGTTGATAATTTTTCAACTGCTTTTTGTCTTTCCATAATTTTCCTCTATGACCAATTGTTATTTGAACTATCCTCAAATAATTCACTAAACAACTCATCAACCCTTTTTTGAGCAATTCGGTTATATTCATCTTCCTTTTCAATCATTATCCATTTCCGTTTGTGTTGCTCGGCGACAACTGCCGTAGTTCCAGTTCCAGAAAATGGATCAAGAATGAGATCGTCTTCATTAGTTCCAGCCAAAATAAGCCGATTGATGACTGCTGAAGGCTTTTGTGATGGGTGTTTCCCGTGTTTCCGCTCTGATGGTTTGGTGAGTGGAATCTCCCACATGTTTCGCATTTGCTTGTCGTTATTCATCGCCTTCATCACTTCATAATTGAAAGTCCAATTTTTAGCTTTTTTACTTTCATTATTGACTGCCCAAATGATAAACTCGGTAGATTCAGTAAACATTCGGCAGGTAATGTTAGGTTGGGCATTAGGCTTATACCAGACGATTTGGCTGATAATCCGTCGGTTAAATAGACTTTGGAGAATAAAACCAATTGTAAAAATACAGTGAAAAGATCCAAAAACAAAGAAATTCCCGTTCGTTTTTAACAATCTTAAAACCTCGGTAACCCAATCAACCGTGAACTGGAAATAATCGTCCTGGGCAAAAATATCCCACTGTTCTTGCATTGTAACATGCGAACTAAAGGCCCAACCTAAGCCTTTTTTCCTTGACATATTAAATGGCGGATCGGTGATACAACAATCAAAAACTCCATCAGGAAACGTTCGCATAACTTTTAAGCAATCACCTGATACAATTTGATTGATCGGGAGCTCTTCAATTGTTCTGGTAAAAAGAGTTGGTGAATATCCAATACTTCCAGAAGACGAATCGCGTATTTCACTCTCTGATATTTTCGGAGATATTTGTTTGCCATTTAATGGGTGGATTCCAGTTGAAAGATACTCTATCAGTTGCGTCTTTTTTAATGACGAGTACCCTTTCAGGCCACGTTTTTTAAGTTCCTCTCTTAATTCTTTGTTCCGCATTTGGTGATAGTTCATAGCTTGAATATGCTCCATTAGCATTTTGTCAAGGTTGATTTAAAAATTATAGTTCCCTTTTCGCAAAACGGTCAAATTCCCCCAAACTACAGACTTGAAGCAGGTTACCTTTCCCTGCTTGGGAGCGTAACCACTCCTTTGATTTAGGTCTATAGCCTGTCCCCTCCAAAATAATGATTGTGGGATAAGGGTTTTTATTTATCGAAAGAACCTCAAAT
>CAZURU010000625.1:0-1452 GCA_964623585.1 uncultured bacterium
CATCGGAATTTATGTCTGGGTGCAGGATATCCACGGCCAATCAGATTGACCCAAAAGGTGTCTTTAATTTCAGGTGTCAAACGATGGGGAGCAATCGGTAGTTCCTGTTCATCTGCCGCTTCTTGCATATTTACCAAAGACTGTGTCACCCAGGCAGCTACAATAGGATTTTCGACCAGTGTATCTGTACTAATTACATGAACCTGTTTTTCACGTTGGTGTGGCTCCAATTCTTGTAGTGCTAACCAAACTAACTGAAGCACAGCGGTCGAATCTTTTCCACCGCTATACCCAATCACCCAAGGCACCTGGTCTTCCAAATAGAGTGCCTTTATTTCGTCTTTGAGCATCTGAATGGTGTTTTTGAGACCCAAATTATCAAATGCCGAAGAAGGTCGATTCTGCTTAATGGTCATATTCGCCTCGCTGGAGAGCATTTTCAATGCGCTGTTCTTCAGGTGTTAGTGACAAACCCAATATTCTTTTTATATAGTTCGTAGTAAGCGTCACATTTTGTCTTGATTTGGACACCCGCCCGCCTACAATAGCACGACCTTCCCAAACTTCTGAGTTTGAGCGTGCCCAATCAATTTTCTTTATCTGCTTTACTGACTGTTTCCATTTTGTGGCTTGTTCTTTTAATAAAGCATTGCCAGCTATTCCAATAGCTTGGAGGGCAATACCATGGGAATGGATAAAATCTTTCCGTAAATCGCCAGCAGTAAGTCTGCCATCGCGAACGAGATTCCACTCGGGCATATACTTGTTGATTTCATTCCAAAAAGAAATGGCAATTTCTGCATCCTTCGCTAAATTACCATTCGCAAGATCTTCAAGCAATGCACTGTTCCCTGTATGAACAGCACTCAATGTAAACAGTTTCCGAGAGCGAACCGATAGTGTGCTGCTTTCCATTTCTACAAAATTCTTAAAAACTGAAGATTGAAGCACAATATATTTAGTAAGGCGGACCATATCATCTCTGTGATCATAAAGAAGACCCAGCGATTTGGAGGGACGAATAGCATAGCGGTTTAAATCGGCAAACATCTGCTGGCATCGTTCCAGCCCTGAATCAATAAAAAATACTACAGCAATGCTCTCATCCCCAATATCAGGGTTGTCTCGTAATGCCATTTCAATTGCAGCCCGCCGATGCTGGCCATCATTAATGATTAACCGAGCAGACATGGGAATGTGAAGGCGACCCATTTGTTGGTTATCATCATCTGATGAAATTGGCTCAAATTGAACCTCGCCATCTATTGAGGCAGTAATGGCAGAAAACGTATAGGCCTCTCGGTTGTCTAAGATATACCGAGCCATTTCCGGTAGGCGATTCTTATTTATTATTCGCTGGGCACGTAGTTCAGGTACGAGTTCCTCTTCATCAAAGAGAAACATCTTCGGCAGCAAACGAAGTGGGCACATTGAAATATAATATTCTCTTCG
>CAZURU010000625.1:1462-2994 GCA_964623585.1 uncultured bacterium
AGCCTGAACGCCTCGGATACACGAAAACACATACTCAAAAGACTTGTCCATAGCCAACTCACTTAAAAAATGGTGATAAGAGTGTTGGCTTTCATTTTAATACATGGATTTTTGTACGTCAATTAAAAAACAAACATAATATAAAATTTTAACAAACATCCTTTTTTTTATATATTATAGCAAATTGCAGGATAGCAAATTGCAGGCCAAAAATATCATATCAAGTCCAAAAAGCGAGTTTACTCATGTCTATTTACTTAGATTGTAATGCTACCTCTCCGTTAGAACCTATGGTAAACAAAGAAGTTATGTATTATTTAACGGAAGAATTTGGAAATGCAGGTAGTCGCACACACGAATTTGGAACCCGTGCCAAAAAGGCGGTATCATATGCCCGTGAGCAAGTTGCAGAGGTAGTCTGTGCTGATAAACGGGACATTATATTCACCAGTGGTGCAACAGAAAGCAACAATCTTGCAATCTTAGGATTGGCTGACTACGGACAAAAAATAAGATGTAAACACATTGTTAGTTCGATGATCGAACACAAGGCTGTGTTAGAACCTTTAGAAGAATTGAGTAAGCGTGGATTTGAGGTGACACTTGTGCCACCAAATGGGGGAGGAAGGATAGAGCCAGAAGCTATTAAAGCAGCTTTAAGAGAAGATACACTTCTTGTTTCGCTCATGCACGTAAATAATGAAACGGGTATCCTCCAGCCAATCGCTCAAGTTGCAGATATATTGGATTCACATTCTGCTTTTTTTCATGTTGATGCTGCACAGGGATTTGGCAAGGAATTTGAAAACCTCAGACATTCCAGAATTGATCTTATAAGTGTGAGTGCACATAAAATTTATGGCCCAAAAGGTGTGGGCGCTTTGGTTATGAGACGTCGGCGATTCAAACGCCCACCTCTTGAACCTCTAATCTACGGCGGAGGACAAGAAAAGGGATTAAGACCAGGAACACTGCCTGTTGCTTTAATCGCTGGGTTAGGAAAGGCGGCTGAATTGGCTATTAGAGATGCTGAAAAAAGAAAAAAAAGATGTCTTATATTACGAAAAAACATACTGGATGCTCTCGAGCCATTAGACCCTATTTTTAATGGTGCTCAGGAATATGTATTACCACATGTTTTGAATATTTCATTTAAGGGATTAGACTCTGAAGCAGTGATGGTAGCATTAAAAGAAAAGGTTGCCATATCTAATGGTTCAGCTTGCACATCGCAGAGCTATGAACCGAGTCATGTGCTCAAGGCAATGAATCTTTCAGATGAGGTTATAGAAGGAGCTCTTCGAATTTCATGGTGTCATCTGACAGATCAAATTGATTGGAAGGAAATAGTATCAATCATACAGCGACTTAACTGAGAGGGTCATAAATCAAGCTCTCATCGCCTTGATGTATGAAATAGCTCATATAGGCTGTCTTCCCGACGCTATGGGAACTCCACCATCCACCACACCAAATTCAGCAACGCGCTAATCAAAGTTGCTGATTCAATGAAAATAACACTATGACCAATT
>CAZURU010000626.1:0-2985 GCA_964623585.1 uncultured bacterium
ATTGCTCCGCTGGAGCAAGGGTTTAGCGTTCCTTTTTCTACAGTAACAAACTTTGGGGACAATAACTTTACACACCCCACCCTTTCTGTCTCATATTCACCTATATTCTATTCTGATATATTGACTGAACCAATTCCATTGTTTTCACAGCATCAGCAAAACACGTCAGGGGTTTCTGATCATTCTGAATACAGTCTACAAAGTGTCGCGTTTCTCCATAGAAACCGTAGGTTCTGTATGTCTCGTGAGAGTTTGCTGCCTCTTCTGTTGTGATTTCGGATATGCCTTCAGATGTGTGGATTATTGCTTTCCCGCCTGCATCTGGATTGACATAAGCTGAAACCTCATGTGCATGCATCTCAAAAATATGGATACGTCCACCAACTGCCCAATTTGTGTATAGTATTCCTGTTGCACCATTTTTGAATTTCACGAGTGCATTGAAACTATTCTCGCGTTCAGAGTTGAAACTGTTTATATCGCTTGCAACAGATTTCACCTCCCCTCCACCAAGCCATCGCAACGTGTCAACTGCATGTATGGCGTCACAGGTTAGTACGTCTATGATACCATCATAGTAGAGGGCATTGGGTGAATTTTTGTGGAATGCAGACAAACATTGAATAATCGGACCGTGTTTTTCAACTATATTCTTGACGTGTTGCATAAGCGGGATGAAGCGACGATTGAAACCAACCATGGTCTTGCAATCATTTTTTTCGGATGCTAAAGCCATTTCTCTTGTTTGATGCAGTGTTATCCCTGGTGGTTTCTCAATAAAAACATGGTGTTTCTGATTTAAACAGTGAATTGCCAATGGAAATAGGTGTTGAGGCGGCATAAGGATATAGACAGCATCAGGACTTGTTTTCTCAAGCATCTGTTTATAGTCTGTGAATGTATTTTTAATCTCAAACCTTTCAGCAGTGGCATTTAATTTGGTTTCTACTAAGTCGCATAAACCTACGATATTAACATCCTTGCACTCACTCAGGGAGGGATAATGGACGCTATTTGCCATACCCCCTGCACCGATTAGTGCTATATCAATTTTTTTCATCTTTCACCTGATTTTAATCGGTTTTTCTTGTATATTACAAGAGAAAATGTTAAAATGCAACAGGCTTTTGAGTGAATATCATTGTAGATGTACTATTAGTGCTTGGTCAAGTGGTAATTGATGCCATTGAAAGGGTTGGGAATCGGAGTTCCCTCCTACCAAAAGCAACCCAACGGTAGTAGCGATCTCCGAATCGGTACCTACAATAATATGTTGACACAACATTAGACATATTTGCATGCAATTTAGAGTATTTATGACTTATGAAATTTGATCCGATAAAATTAGAACTTTATAAAAACATACTCACCTCGGTGGCAGAAGAGATGGGTGTTACTTTACAGCGTACTGCATTTTCGCCGAACATCAAGGAGCGACTGGATTTTTCTTGTGCTGTTTTTGATGCAAATGGTGGTATGGTTGCACAAGCTGCACATATTCCTGTGCATCTCGGGTCAATGCCGCTCTCTGTATTATCAGCGATAGAAAACACACAGATGAATCAGGGAGATGTCGTTGTCCTTAATGATCCCTTCCGGGGAGGAACACACTTGCCAGATATTACATTGGTCACACCTGTGTTTAGCGACACTTCCGACAGTGAACCGGATTACTATGTTGCTAACCGCGCACATCACGCTGATGTTGGGGGCATGACTCCCGGTTCAATGCCACTTGCAACAAGTGTGATTCAGGAGGGAATCCGTATACCTCCTGTTAAACTACTACAAGCGGGTGAAATAAACGAT
This sequence comes from uncultured bacterium, assembly GCA_964623585.1. GTDB lineage: Bacteria > Poribacteria > WGA-4E > WGA-4E > WGA-3G > MSPOR6. The sequence continues at coordinate 1,810 of CAZURU010000626.1, forward strand.
GATGTATTGCATCTGATTCTCGCGAACGTACGGACTCCGATAGAAAGAAAGGGAGATATACAGGCACAACTCGCGGCTAACCGCATCGGTGAAAGACGATTACGGGAGATTACGCAAAAATACAGTATAGAAGAGATTAATTCATATATGCAAGAACTCTGTGCTTATGCAAGTCGGATGGTTCGTGCCTTTTTGCGAAATATACCGGATGGAAAATATGAATTTTCAGACTATATGGATAACGATGGAATTACAGATACGCCTATCAAGATCTGTGTAGCAATTGAAATCAAGGGTGAGACAGCGGTTGTAGATTTTACGGGCACTTCTGAACAGGTTCGGGGTTCTGTAAACGCTATTTATGCCATCACAGTATCTGCTGTTTTCTACACCTTCCGATGTATTGCTGGTGAAGATGTTCCTTCAAATGCTGGATGTCTTGAACCTATTCAGATTATTGCCCCGGAGGGTACAGTTATCAATGCGAAATTTCCTGCAGCTGTAGCGGGAGGGAATGTTGAGACATCACAACGGATTGTTGATGTATTATTCGGTGCTTTAGCCAAAGCTTGTCCCGGACAAATTCCAGCTGCAAGTTCGGGATCCATGAGTAATATCACTATCGGTGGCTATGACAGTGAAAGGGATCGAGATTTTACCTATTACGAAACTATCGCTGGCGGAATGGGAGCAAGACCAACCTGTGATGGGATACATGCTATACACACACACATGACTAACACGATGAATACGCCTATTGAAGCAATTGAAACAAGTTACCCGATGCAAGTAGAACAATACGCGATTCGACGGGGAACTGGAGGGAAAGGAGAATTCAACGGAGGTGACGGCATTGTCCGCTCCTTACGACTCCTAACTGATGCTGAAGTGACTATACTATCTGAACGTCGGGTTTTCAGTCCTTATGGATTACAAGGGGGGGAAAATGGGCAGTTAGGTGCGAATGTCCTCATCAGAGAAGGTAAGGAACAACCTATTTCAGCAAAAGCGACTCTGGCTATTCAGGAAGGTGATATTGTTGAGATTAGGACACCTGGGGGTGGGGGATATGGAGAATCAGAGGCGGATTAGAAGGGTGGAAGGGTGGAAGGATGGAAGATTGGAAGATTGGAAGGGTGGAAGATTGGAAGATTGGGAGAAGAAAAGATTGGAAGA
>CAZURU010000627.1:0-2978 GCA_964623585.1 uncultured bacterium
GGGGAGTGAACCTGCATCATGTGAACAGACAATTACCGAATTAATTATTTAATCTCCGTATTCAGGTTCTACTGCTGGACGGACTACCCATTCCGAAAAAACAGATTTAAATGACTTTGCCTTCTCTCCAAAATGCAGATATTGGATACTGTTCACAGGGACAGAAACCTCTCCATAGATGGACGAATTGCCGTACAATCTCTCACCCCTTACCTCAATAGGTTCGAATATCAGGATTGGGTTATGAATCAAAGCGATCCGAACAAGAGAAACGGATGATGTCCCCTCACTGTTGTCTGCAGGGCTGTTGTCTGTAGGTGAAGAAATAGGGTCTTGAGGAGTTGTGGTGTCAGGAGAAGGTGTTTCATCGGATTGATCTGCCTGATCTGTTGTGCTAACATCACTAATATCAATGATACGTGCAACCCTGTTGAGAGGAATGACAGACTTTTGCATCTTTGCTTCAAACTGAATTGTCTCTCCATTGAATCCAGTGAGTTTCCCCCGTTTCAGATCACCGTTGTTTGCAACAAGAATATGTTTTGGAGGCGTTTCACGGCTGAACCTGGGTACGGTCAAGGCACGTTCTACTTTCACATCCAATTTTTCGGATTGAATATCAAGTGGGTCAAACAATAGGTCAACACCGTGCTTTAGTGCAACAGCTTGGTTTGCGGCAAATTCCCCTCCGAATTTCACTTTCATGGGATCTTCCTCTGGATCACCAGTTTCTACGATGATCTGCAGCATCCCATTTTCTGTCTTCTGCATTGTAGCCTCCAAAATCCGTCCATCCTCTAAAATGATACGATGTTTATTACCACCTGTAATTGTGATCGGATTTCGGTTTTCTTTCCTACCTTGAGTCTTTCTCAGTGAAAACTCAAGTGCTTTCATATTTGTTGATGCAATACGCGTCGCACTAATAAATGGAGACCGAAAATTGATGTTATCTTTATCATAAGACAGAACATTACACGGGATAACCTCACCATTCTTCAGATGCAATAGATGCGGATACAGTGTCACATCATAAGGCTGTAATCTTGATACACGTTTGCTGTGCCGTTCTATGCGAGGTGAACGTTTGTCTGCGAAACGCACTGGTGCCGATACGCCTGTCGGTTTCCACGCGATACTGAATTCATCTGTACTACCAAATATGATCTTTCCTTGTAGACTACCATCAGGAAAAAACATCCTATCATAGTCTTCCGCAGGTTTTTCGGTTTTTGCTGTAGAATTAAACCTCAGTATGGAAGCACCATCCAGTGAACAGGTTATCGGTTCATCAGCATAATTAGTTTTTAATACGACACCAGTGGAGGTCAAATCAAGTATTTCTCCTTGGACGACACCGCCATCAACATAAGACAGTGTTGAAACATTCTCTGTCGTTGATAGCACCATCCCAGGTTGAACAACACGATCTATCTGCTCTACACTGATCTCACTTCGTCCGCCATCTATATCAACAACATATCCTTGTCTCTGCTGTGAATTGTCTACGAACAACTTGCCATGAAAGATTTTTCCACTCATCATGTGAATGCGTTGTTTTGAAAAATCAACCTTCTGATCCCTGAATTTAGCGTGCTGTCGGTAAACTCTTAATCTTCGTACTGTAAGGTCCTGTCCACGATTATAAATGTAGATACCGGTTGTATTGACGGTAGGACTGACATTGTTGAGTTCCAAAAGTAGGTTTCCGTTTATATCAAAAATCTTTAACATGCCTGTCGTCTGGTCATAAGCGAGTCGTAAACTGAAGCTACGACGATCAGGTTCAATTGTCATTATCGGTTCAAATATCGTTCCCTGTACGACAACGAGTTCATTAACCCATGTCTCTAAACGCAACGCTTCATATAGGTTTTTACCGAGTGAGAAAACGAAGCCTGGAGGACGCGAGGTAGAACCTAATTCTAAACTAATCTCAAACCGTTCGGGCCACGTAATGCCGTGAAAGATGTTAGCTTTACCCTTATCTGTCTGTGGATGTCCTGCTTGATCAGCATACCATCCTGTCTGGGATTCTCCCCATGATGTTAATTGAGATCCGTCAAAGAGTAAATTTGAATGTTCTCGACTTTCAAGGGAGTAGATAGACGATCTGTTCACCCTAAACTTATTGAAACGTTTGTTGAAAAAATGATAGGTATTTTCATCTGAATCGATAATATCAGCAGTCCACACATCTCCTGATACAGTCGCTATGCGAAATGTCCCCTGTGGCGATTCAGTCTCTTTAGAGAAAACAATTGAGTCCAATACAGTTTTATCTATCTCTAAAGAATCTGAAAAGTAAGGTGATTGCCATCGGATTTTTCCTGATTTCACTTCTGATGGGTTACTGGCTGATGGGTTACTGGGTAATAATTTACCAGCAAGGGAATCGCCGTTTTTCCACCGTAAGAGTTCTTCTGCTGCTGTATAAGGGAACTGGAATACTGTGAGCGTAATCGTAATCGCTAATATTGACGATATGTGTTTTTGCATTCTGTTTTTCATAATCAATCCCCGTCCTTCTAGGTCCGGTAGGTTCGGTTTCCTAACCGAACCTACCAGCCTGGGCACATTAGGTGTCATCTATCTCTCATAGATTGGCAATAGGCGATAGTTCAAGGCTAAAGTGAGTACTGCCATACCTGTTCCATAAGCTCTACCGTAGTTGCTATTGAAACTACCATCTCCTCTTTGCATTTTCTGCAGTCGGTCAATAGTGCTTAGATTCCAAGTCTGCCATGCATCAAAGTCGCTTTGAAAGAGTGCCTGAGCCATATAGTATAGTGTATAGAACATATAACCCCCGCTAACATTGTAATCCAAACGGCGTTTGATGAATTCTGATGTTGATTTGTATTCTGGCGTATCCTTGCGTTTTCCGATAGCATACACGAGCGTTGCAATTGCTGATCGTGTTATACTGTCTCCATGACTTCTTGATGGCATATAGGAAACCCCTCCCCCACGCGATG
>CAZURU010000628.1:0-2970 GCA_964623585.1 uncultured bacterium
ATATTAACGTTTGTAATAAAATATAACTAAAATGTCTAAAACTAAAAAACCCTGACAAATTTGACAAAAAATATAATTCTGTGCTACAATATGCTAAATACGGTTGATTTATAGAATTATTACACAATTCAGAAAAACAAACAGAAAGAAGAAACCCCTATGGCACAATCGGAACTAACATTAACTGAACACAAACCTTTTCACACACAACGTAAAGATGTTTGGTGGGTTCAACCTTTAGTCGTATTTCTTGGGTTAGGTACATTTATAATATATGCAACTTTTCGTGTATTTGAAGGTGACCATTTTCTACCGAAACATGCACCTTACCTGACACCTTTCTATTCACCGCTTCTGTTCGGTATTGATCAACATACTATAGCACACAGCTGGTTTAGGACAGCAATGCCTGATTGGATGCCAGCACTGATCACACCAGCAGTTCTCATCCTTTGGGCTCCACTCGGTTTTCGTTTTACCTGTTATTATTATCGGGGAGCATATTACAAAGCATTCTGGGCTGATCCGCCATCATGCACTGTATCGGAACCGCGTAAAGGCTATCGTGGGGAACAATCTTTCCCTTTAATTATCCAAAATATACATCGCTATTTTCTATATGTAGCGATAGTGATAGTTGGTCTCTTGGCTTATGATGTCTGGGAAGCGTTGTGGTTTGATGATGATAATGGTGGCAAAACCTTTGGAATCGGTATCGGCACAATTGTTTTAGCGATCAATGTGGTTTTATTGGGTGGATATACTTTCGGGTGTCATTCATTACGACATTTAGTGGGCGGTATAGTTGATTTACTATCAAAAGCACCGATTCGAAGAAATATGTACAACTGTATCAGTTGCCTTAATCGTCGGCACATGTTGTGGGCATGGATGAGTTTGTGTTGGGTTGGATTCTCTGATCTTTATGTTCGCATAATTGCAACAACGGGTTGGAAAGATTATATTACATTTTAAGTGATGTACATTTTACATTACTGAGAGAGGAAATTTAAACTTGGCATCTTACGAAACTTTTGATTACGATGTATTAATAGTTGGAGCCGGAGGAGCTGGATTACGCGCTGCAATTGAAGCATCTATAGGCGATCTGAGGGTCGGCTTGGTATGCAAGTCCTTACTCGGTAAAGCACATACTGTCATGGCAGAAGGCGGAGTCGCTGCAGCTTTAGCAAATGTAGACGAGAGAGATAGCTGGCGAGTGCATTTTGCAGATACGATGCGGGGTGGTCAATACCTATCTGACGCACGAATGGCTGAATTGCACGCGAAAGAATCACCAGAACGTGTGCGGGAACTTGAAAAATGGGGAGCACTTTTTGACCGCACACAAGATGGAAGTATTCTACAACGCAACTTCGGAGGACATCAGTACCCACGACTCGCTCACGTCGGTGACCGAACCGGCTTAGAGATGATCCGCGCATTACAAGACCACGGTATCCACCAAGGGATTGACGTCTATATGGAGAATACAATCATATCCCTCCTTAAAATAGGTGATAGAGTTTCAGGAGCTTTCGGTTATGAACGAGAAAAGGGGAGATTCAAGGTATTTACTGCGAAAGCAGTCGTCTTAGCTACAGGCGGCGTTGGAAAAGCATATCAGGTCACGAGTAACAGCTGGGAATATACAGGTGACGGGCATTCTCTGGCATATCACGCAGGTGCTGAACTAATTGATATGGAGTTCGTCCAATTTCATCCCACAGGAATGGTTTGGCCCCCAAGTGTCAAAGGTATTTTAGTTACTGAAGGTGTTAGAGGTGAAGGCGGTATCCTGACAAATAGCGAAGGAGATCGGTTCATGTTCAACGATATACCAGAACTATATGCCAATACAACAGCTGAGAGCCCTGAAGAGGGATGGTTATACACACAAGGAGACCGAGAGGCACGTAGACCCCCAGAACTTTTGACGAGAGACCATGTTGCTCGATGTATTGTGCGGGAAGTACAGGAAGGAAGAGGTAGTCCACACGGCGGGGTTTTCTTAGATATCGCTTGGATCAAAGAAAAACTACCGAACGCTGAAGAACATATCCGTAGAAAACTACCCAGTATGTACCACCAATTCAAAGAACTTGCAGACATTGACATTACGCAAGAACCGATGGAAGTAGGTCCAACAACACATTATATTATGGGCGGTATTCGGGTTGACGCAGATTCTCAGATGACATGTGTGCCCGGTCTATTCGCAGCAGGTGAATGTGCAGCAGGATTACACGGAGCAAATAGACTCGGGGGGAATTCACTCTCTGACCTGCTTGTGTTCGGTAAACGTGCAGGAGAGTACGCTGCACAATTTGCCATGGAAAACGATGCTGTTCCAATTGAGGAAAGTCATGTTGAGGAGATCGCACAACACGTCTTGAAACCTTTTGATAATCCTGCAGAAAGTGATAACCCTTATGAAATCCAATCACAACTACAAGAAAAGATGCAACAATTAGTAGGCATTGCTCGCAGTCAAGAAAGTCTGAATCAAGCACTTGAAGAGATAAAAATGTTATGTGAAAAAGCTGAGAACACTCATGTAGTCGGCAATCGGGAATACAATGCTGGATGGCATACTGCACTTGATCTTGACTGTCTCCTTACTGTGTCAGAGGCAATTGCGCTCGCTGCACTCGAACGAAAAGCAAGCATCGGCGCACATTCCCGCGATGACTTTCCTGAAAAGGAAGAACCAGGTGCTGGAAAATACAACACCATTATCCATAAAACTGATGACAATACAATGTCTATTCGACGCGAGCAGGTCCCCGAATTGACAGATGAACAACGGCAAATTATTGAGGAAATGGAATAAAAATAACATAACGGCATATATGAAGTTTAAATAATTAAACGGGTAATTTATTGTTTACATAATACAGGCACACCACTCTGCTAGCGAGGCGGGGAATGCCTAAATGGCATTCATACCGTTGATTTCTTCCTAACCTC
>CAZURU010000629.1:0-2965 GCA_964623585.1 uncultured bacterium
TTGGGTCATTTTTGAATGCTTCAGTCAATCCTATAATGGGATCCGCAGGCGCCATTGTCAGCGTTTCAAACATTATTTTTTCCTTTGGGTTTGGTTGTCATTGCGGTATGGTGTTGTAGGGGACGGCCCCTGTGCCGTCCCGCCTTTTTCTCGCGGGCAAAGATACACACGCACGCTGTAAAATGCAAGCCTGCGCTCGTCTATTACACGCATGGGCGATGCTCCATTTGCGAGGCATGTTGACAGGTCCATAGAAATCGGCTACTTTTGATCTGATCAAGGCCATTGGGCCTGTTGGCCTTGCGTTATGGAAACCCCCAATGAGGAATGAGAGATGGCCCTGTTGACTGATGCATAACACTTCGACTAATTGGTGCATTGAGTTGTACCGAAGCAGTGCTACATTCAACCTTCTAAGAGATGACAAAATATGACTTATGATAAGAAATCGAAAGCAAAAGAATTTTTTGATCTGGGAATTGCCTTTGCACAATTTTCGGCAAAAGCAAATGAAGAAAATTATAGCAGCATTCGCAAAATCGCTACATCGCTTGAATTGGCTTTGCCAGAACGCGATAGGATAGAAGATCAGATCTGGTGGGATTTTGAACCCCCTCCCGACTGGTTTGAGGCGTCGGATGGTGGATCATTCAGGAATCATTACGAAATGGGGATGTTGTCATATTTGCGTTTTCTTCTTGCTTTGCCACCTCTTCCCAATACGCGTATTGAACAAATTGATGCGTCTGTACAAAAACTTACAGCTTTGTTCAAAGTTGAAAGAGTCCCAGAGGAAATTTTGGATAAATATTTGGCGGTTCTGGATATGGGGGACGCTGATGAAGCTAACACAGCCTTGAGGGAATTTGTATTGAATATTCATAAATCAATAGATGTAAATACGAAAGATCGCTTGAAATTTAATCGCGGGGAACCTGCTCCGTCCTGTTTTGAAGAAGACATATTGGATGCCATAGCGCAAGTACTCGAAGAGGCTTCTGTGTGCTACGAGAATAAGTGTTATACAGCGACGATCACGCTTTGCGGTAAGGTCATCGAAACACTGATCAAGAATGTTTATACACCCGTGACGGGAAAGGAAATTTATACCATAAACAGGAACAAAGAGCAAATCGAGCGGAGTTTTAAGAATATGTGCAATGATCTACGCGATCAGGGCATGCTACTCAGTAGAGGCGTAGGCGAACAATTAGACCTCATATACGCACATCGCAACGGTGCGATACATGAAATCCGTATTCCAAGTCAAGATGAAGCATACAGTATCGCATTACTCACCAATGATGCTATGAATCATATCTTTGAATATTGTAATTCCCACATGCAGTCATAGTATCTATTCTGTGCGCTGGGGTAAAATTGAAATTTCTCCTAATCGTGAGCGTGTGTAAATCGTGGTGTCACTTTGCACCTGGCTCCATCTTCACTCAAGCGAGGTGTACAACCATGAATTGGCCTGCTTCATACCAGACTGCGCCAACATGTCTTATGAACAATTTTTTTCTTGCAAAGGATTTTTTGATGTTGTATTGTAAGGGCGTGTGAATCATTCTATAGTACCGGTTGGAGGGAGCCGGATGTACTTTGTGCAATCTCCAGCCGGTTAAATGCTATGGTTTCGGTCTCCGAAAGGACCGAGCTCAATCTGGGCTATAGAGTGAGTCACACAGCCTGTGGCATTTGACCGGCATAATATTAACCGGGTGTCATAGGTAATGGCACCCGGTATTTTTTTATAACGCAATATCAATCTGCTGTAGGAGCGGCATCCTCGCCGCGATTTGAGGCAGATTCACAGAATAAAAAAAACCGCAGACTTTATTACGTCTGCGGGAATGGCAGAAGGCCGCTCGGTTTGGCCGCCTGTGGCCTTCTGCCGCAACATACAGAGACGGAAACGGTCCTGCAAACCGCAATCCGCTCTGTTCATAATGTAAAGTTCTACAACTACAAAATCAAGTTGCATTTTCCCAGTTGATGGGATGCAACGAGAAAGGAGAGGAAGATGGCTTAAAACTTATCACACCTATTTATGTCCGATCTATAAACAGGCGATGCCACGCGAGAAGGTATTGTTCTGGACACAGAATAGGGCGATTCAAATGATAAGTATGATAAGTATTCGCAGATTCAATATCTGAAATTTGCTTTTGAAGGGAGGGAACATTCGGTATTAGAAGCTGTTTTAAAATTATTGGTAAGCCCTGAACAGGAGCAAAAAATTGAGCAAATAGGGTGGAAATATCGGTGATATGGGGCGTTTTACTATCATCAGGCGGTTATTTTTTTAACTTTTCGAAGGCCATTAGGGTTTTTAAAACAGCTTCTTACAAATGTCGTCGTTGAATGGATTAGCTGTTCAGGTTTTTGGCCGATTTGGCCATAGTATGTTTTTTTCGTTTTAACCTGTAATTCGCATTATAAAGGAGCTAAGACAATGAAAAAATTCTCAAATATCAAGAGGTTGTTGCACACTTGCATCATTGCTATGGTGTGTGCTTTCATCGGAGCTTGTGCTACAGGCAGACCAAGCGAACCACCAGTGCAACGCATAGAGCCGAACTTCGACTATAATCCAAGTGAGACTACTGCGGGAAAAACCGGCATTACGTTTGCAGCTGTGGGGAGTCAATTTGAAATGCCATATGCAGCCATGGGTGGTGAAAGTCAATATGGTGGAGTACCATTTGGTACAGCGTCAATTCCCCTATTCGAAAGGTTTGCCGACAACATGGCAGATGACTTTTCTGAAATAATCACTGCCCGTGGTTACACTTTGAGAGGACCGTTCCGAACATTCGATGAAATGACATTTATAGATAAGGATAACAGCAACCTGATTCTTACTGCAAAAGTTGATTTCAATACCGACTTTTCGGGTACCAGTGTAACTTGGGATAAACCTTGGTTAGAGGATGGTAGTTATAAAGTTTCCGGCCAAGTA
>CAZURU010000630.1:0-2961 GCA_964623585.1 uncultured bacterium
GGCACCGGAAAAGATAAAGATGAGCCAAACAATGGGTTTGATGTATCGCATTTTTTTCGTTTAAAACGCCGCTAATTTTCGATCTATGACGCGTCCTCATGCAACCGATCTGGATTCCAGATTTGTTCGGCGAGGAGTTGATAGAGTTTTTGCCGGGCATCAAGATCAGATTTTTTGAATTCAGAGTGTGGGCAGAACGGTAAACCGCTTCTTTCAATGAACTGCTTAAAACCAGGATTGTTTTCATAGGTTTTTTCGTGGAGGCTTTGGGCTAAGAGGTTTTCCTTAAGATAGTGAGAGCGTTTTTCATCGTAGGGCATGTTATTGAGACTTTTGTTAACTTTCTGGGGTAAAAGTAGCAATCCACCAATATAATCGCGATACTCTTTAAACTCAATTTCATTGGAAAATTCGTCTGTGTGTCGCTCAAAATGATCTGCCCAAATATGCTCCACCTCGTAACGAGATGTTCCTTGCTGGAAATATTCAAGATAACGAGGCGCGTTGTCAGATTGAGTTTCCACGTAATCTGTTATTCGCGCGAGTATTCGGTGGACCTTTTTGCGATTAGTGCCATGTAAACGAAACCACTTGTCGTTCAGGAAGGTCTTATCGTCTTCGGTAAGTTGTCGGTGCAAAATATTAACTAAGTCGTGAATACTTTTGCTGCGAATTTCACGTATCATTGAAAACATAGCATAAAACATAGTTGAATAAGTTATAGAGCGAAAATTCCATATTCGACGGTGAATTAAGATATCAAGATACCTTGAAACAATTCGTATTTTTCGGAGATTATCTTCTTCTGTATCTTCTAAACGTAATGGAGCTAACAGAACTGGATATTGGAGTGTGAAATCGTTTTGTGCATTGTAATATACACATTCAAAACCTGGTGTGATCGATGAGGCTGCATCTATCAACTTGCGATAATAGCGAGCATAGAACACGAAGTCCTTTTCAATGAAACGTACAAAATCATTACTTGAGTTAAGTCCTAGACGTTCATTATGAGTGCGAACCCAACGGTGAAACTCTGTGCTTATTAGTTCAAAGTCGCGAGGCTCTGCCCCTCTTGTGCGTTCGCGGATATTTTCAGCATATTGGCTACGTAACCACGCCTTAATAGCATTGGCATCTTCATCCTTGTCTATATCCTTGAGGAGTTGGATGCGTTCACGCCAAACCTCGTTTGTATTGTTCCTCTGATCGGTATTTGTGATATTTGTGAGAAGATATCCTTTCAACATCTCTGCTGGAGTAAGCGACAATCCACGATCATTCATCGTCTCAAAAATCGTGTAGGCATCTCTCTCATCATAGGCAGTAATTTGTACCAAGTAAACTCTTTCCAGTAACCAATCAACGAAATATGGAAGTTCATCGCTTTGAAGTTCAAAATGATTATCAATGACATCGTAGCACTCAGCAATATTGCGAATTGATTCCGGTTGATCGCTTGATTTGAAGGGTTCTAATGAATCTTCTGAGTAGAGTGCATCCATAACGGATTCCCGCTCTTCAATATCCAAGTTGAAAGATTTCTGCCCGAACTTCTGAGAAAAAATAAGAGACGTTACCTGACTTTTCTGACTCTCATCTTCAAGTAGTTGGCGGATTTTGATTAAAAGTAGGGTCAATGCAGTCAACCTCTGTTGACCATCAACTATAAACCATCTACCCTTCGTCTTGCTAACAATCATAGATCCAAGAAAGTAATGATCGTAACTTTCTACCTGATTACGTTGGTCTCCCTTTTGATAATTATTGAAGAATTTGCTGGTGAGGTCATCAATTAGATCAGTCACCTGGTTTTTCTTCCAACGGTATTCTCGTTGGTAGTAGTCAAGAGTATATTTCTCACGAAGCAAGTCATTGATTGTTTTAGCATCGCTGCGAATTTCTCTCCCCTCATCATTATATTTCTCTTGCATATAGAAAATCTTCCTTCTTCGATTAAATAATATATTTTCGCTGAATTTGTCAGTCCCACTAGCACACTAGCAACTATATGATACCTTAACTCGCCCCAAAATTTCAAGTAGAATCGGGTGTGTAAACAGGGCCATTCAATTGTACCTATTCACTTTATATATATGGATACGTCTTCCTCTGTAGGAGCGAGCTGCGCTCGCGATCTTTCCTAAGAACGGGCACATATGTAAAGCAAAACCATGATCCAAATCGTACAATTGAATACCCCTGGGTGTGTAAAGTTTTTGACACTAAATACATCAAAGGGTTTTCTAATGCTTTTGACATAGCACTCCGCTGGAGTGCAAGAAGGGTCTTCGTTTTTTCTATAGATATACTGCTCCGCTGGAGCAAAGAGACCACTTTAGAGGGAAAGGTTTCTTCACACCAAGGGCGTAAGCGAGTTTAAATATTAGATATGCACATTGTATATCAATGACGGGCTGGGAAACCCAGCCCCTACGAGGTCGGCATTAACATTCGCCGAAAAAAATCGGAAGATTATTATTTACTATTGCTTACGACTTGTGCCGGTTAATTTTGCTTGGCTTTTCGTAGGTGCGCCATATCGTTGACTTTGTAGTGTTATCTGTTAAATTGGACTCGTTATGGCGCAAGCTAACAGCATACGCTACAAAAGTCGTGTGAATGATACCTCTGTCAAACAATTAGCACAGGTCGCTAATATTGCTTCTCAATGAGAATAGATGACCCCTTTGTGAAGATACACCGCGCTCCATGGGTGTGCTATGTCTTAAGACATCTTTTATGAAACGCTGCCAAAATATTTACACACCCAGTAGAATCCTCTAATTCCTTATGTTCAATCATTGCCATTGCGAATTTATTTTATTGATTTATCAAGAGATGACCGATCTTGGATACCTGATTTCATCCGTCGTAATTCGACGATAAAACGACTGACTTCAATTGGATCAAGCTCTTTTTCAAGTGCATCTATACCACGGCGCATCACTTCTTCAATAG
>CAZURU010000631.1:0-2956 GCA_964623585.1 uncultured bacterium
TATAGGAGTTACTTGATAATATAGTTTTAAAAATAGCCTATTTTTGACAATTGTATAAGTCACAATCTTCTAATAAAGACTGATGAATAGTTGCATTATTGTTGAATGCTATGCATGTATTCTCAAAAACCTGCGTACCTTGGTTTAGGTCTGACAAGCCCAAAAACCTGAACGTGTTCGATGGCATTTCAACTGAAACAATAATCAATTTAGGAAATTCTTGTGCATTGTTATGTCACTAATGGGCATTGCTAATGAAATCTTGCTTGTTAGCCATTAGTATTGTAACTAGCCAGGTATTTGGTTTATTATATAAAAATGCATCTGTCTGTTGACATCTACGTGTACGGATTCGTGAAACGCGGATAAACTCCGTAAACTACTGTTTCCAGTCCCTTTATATAATTGTTTATGATTTAACGCGCTGTCATAAAAGATAACTCCACTATGAATACTGATAATGGTTTATCGCTTCAAGGGACAATGCGACAGTAGGAAGCCGTTTAAGTTCATGACATTTCATGGACCGTAAAAATGTATGTTTTCGACCTTGTTTCTGTGTTTCGTTTACTGTAAGCAAATAACGCGCGCTACCGTGTGCCTAGGAAGCAATGCGCAAGTTCCCCATCGTCTAGGAAGACCGCAAATGAGAAACAGGTAACGCCAAGATTTATTTATATTATGGTAACGACGCTCGTTTATCCTCGTGTTCATCGGACGAGTTATTACCCGTCATTCGCAAGTCACCTGCCTCCAAGGATTCCTGATTCTCCTGCATCATACGCAAAACGCAAATCATCTGCCTCCAAGGATTCTTGCGAGTCTTGGCTAATAATGGTTTCAAGATTTCGACACGCCATTTTAGAGTCACGCGACAACTTACGTATGAGTTTTATCTTGATTCATAAACAAAGTTAAGCGGCTTCCTACCGTCGCACTGTCCCTTAGTATGTTTTACCTAGTAAGGAATGAAGCCAGCTATCAGTCTTTTGGTATGGTTCGGTATGTTTTTACAACAAATGCGCGTTAATTAAGACAGCACCAGAAGTTCGTAGCGTTGGTGCCGTTATCCACACAAACTACACTGCGCAAAATCTGTTTTGTTCCTTATAAAGTAAAACATATTTCAGTTACGAATCAATAGCGATACCCGTAGCTGAGAGCCATAGGTTTCCTGTACAAATTGACGCCTAAAGTTTTAGCCGCATCCGTAAAACCTGAATTTACGCGAGCCCCTAAATTACGTACGAGCCTTTCAAACCCACAATCAACAATTCGGAATTTTTCGGACACATACAAACATGCTAGAACAGCGCCGAAGCCTGTTGCACGATTATTCGCCGATCGCTAACGCGCTCGGTAACTATAGCACACACACACAAACTACTAACCAGTAGCGGTTGACAGTAATTCCATTTCTTTGCTTAATTCTTCGTCAGAGCTTTCTTCAAGTTGTGGTAACTGTTCGTGTAAATGCTGACTGAGGCGGTTACCAGCGGCAACGCCTCCCACCAATTTGCTACTACCATCATCGGCGCTATCTGGCAGGGAGAGTGATTCCAATATTGCTTCTATGGCCTGCGGTGACACCTTCGGCGATTCAGACCTATCTCCACTAGCCTGTTTCAAAACGTTGAATCTTTTGGTTGGCGGTGAAGCCTTCGGTGAGCCCAATGGGGGCATTGTATTAGCCCTCTCAACGGGGGGAACAGTTCGTTTTGCTCTGCCAGGAGAATCCTTACCAGATAATTCAGTATTCTTAACCGATGTCGGTGCGCCTGCAGGCTGCGTTGCGGACAGATCCTCCATAGAAGATGTTGGAGTCGTTTGGTCGATGCTCAGTTGCTCAAATTTCTGACGTAACGAGTTTACACTGGTCTTCCGTTTATTTTTCAGATATTTGAAACTGTCCACTCTCTCGGGGGGAGTTGGTTTGCACGTATCGTCTACTGAAGAACGCTCAAACTTGCTGCTCAGCTTCTGCACAGGAGATGAACGCTCCACACGCATTGACCCAGCACGACGTAATCCCTCTCGCTTCTTTTCAGGGAAGAGCCTGGACGCTGCAGACAGTGGATTTGAAGCCAACTCAAGTTTAGGCAGTGCAGGGTAGTCATCAAAGTTTCCCATTGAAAATCTTTTAGAAATGTTCTTCGATGCACTCCCACTACTGCTGCTGGTGAAATACACTGACGCCCTTTTATCCAGTTTCTTGTAACACTGCATTTTGTGTTGCAGGCTGGCAATAGTGTCGTCGACCCCTTGTGACAACACTTTCTCACTTCTCAGTCCTCTGCCGACACTTGCTCGTGCCATCGCTATCAGTGATGTACCCTCTGAGCAAAGAGCCGACAGTCTGGAAGAAAATCCTTCCAATTTTGCGGGTCTACACACCTTCTCACGCATTACAGTATCAAAATCTTGCATCAGCTAAAATAAAGACTATACATTTGGACGTTACCATACCAGAATCAAAACTAACCTCCACTGATCTGGCGAAGAAGTTGCCGCATGACTCTAGCAGTTGCTGGCGTTCGTTCATTTTTGTCTGTGTCTTCTTGTAAAGAGACCGCAGTGACAGCGTCGCTTCAGTTAAGCTCGACGCATTATAATGATTGTCTTCAGTCATATCATCAGCGTCCTCTTGTAACTCCTCAACCTCTTGCTCCAACTCCTGAGTAAATAAAACATGCCAATAATTTTTAATCTTTACATTGTAGAACACAATTTTTTGATGACAGACAACATCTCAGGCCACCTGTATCAGCTGGGAGAAAATTTTGATGTCAAAAAATGTACTATACGGTACATTCCACAATGATTGATAATGGTTTTGATTACAAATATAAATAACTCTTCTTATTAATGCTCAACATCAAGTGACGTACCCTTAACCTCTGCAGGGCCTGATGGTGCTCCTCTGACAGTTGTTCAGACGTCTCCAGGGAGGTGCCAA
>CAZURU010000632.1:0-2950 GCA_964623585.1 uncultured bacterium
CCGACGACTAATCCGAGGAATACGGGGCGAGCTTTCCTGTATGCCTTCAATACTCAGTACCTTGAAAAAAATGTGTGAAATTAATTCAAAAGTCAAGTAAAATAGTAACGTGTGAGTGTCTAAATATTTTGTCATCTTTACAGAAGAGATGGCACTCGGAGAGTGCCTACTACAATTAAGGTGAGCATATACTCAAATCCTGATACATAGATGGAGATCTGATAATGCAAGAATCTAACTTACTTAGCGATGAACAGATGCGAGATTTCATTGTCAACGGACATGTTACAGTGAAAACTGATTTACCGAGAAGTGTTCATGAAACAATATATCGCAGAACACAGGAAACCACTGAGAGTGAAGGCAACTTAGGGAATAACATTCTGCCCTGTGTTCCAGAATTACAAGCGGTGTTTGAGGATCCGGTCGTTCGGGGTGCATTTAGCAGTATTTTAGGTGAGAATTACGTGATGCATTCACACCGTCACCCGCATCGAAATGGACCACATAGTGGTGGACAAGGTTTTCATAAGGATAGTTACTGGGGACATCAGAAGGTGCGACATCATCGTCCGAGATGGGCAATGGCGTTTTACTATCCGCAGGATACACCTGTTGAAATCGGTCCCTCAAGCGTCTTATCTGGAACCCAATACTATAGCCATAGGCTTACTGATGACAATGCGGGAGAGATTGCCCTCCATGGAGAAGCAGGTACAGTTTCCATAATTCACTTTGATCTTTGGCATCGCGCTATGGCGAACCAGACAGATAAAACCCGCTACATGATGAAATTTCAGTTTATTCGACTTGATGAACCGAAGAAACCGGAGTGGAATGTAACAGAACCAGAGTGGAAATCCGGGTCGTTTGATGTAAATGAAAATCCCGCAGCTAAAAAGCATGAAACTGCATGGCGACTCATGTGGAATTGGATGTCGGGTGGAACAGACACACAGACAGCACATCACACCAACGGAAACTTAGCATGTAATATTGAAGCCTTAGGTGATGACAACCCTGATGTCCGTTCTGATGCTGCCGATGCGTTGGGCATGTTAGGAGAATCTGCTGCTGACGCAGTACAGCGTTTGGGTGAAGCCTTACGCGATGATTATGAACCTATCCGCTTGAATGCTGCTTATGCTCTGGGGGCAATTGGTGAACCGGCAGTTGGCACATTAATTGAGAAACTGACAGATGAGAATGGCTCTACTCGTCGTTTAGCGGCGTATGGACTTGCGGCAATTGGTGAACCCGCTGTTGCAGCACTCTCTGAAATGATGGAACATGAAAATGATGCAGTACGTGTTGAAGCGACTTACGCATTAGCGCAGATCGGTTCTGGAGCAGTTCCGGCAGTTGATGCATTGATAAATCGTGCTACAGATAGTAAGGTTGAGGTACGACGGTATATACCAGAGGCATTAGGAGGTATCGGACCATCTGCGTCATCTGCTGTTCCGACTTTGATAGAGATGTTAGACAACGATGAGGACGTACAGGTCCGTTTCGAATCCGCATTGGCATTGGCACAGATTGGTCCTGCTTCCAGCGACGCGATTCCTGTTCTGAAGTCATCACTATCAGATAGGAATCGTTATGTGCGTGACAATTCTATTCACGCATTAAAACGGATCGGAACACCTGAAGCGGATACTGCCCTCTTCGACTATCTATTGACTGCAAGATGGTGTGCTATTACAAATCAGAATAGTAAGTTTTAAGGATAATCAGATGGTAAGTCGCGAAGAGATTTTAGCTACTTGTAATGATATTGTGTGTGAATTCGCGCCATTACAGATTATCCTTTACGGTTCTTATGCTTATGGTACACCTTCTGAAAACTCTGATGTTGACCTCTTGGTTGTAATGCCGGTTGGCAAATCTGAAGCACGCGACAAAGAAAATGAGATTAAAAGACAGATTCCGAGTCGTTTTAATATTGACCTACTCGTCCGTTCTCCAGAATACATAGCACATCGTCTTTCATACGATGATTGGTTTCTGCGCGAAATCACTGAGAAAGGACAAGTGCTTTATGAAACCGATGGTTTCTATATCATGCCACACAAAAAGGTGAATACAGAAATGAATCCGATTACGATAGAATGGATAGAAAAGGCTGAAGGTGATTATTCTGTAGCTGCGGAAAATTACCGAGGCGATAATCCTATATACCATGTTATCTGTTTTTTGGCACAGCAGTGTGTAGAGAAACATCTAAAGGCGTGGCTGCAAGAGAATAACATTCCTATACAGAGAACACACAATTTGAATGATCTGTTAGACTTAATCCTCCCGACAATACCTGCATGGCGTGTATGGCAGAACGATCTATCAACATTAACAAAACATGCGGTCGATTCCCGGTATCCAGAAGAGATTGCTACGGCAAGTGATGCAGAGAACGCAATGCGTATCTGCGGAGAAGTACGTGAAGCAGTTCGCACTGAGTTGAAGTTATCATAAGAATCTACAAAAAGGAAAAACAGATGAAAACTATTCAGCATGCTCAAGAAATGATTGACACAATACATGAAGGAATTGAGAAAAACAAGAAGCACGGTGAGGAACTTATTGAGCAGATACAAGATCGATTAGAAAAGAGGCGTTTTCATTTAGAAATGGTATAAAATCCAAGTAGTTTCCTTTCAATGGTGGTATGTGTCAAGGTTAAATGCTATAACACAATTAGAGGATTTTAAGATGGTAAGTCGCGAAGATATTTTAGCTGCTTGTGATGATATCGTGTGTGAATTCGCGCCATTACAGATTATCCTTTACGGTTCTTATGCCTATGGTACACCTTCTGAAAACTCTGATGTTGATCTTTTGGTTGTAATGCCAATTGACAAATCTGAAGCACGTGACAGAGAAAATGAGATTAAAAGACTGATTCCGAGTCGTTTTAAAATTTACTTAATCGTCCGTTCTCCAGAATAAATAG